>NZ_CBDDRA010000012.1:0-159427 GCF_965232925.1 Tumidithrix helvetica PCC 7403
AACGCGATCGCAGATGCACTTAACACTGTGACGAAGAAGGATATTGTAGGATGGTATTCAGATTGTGATGCCAAGACGGTTCTCCTATAATCCCGTCCTCGTTAACATGAAAACCGCGATATTGGACAAATGCAGGGGAAAAATATTCAGAATGTGGCAGCTGGTGGTGAAGGAACGCAAATTAACGATCCTCAAGCACCAATTTTGCAAGGTATTAGCAATAGCACTATTTCATTTAACTACTTTGCTAAGCCTCCCAATTGACCAGAGTCGCCCGAAGTGGATCGGGAAAAGTTAAATCCTGCTACTGCAAATATGGCTGATATTGACGCACTCGTGCGAGAGGTGCGATCGCGTTGTCACGCTGATATTATGCGCCAATGCGGGAAAATGAAGATTTTGAATATGGAGCAAGCGATCGCGCTTGATGACATTTACACGGACGTGCAAATTTTCGATCGGGTATTGAGCAAACAATTTAAAGCTATGCTCGAATATCAAGAGGAAACAGCAAATGTTGATTTTAACCAGTATGGCTTTTATGGTTTGGAACTCAAAACGGAACGTATCGCTGGAATTGAAGCTGTGCAGCGTTATGACAAATTAATGGTGTTGGGGAGACCGGGAGCGGGGAAGACAACTTTTCTCAAACGATTGGCACTTTTATGTCTAGGTGGATCGATCTTTGCCGATTGCGTCCCAATTTTTGTGACGTTGCAGGAATATTACAAAACCAAACTGAGTTTGTTTGACTTTGTTTGGCAGAAATATCAAGCGTTTCTAACTAAGGTGGAACTGCAACAACTGCTTAATGCGGGTAGAGGTTTTGTGCTGCTTGATGGTTTGGATGAAGTTAGTCAGGTAGAGGTTGCACGGATCTCGAAAATCATTCAAGACTGGGCTGGAGCGTTTTCGGGTCGCCTCATCGTCACCTGTCGGCTTGCCGCAAAGGAATCGATTTTCCAAGATTTCAAAGAGGTTCAGGTTGCAGATTTTAATGATAATCAAGTCGAAAGCTTTGTGGCAAAATGGTTTCAAGCCAAAGCACCTCAGAAGATAGAAGCCTTCTTGGGCAAATTGGAAGCTAATTCACGCATCAAGGAACAGGCAAGAAATCCACTTTTACTGACGCTGCTATGTCTGATTTTTGAGGAAGAGACAAACCTGATCGAAAATCGCGCCGAACTGTACGCGAAGGGCATCGATCTGCTGCTCGAAAAATGGGATAACAGTCGTGACAAGGAACGCGATCTGATTTACAAAAATCTCTCTACCAAGCGTAAAGAAGATTTACTCAGTCAAATGGCATGGGCGACCTTTGGAGAAAACAATTATTTCTTCAAGCGAGAACGTGGCGCTGACCTAATTGCTGCCTATATCCAAAACTTACCCGAAGCTGCGAACGATCCTGAAACCTTGATTGTTGACAGTAAAAAGATCCTCAATTCCATCGAAGCGCAACATGGATTATTAATGGAACGAGCTAGTGACATCTATTCGTTTTCGCATTTGACTTTCCATGAATATTTTGTCGCACGGGAAATCATCACTGTTCGGAATTCTTCACCTGAAGCGGTGCAAACTCTAATCGGTTATCTTCACGACAAACGCTGGCGCGAAGTGTTTTTAATTGCGACCGAGATGTCAACCAAAGCTGACGATTTATTGTTGGCGATGAAAAAGGCGATCGATGCCATTCTGGCAAAAGATACCAAACTACAAAAGATGTTGGTATGGGTCAGAGAAAAAGCAATTTCTGTTAAAGCTCCATACAAACCTGCCGCATTAAGAGCCTTCTACCTCGACCTTACCCTTGCCCTCGACCTCACGATCGACAGCTCTCTCACCCTCACGATCAACAGCTCTCTCACCCTCACCCGCCGCCACTCTCTCGACCACTCTCTCGACCGCTTTCTCGACCACTCTCTCTCCCTCTCTCCCTCTCCCTCTCTCTCCCTCGACCTCGACTTTGACCGCGACCTTGACCGCGACCTTGACCTCAACCTTGATCGCTCCCTCGCCCACTCCCTCTCCCTCGCTCCCTCCCTCGCCTTCGACCCCTCCCACGTCTTCTACGGCTCTCCCTCCCTCTTCCACTCCCTCGCCCAAACTTTCGGCTACTCCCTCTACTGCTCTCTTAAAATCGGTGACAAAGTATTATACCGGACTTTGCAAGCACTTAAAGTTTGGTTACCCCCTCGAGCGGCATCTCATAAAGTTCGTAAAGCTTGGTGGGAAAAGGATGGAAAGCAATGGCTCAAAGACTTGCGCCAAACTATGATCAAATATCGTAAGATTGGTTATGACTGGCAGTTCACCTCTGAACAAAAAGAAATACTTCGGCAATATTACAATGCTAATAAGCTGCTAGTAGATTGCCTCAACAGCAAATCTTACGTCAGCCGTGAGGTGCGCCAACACATCGAAGATACATTGCTTTTGCCATTCGCCGACATTAAACCGATCGCTGATTCAGATACTCCCAAACGAGGTTTCTGGCAGCGGCTATTCTCATGAAATCTCATGATTTTGGGAAAGTTGTCAAAGGCAATCGATCGCTCTCTAAGCAAAATAGACTTGAAAAGGACTAGCTAAAATACCCAGTAGCTTAGCGATTTCTTTAATAAAATAATCTTCTAGATCGATCCAAATAGTTTTTTCTTCAAGCCGCAAAAACTTCCAAATCATTCCCGTTGTCACAACACCATAAATAGGGAAGTTTCTATCGCTTCTGGCATTAAAGCGTTGGGCAGCCACCATTTCGGCGATACATTGACCTAAGCCACCCTTAATATTTTCATTTTTTGCTTCGACCAACGTCATCACTGGACAGGAAATCTCATAGATTTCACTAGAAGCCGTCAAAACAAAATCACAAAATCCATTTAAACCAACTTCTGCATCAACATTAAATTCCGATCCAGAGAAAAATCCCACCTGCTCGTGAAAAATCTGACGGATTTCCAACAAGGTGGGTGCAATTAACAGCTCAGAGCGTGCCTTTTCGGTATTAATTGCATTCGCAATGGAAAGATTTCGTTTAAGGGTTTGTTGCAGATAATCACTTACAACCAAGGGCTGAATATCCACAAATAGATTTTCCGACTCTTTCACTGTCAACCCAAATTTTTCTTGTACTTGAGCAATAGTTTTAAATTCGCTATAGGACATCGGTTTTGACCCCTGCTTGGTTAAATCGCATTTTCTATTACTCAATTAGATAGTCATCAGAGTTGATATCCAACACATCAGTTTTTGCAAAAGGACAAGATTTTGGGAAGGTTGTCAAAGGCAATTGAGTTTCTACTGAAGCCGCCTGACAAGCCGCAGCGTAACATTCATCAAATACTTCATCGAAATGACGCTTGAGGCTGGGGCTATTTTTAAAAGCCTTATTTAATCTTCGAGAATGTTCGATAATCGTATAAGCCCAACTCGGCGATCTCTTCTGCGATTGATATCGCCACTTTAATAGATGTTGCATGACTCGAATCAAATTGCTTTCTACCGCATCTTTCTCGCTTCGACTCATGCCTTCGATTTCTTCCAGTAAATTTTCAAGATCCAAGCGCTCTACTTTCCCTTCTCTCAGTAAAGTTGCCGTTTCTTCTAACCAAAGATTAAAGTCAGTCTCATAAAGAGTTTTTGCAGCAATCATCTCATCGATCCCGATCGTAAAATCTAACCTTCGATCGAAATTATATCACTCAATTTTTCTAGACTTCTTGCCTCCTTGTTTTCAGGTATCATGTACCTAACTGCGATCCTATCTGATTTGTGTGTAGGGGCAATTCATGAATTGCCCCTACGATTCTATGCAGAAGAAAGAATCTCTTATGGATCATTTAGGATTACTATAATTGCAGTGCATCGACCAAGTTCAAACCTATTGAAGGAATGCGAGAATCAATTCATGCAAACTCCCCCTAGAGATCGCAGTGAATTGCTTCAACTCCTGCTTTTTTGCAGCGATCGCATATAAATTCAGCCATTCTAAATCTCATACCCATGACGAGTAACGATCCAAAACAGCCCCAAAAGCGTGATGTCGTATTAGGCGGTCAAGCGGCGATGCCCAAAGCAGGCGTGGTCTTAGGTGGCTTAGAGGGCGTACAAAGGCGCATCTCCGATCGCAACCAAGACATTGAATATCGGATCGCGGCGTTACAAGAAGCATTAAATTACGGTCAGAGAGGATTGGATCTGTTAATTCGGTCGTTAAAGGACAAGTCCGAGCAAATTCAATGGTCAGCTTACGAACTATTGCGCGATCGCAGCGAACCAAGAGTCAAACTCGCCCTAGAACTTTTCTCAAACAGCGGTGTGGTCTATATGCCCCTACGCGACCTGTTGGCGGCGGGTAAATGGCGGCAGGCAGATTTAGAAACAACAGCGATTATGCGGCAGCTTTGCAAGCTCGATGTCGGCGATCGCCTCAATGCGGCGCATTTCACCCGATTTCCCTGTGAAGACTTGGGGCTGATCGATCGCCTCTGGCGTAAATATAGCAACGGTCATTTTGGATTTAGCGTCCAACAACCGATCTGGCGTCGGTGCGACCAAAGCCGTTGGGATAAAGGCGAAGCATGGGCATTATTTGGCGATCGCGTCGGGTGGCGCGCCAGCTTCTTTTTATTTGAAGCCTACCACTGGAAGCAATATCGCGAACTCACGTTTAATCTCTCTGCCCCCAGAGGTCATCTTCCCTTTGTCAGTGGTATTTTTACTATGGAAGCGATCGCCAACCGATTGATTAGCTGCCGCACCGATTCGTGATTTTTCCGTGACTTTACTGATAGCGCCTAGCCAAATTCTCGAAGCCAGACTGATGGAAGCGATCGCTTTGGAGTTCGATGGTGAGTTCAATCGTGAAATCGCTCCTGAATTCGCTGCTGAATTTAACGAATCGATTTGTGCAAGGCTTAAACCTGCTCAATTACTGGTAAAAGCGGGTTATCCCAAGTATTCCTCTGACGCAACCTGCCATTACACGACTTCGGTCAGTTTAAGTCTGGGCAATTTGTGCCAGCTCGATCCTCTCATCATCGCGAATCGTTTGAATGGAAGGCTAGATGCGATCGCGGATTCTCAATTTACTGCCAAAGTATCAGAAAAAGGGTGGCTCAACTTTGAACTCAGCGATCGCTTCCTAATCGATTGCTTAGCAGCTTTATATGACTGGCAACCCGATTCGCATATCAACACGAACTATGAGGCTCCGTGGGAAGTGCAATATGCCTATACCCGTTGTTGTGCTTTACTCAGACTCGCAGAACGGGAGGGCTTACTTCGCGATCGACAGATTCCCTTTAGATGGCAGCCCTTCGAGCCTAAACAGAAATTCCTATTTCAAGAACCTGTAGAAATTCAGTTGGTGATGGCGCAGTTGGCGATCGCCGATCGGCTCACCCATGCATCTGCATCTATCTCCGCACCGATGACTTTAAAACTATGTGAAGCGCTAGCAAAAAGTTTTCTCAGCTTTTATGATGCTTACCGTATCTTTGGTGTCAGTCAAAATCAGGCGGTAATACGAGTCAGTTTGCTATGTCTTACGCAAAAACTCTTGATTTTTCTCGCCCCTGCCCCCGTTACAAACTGTACCGCTTTGTGATATAAAACAGCCAAAAATTGTAAAGCTAGTTTTTATTTAAGAGGCAATATGACCAAATCGATCGAAGTTACATATTTCAGCTTAGTGAGAATGGCTTAGAACCTACAACGAATCGTTGACGTAGGTGGCTATAATCATGTCAACAAATCCATCAAACCCCAATTTATAGATCCAGCTAACATCTGTTCGTACTTCGATCGAGACTGCCTTTGTAAAATTTTCCCTCATGCCCAAACCGACGCCGATCGAGTTTCCTAATTATTACTCATGCTAAAGACTCCCGTTTCAGTTTCAAAATTGCCAGGTACAGCTACAGAAGCACAAACTTCTACGATTCCCCGTCCACCAGCCACTAGAGGCGAATTAAATGACGGGGGCAATCAAGGCAAACCTCTAATTGTAAGCCTTGAGAATGTCAAAAAGACCTACAATAACGGCGCAGTCGGTCTAAACTGCGTTAATTTTGAACTCTTTCAAGGAGATTTTAAGTTTGTCACAGGTCACTCGGGTTCTGGTAAATCCACCTTGCTGAAATTACTGTATGGCGCAGAGCAGGCAACTTACGGCGATGTAATTGTCAATGGCATTAACTTAAATACCCTAAAAGGCAATGCGCTAGCCATGTTGCGGCGACGGATTGGCATTGTCTTTCAAGACTACAAGCTTGTGCCCCGTCGCACAGTGTCTGAGAATGTGGCACTCGTTTTGATGGCACAGGGTTTTACCCATAAAGAAATTCAGCGTCGCCTTCAACCCGCGCTCAAAATGGTAGGGCTGACCCATAAAGCCGATTGTTTTCCCGAGGAACTCTCTGGCGGAGAGCAGCAAAGGACTAGTATTGCCAGAGCGATCGTCAACACGCCGCCCCTATTACTAGCCGATGAACCCACAGGGAACCTTGATGCTGAGAACGCATGGCAGGTGATCAAAATCCTTAAAAAGCTCAATTCTTTTGGGGTGACGGTTTTAGTCACAACCCACGACGAGCAAATGGTACGCGCTGCCAATCATCCTGTAATCCATCTTCGGGATGGCTATGTAGTTTAGATTCGGTATTTGACTCAAACAACTGACAACTAAAAAACACCATGTTCAGATTTTTTGCCAAAATTGATTACCTCCTGCGAGAAACATTTCTCGGACTCAGGCGCGGCGGCTGGATGAACTGGGCTGCGATTAGTACGGTGGCAGTTTTGCTGTTTCTATTTGGTGCGAGTTTACAAGTTACATGGCAGCTCGAAAATGTCTTGGGACAAATGGGCAATCAACTCGAAATCTCAGTTTATTTGAACGAAAATGTCTCGGCTGAAACCATAAAACCGCGATTGCTGCTATTAGATGGCGTGGCGGATGTCGATATCATCTCTAAAGATGAGGCATGGAAGGCACTCCTCAAAGATATGGGGAAAGGAGATTCCCGTGATGCCACGCAGCAATTAGGCGGCAACCCCCTTGTTGATGAGCTTAAGGTGCGTTCGGTGAAAGCCGATCGCGTGCCTGATGTGGCAAAACGCATATCTAGCATCAGTGGGGTGAATGAGGTTTGGTATACCAATGAAGTCGTCGAACGTTTAGGACAACTGCGTCGTGCCATGGGTAATAGCAGTATTGTTTTGGTGGCAATTTTCACGGTGATTGCGATCGCGGTGATCACAACCACCATTCGTCTGATTGTCTTGGCTAGAAAGCGAGAAATTGAGGTAATGCAACTGGTTGGGGCAACGGCAACATGGATTTATTTTCCGTTTGTCTTGCAGGGTGTTGTGTTTGGCATTGTTGGGGCAGCGATCGCCTATATGATGCTGGCGGTAATTTTAAATTTGCTTTCTGATGTGATTCTCAATCAGCCTGAGTTGATCAAGTCTTTGACGGTCGGAATGCTAACCGATCTTAGGGTGCAGTTTTTATTGCCAGTAATCTTGATTGCGTTTGGCTCTACGATCGGCGTGCTTGGCAGCTTACTTGCAGTACGGCGTTTTTCATTTAGCTAAAAATCTGCTATGATCGCGGCGTTAGGGCATGTAGCTCAGTGGATAGAGCACCAGGTTCCGGTCCTGGGTGTCGGGGGTTCGATCCCCTCCATGCTCGTTTTGTACGGTAACTAAAGCGTTTAGTTTTCGATCTTTCGTTTATTAAGCCATTTACTTAGAATGTAACGATCTTGCTGTTTAAATCCTTTCTTGATGTAAAACTTATGCGCGATCGCATTCCGATGATCCACAAGCAAATGCATCACAGGCATGTTCATGCTCTGGCAAAAATCCTCTAAAAACCGAAATACCTCTTTTCCGATACCCTTGCCGCGATGGGGCGATCGCAAAAATAACTCATCTACCATGGCATTGCGTCCGTGGGTTTCTAGGCTATAGGTAAAAATGAGTGCCACGTAACCAGCCAGATGTTTCTGCGTTTCACTTTCCTCATCATAAATCAGCCAAATGCGTCCAAAGGTCTCATCGCTGAGCAACCCCAATACGGCATCGATCACACCGCGATCGAAGTTCATATGCTCAAACATATAAAACTCCTGCACCAATTCGATCAGAGGATCGATATCAATAAATTCAGCTAATTTAAATGTAATTGCCATAAGCTAGATTTCAAGCAAGCCAAAATCCAGTATATTCCTTATGTATGCTGAAGTTGGTTAGTCCTCCCGCGATCGAGTAATACCATTTTCAAAAAGATGCGTTGCATCACTTTTTTAAAATGGTATAAAATCCACTCAACTGTATATACCCCATGCGAATGGGACTCTAGTAAGGATAAATACGCTGCTTCTATTGCAATCGGCGTAGTTGAAAATTATTGGGACTTCTGGTTTAATCGTCGTCTAGGGTCTACTGGGATCGTATAGACGAACAAATCTAGCTTTCTTGGTTTTACGTAACCATATTAAATCCATGAGTCGTAAGTCCCATTCTCGCAAATATTTTGAATCACCTGTTGAATCTACAACGTCTTCGGACTTTTCAGACGATCGCGACTTCAACAAAACTACTGCTGCTCAGGTAAATCATAAAATTAATCAATATTTGTGTTTAGTGCCTGTATTTGGCGTGATTCCCTCAGTTTTAGCCTTGATTAGCGATCGCAGCGATCGCAAGCTCAAGGATGTCAGTAAGGTTGCGATCGTGATGGCGCTGGCTTGGCTGATTAGCTCTGGTGCTTCTGGCTCTGGGGATAGTGCCACGACACAAGCCTCGCTAGAAATCCTCAAAGGCACGATTAGTTCAACCTATTTTGCGGCTTCGATCTGGTTGATGTTTCGCCTCTATAAAGACAAAGCGATCGCGCTGCCTGGGCTCAAGTACCTTATAAAATCCAAAAGAAGATCTGATTGAATCCAGATCCAGAATAGATCCAGACTGCTAGAGATGCTATAAGAAGGTGGAACATTTTGCTGCCTACCCTGTCCCATGCGCGTTAACCATCTTGGAAAGAAAGCTAAACGGCGATCGCTTACTGATCTTGTTAACCAAATTCTCAATGTCTGCTTGTTTGTCTTTTTAGTTGCCTTTTCAATTGTCAGTTTGGTTAGTTGTGGGGCAAAAGAGATCAAAGCCCCGACTGAGGTGGCTAAAGTCCCTGTATTTGTATTTACCCAAGCAGCTCCCGATGGCAAAACAGTAGCAGCGGTCGTTCCTTCTGGACTGGTCGCAAGGCAAGGCAATTTAGACAAAGTTGTGCAATCGATCGCGCCCAACACCAAATTTGATGTCTTGCAGTTTGGCAAAACCCTTGGGCAATTTCAAACGAGCGCAATCAAAAGTTCAGATGCCCTAGGAGCGCTGGCAATTTTCAAACTTGCTGAAGACACCACCAAAGGTAATACTTCCTCTATCAATCAAACTGTATGGCAGCAGCCCAATCTGATCGTTCTTCCGAGTGAAGCGATCGCCAAGTCTAAAACAGAGGGCGATAAAGACAATCGCACCGATCAATTTACTTGCCCCGTCAAGATTCAGCCTTTAATTTTAGATAAGTCGCGCGTCCTATTTCAAAAGCTTGGCGCTAAACCATCCCTGCTCAGTCAACTTACCCTTGCCTCTTTAATCTGCGTCGATCTAAATAAAGATAGCCAACCCGAAATTATTGCAGGTTTACGCTTAGACAACCCCATTCGTCCGAATGGAATCGATCCGCAAGCTTGGCAAGCTTTTTTGTCACGTCCTGCTTCTGAACGGCAAGAGTACAGTATGTTGGTATTTTTGCACCGTACTGCGGGATCGAACCAACCAGCCAACTCCACACAGGGTGATTGGACGATCGAACCCATTATTAACCATACCCGAGCGCTATCTTACATGAATGATAGTGTGAGTAGCTATGCTCTGGTTGGCGCGCAGGATCTAAACGCCGATCGCTATGCTGAGCTAATTGTTCAAGAAATAGGCTTAACCACTTTTGATGTTCTAATCATTAGTCCTTCAGTAGGAGAGGCCGATCGGTGGCAGTGGCAAAACTATTATGAAAGCGAGCGATCGCTAAACATTGTGCAATAAAAGGTTTTTAGTTTTCAGTTGGCAGTTGTCAGTTTACAAAATACCGATAACCAGTAACCGATAACTTTTACCTTGTGAAGATACCCCGTAAAGCGGTAATCTAAAAAGCATGATAGAAGAAGACCTAGCTTTACTGGACATAGAGACATCTATCAGCCCTCTCGATCAGCCCGCCGAGGAAGAATTACCTCGCCCAGATCCAGAGGTCATGTTGTCGTTTCTGAATTCTGACGCGGTTTTTGAGAGAATCCAGGCAGCCAGAGCTTTTTGCGAGATAGAAGATGAACGGGCAATTCCCAAGTTAATTGAATTGCTGCAAGACGACTGCCTATTGGTAAGGGTTAGTGCTGCCTATGCGATCGGACGAAATAAAAGTGAGGCAGCAATTCCGTACTTACTCGATCGCCTTAACCAAGACTGGAATGGCTATGTCCGTAAAGGAGTCGTTTGGGCATTGGGAACCTGTCGCGATCCGAGGGCATTGGCGCCTCTAATCTCAGCTTTAAAATACGATATATCCGCTGTGCGACTCTGGGCGGCAAGTGCCTTGGGGCAACTAGGTGACATCAAAGCCGTAGAGCCCCTAACTGAGGCATTGCAAGGCGATAAAATGTCAGCCATTCGCGGCAACTGTGCTTGGTCGTTGGGCAAACTTTTAATCAAAATGCGTCTAGAGCAAGAAGACGATGGCGAAACCTACCAAGAAGCAGTAGATGCCCTGATTGATGCTCTTTCTGATGATGATTTGGGGGTAGGTGCTGATGCTAGGGGGGCTCTCCGCAAACTAGGCGATCCGCGCGGACTCAAAGTGTTAGATAAAATTGATATCGAGCAGGGATATTGCGAATTTTAGATCGGTCACTTCGGCTAAGCTGAGTGCGCGTAGCTGAAGCGACCGAATGTTTGATAAGTGGGGCGAAGCCGCCCCCCCAACTACGAATTTGCTTTTAAAGCAATATAGTTAACAATGAATTGCTATACCAGATCGATCGAAGTTTTTCTCGCCCTGATGAATCCAAATGAATCCAAATGAATCCAAGCTCAGAAATGCAATCAAAATCTAATTCTACCAATCCGTTTCTGCGACTAAACTACGAACCAGCAATGGAATCTTTGGGAGAAGATTATGCGGATGTTGTCGCTGCCGCCCAGTTCCCTTTGCATCTTCTGCGTTGGCGCAACGATCGCGTACTTGCGCAGATCGGACTCGATCCCGCTCAAGTTAGCGATGACGATTTTATTGAAGCCTTTGGTCATTTTCAATCAGTGCGCCCTTTTTTAGCACTACGCTATCATGGCTATCAATTTGGCGAATATAACCCGCAATTGGGCGATGGACGCGGCTTCTTGTACGGTCAGGTACGCGGAACCGATGGGGAACTCTATGACTTTGGTACGAAAGGCTCAGGTAGAACCCCCTATTCTCGCACTGCGGACGGACGGTTGACACTCAAGGGCGGGGTAAGGGAAGTCTTGGCTGCTGAAGCTTTATATCGTATGGGCGTGAGAACTTCTAGCTGTTTGAGCATGATTGAAACTGGGGAAGATCTATGGCGGGGTGACGAACCATCGCCTACACGTTCCTCGGTAATGGTGCGGTTTAGCCGATCGCATATAAGGTTTGGGACATTTGAGCGTCTGCATTGGCACGGACGCGCTGACTTGGTAAGAAAGCTTTTAGATCATGCGATCGCGGTCTATTATCCCCATCTATGGGGCAAAGAATCGCAAGATGCGCGCTTTTATGCCGAGTTGGTGCAGCGTGTTGCCACCCTAGCCGCGCAGTGGATGGCAGCGGGATTTTGTCATGCCGTGTTGAATACCGACAATATGTCAATTACAGGGGAAAGCTTTGATTATGGACCCTATGCCTTCATTCCCACCTACGATCCGTCTTTTACGGCTGCCTATTTTGACTATTCCCGGCGCTATTGCTACAGCAATCAGCCTGCCATCTGTTATTGGAATTTAGAAATGCTGCAAACGCCTTTAAAATTGGCGATATCAGGATCGGATTTGACCGCAGGCTTGGAACAGTTTAAGGATTATTATCGCCATGCTTATTGCGAGATTATGCTGCACAGATTGGGACTAGAGACACTTTCTGTCCCAGAAGCTGAAGAGATTATCACCTTAACCCTTCAGTTTTTGGCTGAGACGCAGATGGGCTATAACGATTTCTTTATCAAGCTGCGACAGGAATTTCATGCCAACTGGCGAGAAGATGTGGGCAATATCTGGAATCAGAATAGTCTGAAGCCCAAGGAAGGAATGGAACTGACCGAAACACAAATCAAAATCTTGGACAACTGGCGATCGCTGTACTATCAATTTCTGATTCGCTTGCCTTTGGAAGAGATGGAAGCGATCGCCCAACGACTGATCCAATATAATCCTCTAAAGATTCTACTTAGACCTGAAATCGAAGCTGTATGGGAGCCTATTACTTTTGAGGATAATTGGCAACCTTTTTACGATTTGATCGAGCAAATTCAGGCACAGTAAAACGCGGCAATATCCTTAAGCAAGTTCTTTTGCTTTTAAATGAGATACGATCGCTCTGAGACCTAAACGATAACTCTCCATGCCAAAACCACTAATCTGTCCGACAGCTAGAGGTGCAATAAAGGAGTGATGGCGAAATTCTTCGCGTTTGTGAATGTTGCTAAGATGGACTTCCACGGTAGGGATATTGACCGAAGCGATCGCGTCTCTGAGCGAGACACTCGTGTGGGTGAGTCCACCAGGATTAATTACAATGCCCTGCTGTTGCTGCCATGCTGCATGAATCGTGTCGATTAAAATGCCTTCGTGATTGGACTGCACAATGGTTAAGGTCGCGCCAAGCTCTTGAGCATCTTGGGTGAGAATCCGATCGATTTCTGCCAATCCGAGACTGCCATATACTTCTGGCTCTCGTTTCCCTAGCATATTGAGATTGGGCCCGTGCAGAATGAGAATTTTCATAGTTAGTGGAAGCATCCGAATATATTATGGTGGGATAGAAACGCTCGCCTTATAAGAAGCGATCGCGAAATTTCGTAGCATAGTCAGGACTGGGGAGCTGTTGCGCCAACATTTCCACCAACTGCGTTTGAGAAGAAGGCTCTAAAGCCAGAGTTCTCTGCAAAATCAGACGTGCCATCGGTCCAATCATATCGATCAATTCTTGTTCGCAGCGATCGATAAAATCTTGACCGAGTGGGTGATTTGTAACGTTTGTTGCTGGGGCTTCCATTGCAGCTACAGGGTTGAGACTCTGCTCTAAATCAGCATCAATTCTTGCGATCTCAGCCTTGACGACAGATTGAAACTCTTGCTGCCTCGTCGGGGGTATATATTGACTCAGCCGCTCGATCAGATCTGGGATATTGAAGATCTGTAGGGTCGCTTGATTGAGATAGATGGAAGCAACGGGACCAATATAATTGAGTAAGATCGGTTCCAACTTAGTCTGAACGTAAGAAAAATAACTCGTAAACTTTGGCGATCGCACCTGTTGTGAGGCGTCATCGCGATCGGCCTCTGGGCTTGGTAGAGAATAATCATTTCCGATCGCTGGTTCATCTGATGTAGCTTCTTGCGATTCTGTGACATCGCTTATGGGTTCGGAATAATTGCCAAATATCCAGTTACCAGAAGCTTTAGGATCGTTGCTGCAAAAAAACTCGCGTACAGCTTGTAAATATTCTGCCCTAGAAATATTGCCTTTGCTAGGAGAAGCGACTTTTCGAAAGCCCATTTCTATGGTGCGATCTGGAAACCCATGTGCTTTGCAAAAACGAAAATATTCTTCTTTCGTGATTTCCCCAGTTCCAGAGACATTGAGAATATCGCACATCGTACTGATGAACTGCTTAAATAGTGGTGCATCATAGCCCTGCTTTGCCTCAAATTGTCGATTGAAGTTTTCGATAAATTCTTCTTCAGAGAGGAGGTCGTCGCCATTGCGATCGGCAAGATGTAAATATCCGTACCATTGAGACGTAAACTGATCCTGAATATCATCAAATTCAGGAGAGTCTAGAGACCATTTGTAAAGCTGCGCAAAGTTTTGACTAACAAGTTCAAAGTCTGTTTCCCCTACAAAACCGTCTTGATTGATATCTAGCATCTGAAAAAACAGTTTCAGCTTTCGCTTCTGCAATTCTGTCAACATGGTTGCGCTTTGATATCACTCTTTACTAGATATAACAATCTACCGAACAAGATACTATCAGCTATTTGTCTGACTCATCATAACGATTTTACCCATGTTCCTTCGACCTCTGACTGTGCTCATGCTAATTCCTACAGGGATAAAAGCTGCAATGGGTGGCTATGCGGGGGATGCTCTACCCGTAGCAAAGGCGATCGCGGCGGTTGCCGATACCCTAATTACCCATCCTAACGTACTGAATGGCGCGAGTTTGTATTGGTCGATGCCCAACGTGCTCTATGTGGAAGGCTATGCAATCGATCGCGTCGCTCGAGGAACTTGGGGGCTACGTCCGACCCACGGCAATCGTATCGGCGTAATTTTAGATTGTGCAATCCCATATGATTTAGAATTGCGCCATCGACAGGCGATCGCGGCGGCACAGGCAACCTTGGGCTTAAATATCGTGGAGACCATAACAACCGATTTGCCACTGGGCGTGGCGTTGCAAATTGGTGAGTCAGGAGCAACATGGGGCACGATCGCACAGCCTGATAGTTTATTAAGGGCAGCTGCCAAATTAATTCATACGGCTAAAGTTGATGCGATCGCAGTAGTGGCAAAGTTTCCCGATGACTCCGATCTAGAAATGTTACTTGCCTATCGTCAGGGGCAGGGCGTTGATGCCTTGGCTGGTGCAGAGGCGGTGATCAGCCATTTGGTGACGCGAGAATTTGGCATTCCTTGCGCCCATGCACCAGCGTTGCAGCCTTTACCGCTCGATCCGACGGTTTCGCCTCGCGCTGCTGCTGAGGAGTTGGGGTATACGTTTTTACCCTGCGTACTGGTGGGCTTGAGTCGTGCGCCGCAGTTGGTGACCGATCTTGCCGATCGCCGATCGGGCGACCTATGGGCCGGGGATATCGATGTGGTGATTTCGCCTTGTAGTGCCTGTGGCGGAGCCGCCGCGATCGCTTTAAATCAGCAAAAGCATACCCAATCGATTTTTGTCGAATCAAACACGACTACCCTCAATGTCACCCCAGAAATGTTAGGCATGGAGGGAATTAGGGTGCAAAATTATCTAGAAGCGATCGGTGTGCTTGCGGCGATAAGGGCAGGTGTGAGCTATACCAGTCTAGTTATTTAAATTTAATTGACGGAACTGTGCCAACTATTGGGTGGAGCGAAACTTTCCATTGCAGTTTTTTGCCGATTTTTAGAACTGCCCTTTATTCAGTTGGTAGCGATCGCCCTGAGATCGATTTCCGCTTTCACGAGATCCATGGCACGCTTTAGGCGAAAACCCACTTTTTCGGAGACGCGCTGCATAGCCACATTCTCAGGCAAAATTTCTGCGGTGATGCGATCGAGTTTTTCGTCCCGACCAATTTGGATCAGCCGTTGTAGTATCTCCGTACCCAAGCCCTGACGTTGGAAGGAATCACTGACCATAATTGAGTACTCCGCCTCATTTACACCATGTTGTCGGCTTAATCGACCTACTGCCAAGATCTCATGGGTTTCTGTATTGGGATTCTTATAGTCTGCAACCAGAGCCATCTCGCAATCGTAGTCAATAAAACAGAGGCGCATCAGCCGTTCGTGCGCAATGCGCTGGCTCAGCTTGATTAAATGGAAGTAGCGAAAATAGACACTTTGCTCCGATAGCGTCTTGTGGAACTGTACTGCCAGAGTTTCATCTTCAGGTCGAATCGGTCGAATTGTCAGTATCGTGCCATCTTTCAGCGTCCAAGACGACACATATTGCGTGGGATAGGGACGAATTGCCAGTTTTGGCAGGTCATCTTTGCTGACATGAGGTTCGTATAAAACGACACGAGCATCTAAGGCAAGGAGGGAACCCTTTTCCCCTGGGGATGCCAGCAGTGGATTGATATCAATTTCTTTGATCCAACGTTGTTCCACCACAAGTTGGCTAAAGCGAACTAGCAATTCCTCTAGCGCGGCAAGATCGACTGGAGGACGTCCGCGCACACCTTTAAGTGCCTTATAGATTTGTGTTTGTTCCATCATGCGTCGCGCCAAGGTTGTATTAAGGGGCGGTAGCGCGATCGCCCGATCTTTAAACACCTCTACCAGTTGTCCACCCGATCCAAATAGCAGCACTGAGCCAAATTGCGGGTCGATGCTACTACCGACGATCAACTCGTAACTACCGTCAAGGCGAACCATGGGCTGTACCGTTACCCCCAAGAAATTTTCGCTCCCAGCTTTCTCGCTTACTGAGGTTTCAATGGCACGATAGGCCCAGCGAACTGCCTCGGCATCCATGAGATTTAACTGTACGCCGCCCACGTCGGTTTTATGGGTAATCGTTTTAGAGAGTAACTTGAGCACAACTGGAAAACCAAGCAAATTGGCACAATCAACCGCTTCGTCTTCATTCGTTGCAACACAGGATTTAACGGTCGGAATCCCATAGGCTGCGAGAATCTGTTTGGATTCTACTTCAGTCATTACAGTGCGACCTTCCCGTCGTACCGTTTCAATTAGTTCCTCGGCGACAGATCGGCTGGGCAATCCATCGCGATCTTCCAGTAGGGCAGGGGTTTCGTAGATACCGCGCAAATTATAGCTGTACTGCCACATATAATTGAATACCCGAGCAGCAGAATCAGGATAGACATAGGTGGGAATACTAGCACTATTGAGAATGGCTTCACCCGCCATGACTTCGGCTCCTCCCATCCAGCTAGCCAAAATCGGCTTGCCATGCATCGCCGATCCCCTTTCTTTGATAAAGGTTTTTAAGTGCTCGGCAGTTTGGGTAGGATCGGTCATCGATTGAGGCGTAAGAATCACCAGCAATCCATCGCTACCAGGATCTTTCGCAGCTATCTCCAAGGCGTTTGTAAAGCGTTCTGGTTGCGCATCTCCTAGAATATCAATTGGATTGCTATGGCTCCAGTAGGGTGGTAATACACGATTTAGATCGGCGATCGCTGACTCTGAGAGTTCCGCCAGTTCACCCCCCGTAGCGGTCAGCATATCAGTTGCTAGCACCCCTGGCCCCCCAGCGTTGGTAATGATAGTCAGGCGGGGACCTTTAGGACGTGGCTGTTTAGCCAATACCTCTGCCATATTGAACAGTTCCGAAATGCGCGTAACCCTGAGTACGCCTGAGCGCCGAAAGGCAGCATCGAGAACTTCGTCACTACCCGTTAGCGATCCCGTATGGGAGACTGCTGCCTTCGCTGCGGCTTCGGTGCGCCCCGCTTTAATCACGATAATTGGCTTGGTCAGAGCCACCTCACGCGCCGCCGAGAGAAACGATCGCGCATCCCCAATCGATTCCATGTAAATCACAATACTTTGAGTGCGAGGGTCATCGCCGAGATAGTAGATCAGATCGCCCCACCCCACATCCAGCATAGAACCAATGGAAACAAAGGCACTGAACCCAACATTTTCTCGAAAACTCCAGTCCAAAATAGATGTACAAAGCGCACCACTCTGACTAATAAAGCCAACATTCCCCGGTCGTGCAATATTTGGGGCGAAGGTCGCATTGAGCCCTGTATGAGGGTTCATGATCCCCAGACAGTTGGGACCGATAATTCTCATTCTGCCCCTACGTGCTTGCTCTAGGATCTGGTGCTCTAGTTCGATACCTAATGGGCCGATTTCCTTGAAGCCCGCCGAGAGAATCACGGCACTCTTGACTCCCGCCTCAACACACTCACTCATGATCCCCGGCACTGTAGAGGCAGGCGTGGCAATAATCGCGAGATCGACAGATTCGGGCACGGCAGCAATATTAGGATAAGCTTTAATCCCCATGACACTGTTGCGCTTGGGATTAACAGGATATACTGTGCCGCCAAAGGGATTGCCGATCAGGTTCCACAATAGGGTGCGTCCCACGCTACCCAGCTGTTCGCTTGCCCCGATCGCAGCGACGGTTTTGGGCGTGAAGATTGAGCCAAGGGGTTGGTGCTCGGAACGTAGAATGTCATAGGCAGGATCGGTTGTGAATGAGATGGGAGTCTGCATAATTGATAATCCATCTTTATTAGAGCTAAGACTGTCATTCCTTCGTCTTTAAAAGAGGCGCAAAAAGGATTAAAGAATCGATGAATAAAGTCTATACAACAATTATCTCACCAGTTTGCTTAGTTCTACTTGGCTTTTTGTAGAGCTATCTCTATGTTGAAATCGTTCAGTCATTAAAAGGCGATCGGTCTTACCTGAGGTATAGTTCTCAATCACCTGAATCTCGATCCGATCGTCCTCATCAGAACAAAATTGAAGATATTCAAACGCCTCCGTCTTACGGAACTGCATCGTTGCAACGGGATAAGAGCGCTCTTTAATATTCTTAGATAAATGTTCCCAAATTCCACTCATAGATACTTTTGGAGATTTTACTAACAGGCATAAGTCATCAGCCTGTCAATAAAATTAAGTGCTGTCAGGGATTTTAAACATTATGTAATACATGTACCGCACAGAATCTAAAAGTTGTTGTATGTACAATGATCTGAGCATTTATGAAAACATAATGACTGTGGAATCTTTGGGTTGGCAGATTGGCGATCGCGCATTTATTTGGGGTAAGCGTACCTATTTGATGGGTGTGCTCAATGTTACGCCTGACAGTTTTAGCGATGGTGGGTTATTTGATTCGCCAGAGGCGGCTGTAGCGCAGGCCGATCGCATGGCAGCGCAGGTCGATATCCTAGATATTGGCGGTGAGTCTACAAGACCAGGGGCGATCGCGATCGATGCCGAACAAGAATTGGCAAGGGTGATTCCTGTAATTGAGGCAATCCGCAAAGCCCATCCGCACTTACCGATTTCGATCGATACGACAAAAGCAAAGGTGGCGGAGTCCGCCCTGCAAGCAGGTGCAAATGTAATCAATGATGTCTCGGCGGGGAGATTCGATCCTGATATGTTGATGCTGGCAGGAAAATGTCAGGTTCCCTTGATTCTCATGCATATGCAGGGATCGCCTCGCAGTATGCAATCCGATCCGCAATATAAACATGTGGTTCGAGAAGTCAAACAGTTTTTGGCAGATGCAATTTCCGTGGCGATCGCCTGTGGATTACCCAAACATCTGATTGCGATCGATCCTGGGATCGGCTTTGGCAAGACCCTAGAGCACAACCTCACGCTTTTACGAGACTTGGGAGAATTTCGCGAACTTGGTTGCCCCATGCTGGTGGGTGTATCGCGCAAGAGTTTTATCGGTAAGCTTTGCGATCGCCCCAACCCCAGCGATCGGCTATGGGGAACAGCGGCTGCCTGTACGGCAGCGATCGCAGGCGGTGCAGATATTTTACGCGTGCATGACCCCATCGAGATCGGCGATGTCTGTCGGGTAGGTGACGCAATTTTTCGTGGCTGATCGTGCATCCCTTAGCAAGAACTCAAACCAAAGAACGTTCACCGTGATGTGTTCTCTAGGTAACAATTCAGTTAAAATAACCAGATAGAGATAACTCAAATTTATTGTAGTGTTGGGAGCAAGGACATAAGTGCCCAAGGATATAAAGCCCAAGGCAAAACATCTACTGATTGGCTCAACAAGGGCTGGTAGTGGTAAGTCATCGACAGTACTGGGGCTGGCAAAGCATTTGCAAGAAAGGGGAATTCAGATTGGCTATGGCAAGCCACTAGGGACGTTTGTCACTAAGGATTTGCCTGAATCCGTCCAAACCCTAGAAGCAGATGTGGCATTTATTACCCAAACCCTCAATCTACCGCCAACTTGTTCGCGACCGACGCTGCTAAATCTAGACAAGCCCACGATCTTAGGTCGCTTGTTGGGAAAAGACACTAAAGACTATCGCGCCGAACTGAGTCAATACAACCAAAACTTAGATGGCGAGTTGATTTTGGTCGAAGCTCCTGCCAATACAGCGGAGGGGGCTTTATTCGGTCTATCTTTGCATGAGATGTCCGATCTGTTAGATGCACCCATTTTATTAGTCATGCGGTTTGGTTCCTTACTCGTGATCGATCATGTCTTGGCTGCGAAACAAAGGCTAGGCGATCGCCTATTGGGGGTTGTAATCAATGGTATTCCCGAAGATCAGCGCGAAAATGCTATCGAAGTCATGCAGCCCTATCTCGAATCTCTAGGCATTCCTGTCTTGGCGATGATGCCTGAAAATCGCATTCTTAGAAGCGTGAGCGTGTCTGAGTTGATCGATCAACTCGGAGCAACGGTATTATGCCGCCCTGAAAACATCAACTTTGATAGTGTGATGGTTGAGGAGTTAAAAATTGGGGCAATGGATGTCAATTCGGCGCAGATCTTTTTCCGCAAGTCCTATAACAAGGCTGTGATCACAGGCAGCAATCGGATCGACCTACAACTGGCTGCTTTAGAAACCTCAACCAACTGCCTCATTCTCACGGGACCACCGATGCTGAGTGGCGATGTTTCCCATCGGGCGAACGAGTTGGGCGTCCCCGTACTGGCTGTGAATAAAGACACCTTGACTACAGTGGAAATTATTGAAGCTTGTCTCGGTCAGGTACGCTTACACGAAGGCGTGAAGGTCGATAGCATCTGTTCCATGATGAAAGAATATTTTCAGTTCGATCGCTTACTGACCATCTTGGGACTTGAGCCTGTTTTGTCTGCTTAGGATCGTGAATTTAATCACTCCGAATTCTTGCGTAAGATGAGCTAACGCATATGGGATTGATCCGAATTCGATCCCATTTTATTTCCATTCCTTAGAAGCCTTATTACGGAACGAATGTCTACTTCAATTTTATCTGAGTTAAAAGCAAGATTTACAGAGGCTTGTTTGAAAGCGTTTGAGGGAACAGACGCAGCCTTAGATCGGGAATTTGCTGCAAACTTCGATCCTTCGGTTACGCCTGCCAAAGATACGAAGTTTGGTGACTATCAATGTAATGCCGCCTTGGGACTCACGAAAAAGCTAAAAAAGAAGCCCCACGATATTGCCGCTCAGATTATCGAACATCTCTATGTCAGCGATCTTTGCGAACCACCCACTATCGCGGGGCCTGGTTTTATCAATCTTTTCCTCAAGCGTGACTTTATCGAAGCGCAAATGGTGGTGATGCAAAAGAGCGATCGCTTAGGCATTGCCCCCACAGACAAACCTCAGCGCGTCATCGTCGATTTCTCTAGTCCTAACATTGCCAAAGAGATGCATGTCGGACATCTGCGATCGACGATTATTGGCGATAGCATTGCCCGCATTCTGGAATTTCAAGGTCATGATGTCCTACGGCTAAACCATGTGGGGGATTGGGGTACGCAGTTTGGCATGTTGATTACCTATCTCAAGGAAGCCTATCCCGATGCCCTGACCAAATCAGATGCGCTGGCATTAGGCGATTTGGTGACGCTCTATCGCGAAGCTAAAAAACGCTTCGATCTAGATCCTGAATTTAAAGACGCATCTCGTTTAGCGGTGGTGGATTTGCAGTCAGGGCAACCTGAGGCAACCAAAGCTTGGCAGCTACTCTGCGAACAGTCTCGCCGTGAATTTCAGAAGCTCTATGATGCCCTAGATATTCAACTGATCGAGCGTGGGGAATCCTTCTATAATTCCTTTTTAGGAAATGTGGTTGAGGACTTGCAACAACTCGGTCTATTGCAAAAAGACCAAGGCGCATTATGCGTGTTTTTAGAAGGCTTTACGAATAAGGAAGGCGAACCCCTCCCTTTAATCGTGCAGAAATCCGATGGAGCCTATAACTATGCCACCACTGACTTAGCAGCCTTGCGTTATCGGATTACCCAAGACAAAGCCGATCGCATCATTTACGTCACGGATATGGGGCAGTCTGGACATTTTGCCCAAGTCTTTCAAGTTGCCAAGCGTGCAGGATGGTTGCCAGATTCCATGCCAGTTACCCATGTCGCTTTTGGTCTGGTTTTGGGCGAAGATGGCAAAAAGCTCAAGACGCGATCGGGCGATACGATAACCCTAAAGAGCCTACTTGACGAAGCGATCGACCGCGCCCAAATCGATATCGAAGCCCGTAACCCAGAGGCAGCCAAAGAATTTAAGCAAGAAGTTGCCCAAGCCGTGGGATTAGGGGCAGTGAAGTATGCCGATCTGTCCCAAAATCGCACGAGCGATTATCGCTTCAGCTTTGACAAGATGTTAGCACTTCAGGGCAATACGGCTCCCTATATGCTCTATGCCTATGTACGCGTTAGGGGAATTGGACGCAAAGGAGAGATTGATTTCGACAGCTTAGAAAGCTCTCAGTCTATTCATCTCACCACAGAGCCCGAACTTGTCTTGGCGAAACATTTGCTACAACTCGCAGAGGTGATTGAAGCTGTGGGAGAAGATTTATTTCCCAATCGTCTCTGCCAATATCTATTTGAACTAAGTCAGAAGTTTAATCAATTTTTTGAACAATGCCCCGTGCTTGATTCACCAGAACCAGAGCGAACTTCGCGCCTTTGTCTCTGTCACATCACGGCAAAAACCTTGAAACTAGGACTCAATTTATTGGGTATCAAAGTCCTAGAGAGAATGTAGATCGCAATGGTATTAGACTAAACTAAAGTCCCTAAAGCTTCAGCAGAGCCAACGACAGAGACAGCAGGTGTGACAAAATAAGTTTGCGCTGCTTGTTGAATTTCACTGACCGTGACCGATTCGATCAGGGTAACGAAGTCGAGATCGAATGCCACACCCAGTTCTAGGACTTCATACCAACCAAACACTTGGGCGATCTGGCTATTAGTCTGTTTTCCCAAGGCATATTGTCCTAAAAGCTTACTTTTAGAAATCTCTAAGTCATCTAGATCGAGTATTTCATGGATGAGGCGATCGCATTCTGCTTTTAGTCCCTTGAGGGCAATATCGGCATTATGCGGTGCGGTACCCATATAGGTGACGAATTGAGACAACTCTAGGCGCGTTGGATAAAAGGCTGAGACTTCGTAGGCGAGTCCGCGTTTTTCGCGCAGTTCCACAAACAGACGGCTAGAAAGACCGTTGCCCAAGTAGGTTGTAATTAATTTGAGCGCCCCATAGTCTTTTGAGTTCACGGCTGGCGCACGATAACCTAGCATGACGATCGCCTGTTGCGTGTCCTGTTCTGACAACATGCGTTTGGGCTGAAATGGAGACATCTCAATGATGGGTGGCGTAACTTGGGTCTGAGGTTGCCAATCACCAAAGGTTTCTTCTACTAGGGCTAAGGCTTGTTCGGGTGTAATTCTTCCCGCAATGCTAATCACCATCCGATCGGGGCGAAAATGGGTCTGATGATAAGCGAATAGATCGGATTGTTCAATTTCATCGACTGTTAGTTCTGTACCTAATGCCGAGAACCCATAGGGATGATCGCCATACATAAGTTTTTGCAGGTGATCGTAGGCAATACTAAAGGGGCGTTCTTGCTGCGATCGAATCGCTTGAATCGTGAGACGGCGCTCTAGCTCTAGCTCGGTGAGGGGAAAAGTCGGCGATCGCAAAATTTCGGCGGCTAAGGTCAAAATTGTGGCAAAGTCAGCCGAAATCGTTTTAATGCTGAGCAAAAAGTAATCGGGGGAAGCTTCCGTTCCTAGCGAAGCACCGATGGATTCGATCTGTTCGGCAATCTCTTGAGAAGAATGATTAATCGTGCCTTTGGTGAGTAAAGAGGAAACCAAATGGGATATACCAGCGAGATTGGAGGTTTCTACCCTTGTTCCCCCTTTAAAAAAGCAACGTGCCGCAATGATATCTGCCGTTGGGTTTTCCACCACCAAAACCACAATACCGTTAGGGAGAACCATGCGGTAGGTTTGGCGTTTCAAAATTTCAGGTGAGACCTTAGGTAAAGCATCCGTCATCTGTTCAATGTTCGCTCATAATCGATCCCAAAACTATACAAAAAATGCGTCACTTTAACCTTCAAAGACCTTCAAATGGGTATTAAGCTTGCGATCGCATAATGTTCTGGGGACAGATATTTTTGCGCTAAAGCTTTGATATCAGAGGGTTGCACTCGCCTAATTAGATCGCAATAGATGGTTGCCCAGTTAGCGCATAGGTCTTCACAGCCCAGTAAGCCATGGTAACCCAAAAAGCTAGCGAGTTGGTTGGGGGACTCTAGGGAAAAGGCGAAATTGTTACAGAGCGATCGCTTGGCTCGATCTAATTCGGCATCCGTGACCAAGGTTGTCGATAGTTGCGCTACGTGATGCAAGATTTTATGCTCCACAGGTTCGAGATAGCTGTCATCCAGATAGGCACTAATGGTAAAGAGTCCTGGTTCTTTCTGCATCGTGAACCCACTACCAATATCCTGTACCCAGCCTAGCTCTTCCCGCAACTCTCGCACGAGTCGTGAAGAACGACCTTCTGCCAAAATCACGGAAATCAGTTCGAGACATAGGGCATCCTCAAGCGAGTCTACACTGGCTCCCAGCCATGCCATGGTTAAACGACTGTGCTGTAGTCGAGGCAATTGTTCTTGGTGTCTGCGAATCCCTGTTATGTTGACTTTAGCTTTAGGGCGATCGTTCGCTACATTCATGGGAGCATGCACTTGAGAAGCAGCAATCGTGGCATCCATGGAAAGACTTACAAAAGCATCGCGATGCTCGAAGGCGGCGCTGACAATTTCTACTGCCTCTGCTTGAGCGATCGCGCCAACGATAGCCACCGTCATCTGTTTGGGATGATAGTGATGGCGATGATAGGCACGCATTTGTGCTGGGGTCAACTGCTCTAAGACTTCGACAGAGCCCAGTACGGAACGGCTATAGGGATGGTTTTCATAGACGGTTTCCATCAATTGTTGATAGGCAAGCCAATCAGGATCGTCAAGGGCTTGGCGGATTTCTTCGATCACAACCTGTCGCTCTTGGTCAAACTCATCATCGGGAATGCTGGCATTGAGCAGCATATCGGCAAGATAGGGGAGTGTTAGGCTGAAGTGGTTGGCTGCAGTTGTGAACATGAAATGGGTGTAGTCAAGACTGGTCGCAGCATTGGCGATACCACCCTGTGACTCAATCACAATGTCAAATTCCCCTGGTAAAATATTTTGCGTTCCCTTAAAGATCATGTGCTCTAAAAAATGAGCCATACCTGCCCATTCTTCTGGCTCAGATGTAGTTCCAGCCTGAACCCATATATCTACAGATACAACAGCGGTTGTGGGAATCTCTTGATGAATTAATGTTAGACCGTTTTCAAGTTTGAGAAAAGTTGCCCCTGACTCAGCTTTCTCTAGTTTGATTTCTTCTATCTTCTCGCAGATTACTGGCACAGTTTGCGTTCATAATAGGTCGTTAATCTATCCATTATCTGGCATTAACACGCTCACATAGTATTCAATGATACATAGTCACACGCTCACATTTTTATCGTATTTTGGCAACAATCATGCCCATAATAATTTTGAGTGAGTTCAACAGTTTTGGTCCGATCGGTTTTTGGCGAACTTTATGAATGCCCCCAGTGAAAATCAAGCCCAAAAATTAGTAGCGATCGCGATTTTGCGTTTCCAAGATCGTTTTTTGATGCAGTTACGAGATGACATTCCGACAATTATTCATCCCGGTTGCTGGTCGATGTTTGGCGGTCATGTAGAAGCAGGCGAAACTCCTGAGTTTGCCATGCAACGCGAACTGTTTGAAGAAATCGGCTATGCGCCGCCTAAACTCGAACTTGTAGGCTGCTACCCTACGGCGATCGCGAAACGCTATGTCTTTTTTGCCGAACTATCCGTAGGACTGGAGGCTTTGGAATTGCATGAAGGATGGGATATGGATTTGTTGACGATTGAAGATGTTGCCCGTGGCGATCGCTATTCCAAAAAAGCAAAGCAAGTACGTCCATTGGCACTCCCACATCAACAGATATTACTCAGCTTTTGCAATTCCCCTAAAACGAATAAAAAATGACTATTTCTTGTTATTTTATTGTCATTAGAATTTCGGATATTAGATTTAAATTAGTTTTTTAATAGTTTGAACCAAGCTACAAAATTCTTTTTATCAAGTGATTGAGATCACTATTTGTGACATAGATAAAATGCATATTAAAATGTAGATCGAACTTGCATAAATTACATGGGTGGGGTTTAGTTTTTTGCTGTGGGTCTTGCTAGGATTTTTCTTATTAAAAAGAAAATACAAAAAATGTAGATTAACAGCCTATTCAAGGTTAAATGAGCTACATTGCTCTACCATACCTAACCAAAAATAGCTTTAATAGTTACATTGCATCTAATAAATTGATATCGGTCTAAATTTGACTCAAACATTGCCGCAAGTACAAAATTGTAGCTATTAGGCATAAATCGCGAGCGTAAATATTAGGCACTAAAGCAAGCTAAGGCTGAAGAGGGCTGCATGGATAATGGACAAGATAGAAAAAGATGCCTAGACCGCCTACTTTGGGCAGTCGGTAAGCTAGGTGGGAAAACTGATTTATCTCAACTTACCAAAATATCTGAGTTAATCATCCAAACCATGACCGGTCGGTGGCGCTCATTTCATACCCCAGATCATATCTTTGAGGTAGGCGATGGGGGGGATGCGATCGAGGTGATTGCGGCTTTGTTTCACGATTTAGTCTACGTACAGGTAGATCAGGGAGTTAGTGTCAATATCAGTCGGTATATTGCACCTTTTGTCAAAGAAGTTGACGAGCAACTCATGATTTTAGAAGCATCGGAACTTCAAGATGATTACATTTTTACGTTAGTAGCATTGATTTTTGGTTTTGTGCCCGGACAATCTATGCAACCCACGTCAGGGCAAAATGAATTTCTGAGTGCTTTAATTTGCCTCAAAACCCTAGAAAAGTTGCTTACCTTTGGGCAGTTAGTTGAAATTGCTGCCTGTATTGAAGCAACGATTCCGTTTCGACCCAAGTCATCTTCAGGTTTGACGGTCAGTGATATTTTATATAACCGACTTGAAGAGGCAAATCATAAATTTGAACTGGGTTGGACGCGTGAAAATATTATCCAAAGCGTAAAGCGATCGGTGCGTTTAGCAAATCGAGATGTACAGAACTTTTCCAGTCCTAATTCGGCGCATTTTCTCAACAATACCTGGAATTTACTCCCCGAAACCAATCACGATCTGAAAAATACAAATTCCTATACGGTGCATGGCTATCGCAAGTCGATGCAAAAGATGGAAGGGTTTATCAGCTTTCTCAGACCCGAACTCGTGTTTAGACAATATCAAGGAGACCCTGACGATCGCACCTATGCTGAGATGCTCGAGCGAACCAGTACCAACCTTGAAGTTGCCAAGCTTTATCTCGGTACAAAACTGACTTCGATCGCGGTTTTAGAAGCCCTATCTTTTCGGATCGGTCGCGATATTCCCCTATCAACCATGATGGGAGAGCTACCCTCTGAGGATATATCGGTTGCAGGACTGGAGCAGTTCCTTCCTTGCGTGGCAATTCCATCTCCCCTCAATAACAGCGTTGAAAAGGAAGTACTAGAATTATTAGAGAAGGGAAGAACGCTTGATTCTGAATATGATGTGAGGAACTCACCTGTCGCTACATTTATGGTGAAATCTTCTGGGTTTGATGAAATTCGCTATTTATTACAAATGGCGAGACAGTTTTTTGAAAGAGAGATTGACTCTGAAGTGTTTTTGGCTAGTTGTAACTCTAAGGTGATTGGCCTAATTACTGAGGCAGTGTTAAAGCTATTTGAAGCACGTAAAGAGGCAATGAGTCGGGGTTATAGCTTTTAGATCGCTTTTAGAATGTCTTCTGAAATTGCCAATATATTGTTGTAGTATTTTTGTAGTATATGTGCTACTCTAGATTTTGTGGCGGATAGCTCAATGGTAGAGCACCAAAAACATCCTTGTTCAAACCTTATCCGAACGGGCAACCCCTAAGGGTCGAAGAATGAGGGTTATCGACTCAGGATCGGGTTGTTGGGAGTTCGAATCTCCCTCCGCTACATTGAATACCAATTTCTCTTGAATATGCGACAGATCGGAGTTTGGGTTCCATTTTTAGCGGTGTGGAATCGTCCAGACAAATTGCCCTGTTTTATTAATGTAGCCCGTTTTGTCGCGTCCAGAGACCCAAGCCAATCCATGGGTGAAACTTCCTAAATGGCTTAATTTTGGCGGACTGATGATGATTTTCCCCGTGCGATCGATATAGTAGCCGCGACCGCTGAGAAAGACTGGAGCTAGCCCCTCATGAAATTCACCCAACAAACCATAATCCCCCAAAATCACAAACTTGCCCGTTTTATCGATATACCCTCTTTGATTGGTATCGCGCTCATCCTCCTTTAGAGCCCATGCCAGTCCCTCGGTAAAATTTGATGTTTGAATCGGGCGAAACTGGGGTTGGATCGCGAACTTGCCAGTCCTATCGATGTATCCAGTCTTATGGTTGACTACCACCCATGCGAGTCCTTCCGAAAAAGTACCGCTATAGAACACATCGACGAGATCGAATTTTGCTGGAATCGCAAATTTTCCTGTTTTATCGATATAACCGATCTTCTTGCCAACCTGCACCCATGCGAGTCCTTCAGAAAAGCTGCCAGCCATTTGAAACTGCGGTTGGATCGCGATCTTACCTTGGCGATCGATATAGCCAACCTTGCCTCCAACCTGAACTGCGGCTAGACCATCGGAGAAATTTTCGCTAAATCCAAAAAACATGGGGTCAAACTGGATGGGTACGATCGCTTTGCCAGTAGCGTCAATATAGCCAACCTTATAATTCAATGCCACGATCGCCAGCCCTTCCGAAAAATCTCCTGCTCCAGCGAACTGAGGTTTAATCACAAACTTACCACTGGTGTCGATATACCCCCATTTCCCTCCTAGCTGTGCCGCCGCTAATCGCAATCCATTGGGAAGCCGAACAAAAGATTTTACACTTTCAAATTGAGGTGGAATCGCGATCTTGCCTGTAGCATCGATAAAACCGATTTTGCCTTGGGACGGGATTGGAAATAAGGCAGGAGAATCTGCAAGCGCATCGAAGTCAACGGATGTGGGCTGCAAGGTGTCTGCCAATCGTATATTCGGTGCTGCCGTTATTTCTAGGGAAACGCCAAGACCTACGATCGCGGATAATCCAATCAGTACGGAACTCAAGGTGATTTGTTTGACTTGCTTTAACATAGGTAGGTTTTCACGATTGCTACAGGAGAAAACATGGCGATCTTACCCACAAACATCTTTTCTGCTACAAGCAATGGCGTCAGTGGATTTACCCATTTTTAACTGTCGTCTCGATCGGCAATTCAATGAATATAAAGCGTTTGCTTGATGGCGCGATCGCCACACATTCATAGGATTAAAAATTTTTGGGCTTATGGCTTGTAGTATTTGTAGTATGTGTGTTACATTAGGCGTAGCGAAGTAGTTCAACCGCATAGAACGCTCTGATAAAGAGAGATACAGGTTTAAGTCCTGTCTTTTATTCCTTAATTCACTCCTTGTCTTTTAGACCGAAGGGTTGAGGGTTATCGCTACCACAAAAGGGATATTGCGAGGATTCTTCGTAATGTCTCTAAAATCATCTACTTGGGGTAGGTAGCTCAACTTGGTAGAGCAATATATTTTCCCGTAAGGGACGACAGAATGAAGGTTATCGCTCTTAAAAACGAACATCCCCTTTATTCACCCGAGATACGGGTTCGATTCCCGTTCTGCCCCCTTCTATTGGGTATTTGCCAATAGAACGTTCAACGCCATTTATATCTTTCCCGCAAGGGACGGGAGGTTCATCCATGAACTACAAGTTCTTTACCCAAAAATCTAACCAGAACCACACGCCGCAGACCCAAGCGATCGCAGGTCGCGAATCTGAAATGATTCAAGGTCGCTCAGGCGGTTATGCCTTTGATGCGGGTATCTGGGCGATGTTACACCGATGCTTGCTAATTGGAACTGCTAAGAGTACCTACTATGCAGGCAAGCAAGAATTGACTGAAGACTTTGCCAGCACAGTAAAACAGTGCGTTTGCGAAGATCCAACCCGTGTAGCGCAGGAAATTCTCTATGCTAGCGATGGTCATGCGATTAACAACAGCGCACCCATCCTTGCCCTCGTACTCTTGTCTATGGGAGAAAGCCCAGAAGCGAAAACAGCTTTTGCCGAAATCTTTGCTCAAGTGGTGAGAACGGGCAGTCACTTTTACGAATGGCTGAGCTACACCAAGTCTCTGCGGGGCTTTGGCAAGATCGTGCGCCAGTGCGGTCGTCAGTGGCTGACACGTCAGGACGTAAAAGGCTTGGCATATCAACTGTTAAAGTATCAGCAACGGAATGGGTTTACCCACCGCGATGCTTTGCGGCTATTTCATGCGAAGCCAACCAGCGAAGACCATCAGGTACTCTTTAACTGGGTTGTGAAGGGTTGGCAGGAACTTCCAACGGAAATTCCTACGCCACCACTAGCACAGATCTGGTGGTACGAATGGTTAAAGCGGAATCCCGACCAGACCCATGAAGCGATCGCCAAAGGTCATCTCACCCATGAAATGGCTGCGCCAGTTGGCAAGATGGATAAGCAGGCTTGGCAGTTACTGTTTGACGAAATGCCGATCGGTGCGATGTTGCGGAACTTAGGTTCGCTGACTGAACTGGGTGTGTTGAAGGCAGATGGACGCAAAAACCTAGATCGGGTTGAGTCTGTGCTAAACAGCAAAGACCATCTCCGTAAGGGACGCATTCACCCTATTGATGCGCTCAAAGCACTGAAGACCTATCAGTCAGGTGGCAGTTTGGGACGCAGCCAAAAGACTTGGAAACCCGTACCTCGGATTGTGGACATTCTCGAACGGGCTGTGGAACTATCTTTTGATACCCAAGAGCCAACGGGAAAGGTGTTCATGCATGCCGTGGATGTTTCTGGTTCTATGTCTTACTCTACGGTTAGTTCTATTGGCTTGACCTGTTGCGAAATTGCAGCAACGATGGCGTTAGTCACAGCCAAGGCTGAAAAGAACTATATGATTCGTGGCTTTGCTACGGAGTTTCGCGACCTAGGGATTACTGCAAAGGATTCCTTCCAGTCTGCAATGAAGAAGGCTTCAAATCAGAACTTCGGCGGTACAGACGCATCGGTCGCCTACGACTGGATGATTAAGCATAAGTTCAAGGCAGATATCATTTGCTTCTGGACAGATTCAGAATCATGGGCTGGTAACAAGCATCCCAGCCAAGCACTAGCTGAATATCGTCGCAAGGTCAACCCAAACGTCAAAGCGGTGTATATCACCCTTGCTCCCTATCAGCTCACGCTGGTCGATCCAAAAGATCCGCTATCTTGGGATATGGGAGGCTTTGACCCCGCCGTACCTCGCGTGATTCAGATGCTGGCAACGGATGATATGTAACTTAAACAGGGATATAGAAGCTCTATATCCCTGTTTTGCAATTATCGCCTATTTCTCGATTTAGTCATATAGTGGACATGATTTCCAGCCTGAAGATTGCCATAAAATATCAAAAGCTGGGCGTAGAATTTCAGATAATAGAGATTCATCGTAATTATCTATCAAGCAGTCAGGTATAAACAATACATCTCTGTCTACTTTGTCTAGATTTAATCCTAAATCATTTAGATTACTAATAATTTGACAACCTTTTAATCCAATCAAGGACACCAGAACAAAAATGGGTAGGTTAATTTCTATGTTCTTTAGGATTTCTACGTAGCTTTTTAATGAAAAGACTAAATTCTTTTGAAGCTCTTTTCCCTCTATATATCTTTTGTTACCATAACTTTTTATGGAAGGAGAGAGACTTACAACAGCCTCGATAGCTCCTTCACGAAAGAATTGAACATAGCTAGGGGTATCTTTTGTTGTTTCATCCAAATATTTTAAAAAACCATCAATATTATATCTCGAACGGCTTGGATGATTAGGATTAGGAGTAATAAGTACAGCCTCTCTTATCTTATCTTCCACTGCAAGTAAATCAATATTAATAGTTTTTCTGATTGAAGCGATTGGTAAAAGATGAACTACTAGAATATTCTTAGAATAGAGATTTATTGGTGCTTCTCTAGCCATTATTTTTGAGAGTCGGACATCACGAAATCCTCTGATTTTCTCAGGCAATGATTCGGACATTGCAAATGCCGATCTGATCTCTGTAATATCTAGTGGATACTTACCAGCACTATTCCTTGCATAAAATGGAGATGTCATTGTAGTAATTATGTGTGGAGAATTCCAGCTCTCAAAGATGCGAATAATAATAACCGATCCATTTTTAAATCCATGTATAGCTTGGATCCGAAAGCTGAAGCGCGGAGAAACACAATTAAGAATTATATTTTCAAGTTGCAGCTTAAAAACATCCAAATTATTCACTTCTAATCCATGAGCACTTTCTGGTATCCCTGTTGTTTTGCCTTCTGCATCTATTTTTTCTTGAATACCGAAAATTAGATCTCCGCCTGAAGCATTGGCGAAAGCTGTTACATCCTTCAAGAATTCTTTTTTTTCGTCTCCTTTATTGATTAGTAGCTTGTCTTTATATTCTAGAGTTCTGCTTTCAGCTACCTCATTAGTTACGAGTGCGTCGATATCCTCTTTGGTAATCAAATCAAACTGCTTATTAATCATTTGAGGGTTTTCTGATTCTGTATATCGTTATTCAGTATCGTTTTATGTGTAAATATAGACCCATAATTCAGCCTTTCAAATATCCCTTGATAAATTATCCAATTTTTAGGCAGCATTTGGTGATTTCACTTTTTGTAAAATGTAATTATTGGAGAAATATTCTCGCAAGTTCCGATTTAAAACGGGTCAAGACAAAGTAATGGATTTAGCTTGGTATGCTCGCACAGCGCAGGAAGTCGCGCCTGATTTAGTGGGATGCACGTTAGTACGTCGCATTGATGGCGTGGATTATCGAGGACTGATTGTGGAAACCGAAGCCTATAGCTACGGCGATCCTGCTTGTCATGGTTATGCGGGGAAGACCGATCGCAATGCAGCAATTTTTGGCGCACCAGGCTCAGTCTATGTCTATCTAATTTATGGCATGTACTATTGCGTCAATATCGTTACCGAAGCTGAAGATGTTTGTAGTGCCGTGCTATTGCGGGCTTTGGAACTAGATAAAATTCCTACTTGGGTTTCACAAACAGAAAAGCCATCTCGAATTGCCGCAGGGCCAGGGAAAATCTGTCGCGCTCTCCAGATCGATCGCAGTCTCAACGGCATAAAGTTAGAACGCGATCTCCATTTATGGATAGAACCGCGTAATTCTAATTTCTCAGAGACCCTCCATCAAACCACGCGCGTTGGTATCACCAAAGGAATAGAGACTCCTTGGCGATGGTATCTCAAGGGGCATCCTTCTGTATCTAAACGGTAGATGGATTTCTCGCTTTTTTAATTCAACAGTAAGTCTTTTAGCTTTAGCCTACGACTGCAAACACGATCGAAACAAGTAGTTGCTAGAATGTCATAGATTCTTTAAATTACCTAACGCTCATGCAAGACCAGTTACAAACTGCGATCGCCCCCTACTGTAAGTCCGTTGATTATTTAGAAGTACGTTTAGAGCAAAGCGAGTCAACCAGTATTTCCTTTCAGGGCGCATCACTTCATGCCGTCGATCGCAACTTTGGCTTAGCTGGGGGTATTCGGGCTTGTCACAAAGGTGGGTGGAGTTTTGTAACCTTTAACGACATTTCCGATCTCAGCGATCGCATTGAGGCGGCAATTTCGCAAGCCAAGCTGATTGGCAATACCCAGACCGAACTCGCGCAGGTCACGCCGATTCAGGCTGAGGTGAAGGTTGACATTGGCAACGATCCGCGCGGGATCTCGCTCACGCGCAAACGGGAGATCTTAGAGCGTTACAACCAAATGCTATTAGATTTCGATCCGCGCATTCAAACTACGCGGACGGGGTACCGCGATCGCTTTGGTACGACCTATTTTGTTAACTCGCGGGGCAGTGCGATCGCCCAAGAACGCTTAGATGTGTCGGGGAGTTTTGGCGTAATTGCCCGAAATAACGGCACGGTGCGACAAGGCTTTGACTCGGCGCATTCTCGGACTGATTTTGATATTATGCAGTCCCTCGATCGCATGGTGCTGGAGACCGCCGAACGGGCAGTGCGTCAGTTAGAGGCACAACCCCTCAAAGGTGGGCAATATAGCGTCATTCTCGATCCCTATCTCGCTGGGGTATTCATTCACGAGGCTTTTGGTCATCTCTCAGAGGCTGATTTTGTCTATGAAAATCCTCGGATGCAAGAGTTACTTACGCTTGGCAAATCGATCGCCATTCCTGAATTAAATGTGGTGGATGATGCCACGATTCCCGATCTGCCCGGTAGTATGGTTTACGACGATGAGGGCGTACCAACCCAGCGCAAATATCTGATTAAGGATGGCATTCTCAACCAACGCATGCACAGCTTAGAAACTGCTGGTAAGTTGCACGAGCAGCCAACGGGCAATGCCAGAGCCTTGACCGCTTCTTTCCCGCCGATTGTGAGAATGACGAATACGGCGATCGAGCCAGGGAGCCAGACCTTCGAGCAAATGCTGAGTGGTGTGGATGAAGGCGTCTATGCCGTGCGTATGTTGGGCGGACAGACGAATGGAGAGATGTTTACCTTTGCGGCGGCAGAAGGTTACATGATTCGCGATGGCAAATTGGCGGAACCTGTGAGCGATGTCACCCTCAGCGGTAATGTGTTTCAAACCTTAAAGGATATCGATGCGATCGCTTCTGATGCTGTCTACAGAAATGGTGGCTGTGGCAAAGGCGGTCAATCTGGTCTGCCTGTAAGCGTGGGTGGTCCCCACGTCAGGATTCGCAATGTGGTTGTAGGTGGGCGGTAGCTAGTTCTTTAAAGATATTTATGACATAATTTAAAGTCAATCGTATTATCCTAAAAAGCTATGGTTAGCCTTCGCTACGATCATTGGCATCGGTTGCCTACGGCTGAGGAACTGCCCGACTCAGACGAAACTCCTGTGGATAATGAGCTCCAAAATGACATTCCAAATTTTATCCTCAGTATGCTGCGGCTAGCTTGGGCTAATCGCCAAGATTGGTTTTTTGGTGTAGATATGGGGATTTACTATCACCCCAATGAAGTTGCGATCGTACCTGATGGCTTTCTTGCTTTAGGGGTAGTAAGACGAAAAAGTGAGAGAGGTCGCTTGAGCTATGTACTATGGGAAGAGCAAAATGTCATACCCTTATTGGCGTTAGAGGTAGTATCGCAAAAATATAATGGGGAGTATGAAGCAAAGTTAGAAACTTATCAATCGCTTGGGATTCTCTACTACGTTATCTATAATCCTCTGACCATAGGACGAAAGAGATCCTATAAAGGTCGTCAACCACTTGAGGTATACAAGTTGACGTCTGGTAAATATGAATTACTCTCACCATCTATACAAGGCAAGGAAACTTCCATTGTATGGATGCCTGAAATCGGTTTTGGTGTTGGCTGTGAGATGGGAACGCATGGCGATTGGAACCGTGAATGGTTGTATTTATACGATGAGGTTGGTAATCGGTATTTAACACCCGAAGAAATGGCTGAACGCGAGCAGCAACGGGCGAATCGTTTAGCAGAATATTTGCGTTCTATTGACATCGATCCAGACCGTATCTAGAGAGAAATCTCTCCTTTCATGACCATTTCGCCTGTGGGTTCGGGGGTGGTGGCTGAGGGTTCCACAGTGATCACTACGGCATTTGTACCCATGAGAAATTCGCCTAAGGGAACTTTGACAAATACCTTTCCCGATGCATCAGCTTGGAAGTTACCACAGTCCATCTTTTTGCCATTGACTATCGACCAGAGTCGGTACATTTTACCTTTGGGCAAAGGGGGCAAATTTTGAATTGTCAGTAAAGCAGAATTTCCCTGCGGCACAATCACCAAACTGCCCGAAGCGGTGGGAGTCGTGCCCATGCCTTTGAGCGAGAGCAGACGATTATTCGGTTGAGGCAAGAGCGCCACCATGTTGCGATAGCTAGACAGTTCTGCCTGTGCGATCGCGAGTTCTTGGCGGAGACGATAGGCATCAATGCTCAAGCCAGCAAAACCGATCGCGGCAAGTCCAGCGATCGCGCCCAACCATATTTTCGGTTGTCGCCATAGGAGCAATGCAGGATTCACCAATGGGTTTGGCGATGGGTTCACTGTTAAACTAGCAGGAGAATTCACGGGCGAATTTGATAATGCACTATCTGAGGCAGTTTCAAGATTCATCTCAGCTTGGGCTTGCTCTAAAATTCGCGATCGCAGATCGATATCGGGAGCAGTTTCAGGTAAAGCATAGGGCAGTAGGGATAGGGTTTCTTGCAAGCGATCGACTTCGGTTTGGAACTCAGGACGATCGCTCAAGAGTTGTAGTACGCTCTCCACCTCATAGGGTGTTAAATCGCCTAGTACGTAACCTGCCAGAAGTTCCTGCATTGCTTCAGGCTGTTCCCTCCCTGTCATTTCTATTCCCCCACATCCTTTAAGATTTTTCTCAGCCCTAATAATCCCTGTCTAGCCCATGATTTGATCGTTCCTAGAGGAATTTCTAAATTCTTGGCGATTTCTGATTGACTCTGCCCTTCGTAATATGCCATCTCTAACACCTGCCGATGCTTGTCGGGTAATGTTTGTAAGGCTTCGCGCACGAGTCCTGAAACTTCGGTAGTTGTCACATTTTCCATGAGATTATCGGGGCTTTGGTCTGAAACGAGATGGCTCCATTTTTGCAAGGATTGTTGCTGCGATCTCGTTTTGCGAATGCGATCGATCGCTCTCGATCTGGTTAAAATCATCAAAAAAGTGTACATAGATCCTCGCTTGGCATCGTAACTACAATTACGAGTCAAAGATAAAAATACATCTTGGGTCAGATCTTCTGCTTCTTGCTTGTTGCCCAAAATTCGCAAAGCTAACCGATAAACCAAGGCTCCATAGCGATCGTAGAAGATACCCAGTGCGTCTAGGTTTCCTGCGCGGAGAGATTGGAATACGTCTATGTCTGTTTGGCTAGATAGTGTCATCCTAGAGTAAAGGCATAAACGATTAAGGGGTTTAGCTCTGCTAGATGCTAAATCAAATCCTAGTCTTGGTCAATTTTTCTCCTTATATTTTAAAGTTTACAGCAGTGCGATCGCTAACCATAGTGCAATTATCCCTATGCCTCTAGGACAGGCTGAGCGATCGGCTTGATGATTTAGACGCTTGTATTAAATACGCACCGATTTGAATTTTGGATGAATTGGCGACTCATTTAGGATTGCTATAGCATGTTTGCTTGCAATTCACTGCAACTACTCCAGATTGAAACAAGGTATCACTTCACTTACTTCTGCAAGGCGATCGAATCGCTGCATTTGTTTTTGAGCGTCTTTATAAAGTAAACCGCTCTTGATTTCATAGTATGTAAAGACTGAGAATGAAAGATAGGAATAGCCTTGACGATAAAGGCGGAACTTCTCAACCACTATCGGGTTCCCACGCAAAAAATAGGAGAGGATATTCGTGTCGAGTAGTGCTTTTTTCATGCACGATTCATCCTATCCAGATCGAGTTGACGATTAGCTTCTGCCTCTTCGACAATGGCTTTCATCATATCTTCTGCATCGGCTGCCATACCAGCAAATTCCATAAAGTCAACTTGTGGTCGTTTAGCTTTCATAAATTGGACAAAGTTGAGAATCTCTGTAAACATCGAAATCGGGGTGTTTTCTAGTTCGTGAAGTAATCGTTCTTTGGTTGTCATATGTTTTCCTCCTATTGCTTTTAAGATAGCGTATCATTTCCTAATATGTGACAGTTGAAGGTGCTGGTGTCGAGATTCGTTCATCTGGGTAAGTAGGTGAAACCATCTCAAGCGGATAGCTAAGAACTTATACTCATTAACTCGGCAACCCTAGATATTAAAGGAGATCCCGTTGTTTCAAGGGTCGCCACCTAAAAAATGCACGCTCGATTATTGCCAAGTTAATAGGAGATATACCCAGTAGCATGAAATCAAGTTTCGCCCGAATCACTGACATGAGCGGACAGTTTTTAACAAAAGTAAAAGATCTTAGTTAGCGATTTAGTTCAATGTAGAGCGTCTCCTTTGATTTGAGGATGGCAATTCGCGATTGCGTTATCACCTATATCCAGCAGAGTATGACAGCAGACAATGTTGTAATAAACAAGATGCTTGTTGGGAGGATCGTTGGAATCGAAAAGAAACAGTCTAGCTAGTTCTATGGTTGCTTCTCGGTAACGTTTTAAATAACACAAACAATTTGCCCGATAAAACCACACTTCCTTATTGCCAGAATTAGCTTCAAGTGCTCGATTGAGATAGGAAAAGGCTTCTTGATATCGTTCGAGATTGTAAAAGATATATCCACATTTTTTCCAAATCCCATCAAAATTGGGATCGAGTTTAATTACCCGATCGTACGCTCCCAGCGCATCTTCGAGCTTGCCTAATAACAGAAAGAGATCTCCTTTTAAATTCCAAGCATATTCATCATCTGAATTGAGTTCGATCGCGCGATCGATAGGTTCTAAAGCTTCATCATAACGCTTGAGCTTATGCAACGCAAAGCCCAAATTACTCCACAACTTTGAACAGGTTGGTTCGACTTTAATCGCTTGTTTGCAGGCTTCAATCAATTCTCGATCTTGATTTAATCGATCTAACAAATTTGTCTTGAGGTTCCAAGAACAGCAATTTTCGGGGTCTTCAGCGATCGCGCGATCGGTATAAACCAAGGCTTCTTCGTAGCGATCTAAATAAAATAACATCCAAGCACATTGTCGCGAAATGCGACCTCGGAAAGCACCAAAACGTTTCGATGCTTGTTCTTCTAAGGTTCGTTCCATTGTTAGCTCATAAGCTGCGATCGCTTCCTCATATCGTCCGAGTTTTTCCAGCGCATCACCACGCAACTCTAGTACGTTATACTGATTGCCCTGGCAGAATTCTAGCGCACGATCACAGGCTTCCAAAGCTTCTGCATACCTACCAAGATCGATGAAAGCATTGATATGAAAATGCCATCCCACTTCAGATTTTGGTGCGATGGAAACCATTTTTTCTCTACAGGCATCGGCTTCTTCTTTCTCACCTTTTTGCAAAAAGAAAGATCTTTGAATGTCCAGCTCATATTGGATAGAATCGCTGTCGCGATAAAGCAAAGCTTTACGAAAAGCTTCACGAGATTCATCTTTACGTCCGAGTTCCCAAAGCACGCATCCTCGCTGATGCCATTGCGAAGATTCTTCTATTTCAGAATCAAGAATTTTATCGATCGCTAAGATAGCCTCTTCATACCGTCTCAAAATAACTAGCACTTCTGCGATTTCTTTCAAAGCTCTTACTTTTTCTTGCTTTTCAGTTGCATGTTCCAGCCACTTTTCGCAAAATATCATAATATCTTCATGACGACCAATCTCTTTCAGATATCTGATATGCATCATTCTCATTTCAAATAAGTCATACCAGTCTCTATCGGATGTAATAATCTCAGTATCAGCAATATCAAACACTCTAGCCGATGAGATTGCCGCTGCTTCCCATCTTTTTAAGCGCCCGAGAATTATTGCACTTTGCCTCCAAAACCTTCGAGTGTCTGGCATGAGCAATAAGGCTCGATCGATCGATGTCAGGGCTTCTTCAAGTCGTTCGAGTTGCTCTAAAGTAACGGCTTTGCCATACCAAGCCTCAGGGGACTCTGGACTTAAAGCGATCGCCTCATCATAGGCAACCAAGGCTTCATTATACTTACGAAGTGCTCGAAAAGAATTTCCTCGCTTAGTTGCGATTTCATGTTTTGGAAATATTGCATCTTTCTTACCAGATAGTAGCAAGGCAATTTCATAGTTATTTAGTTCTAATTCACCACTTCTTAAGTAAAAATCAATATCTGGTTGAAGTTCGATGGCTTTCTCAAATGCAAGCCTAGCTTCCTCATATCTCCCTAAATCTAGTAAACTCTCTCCTTTATACCTACATGCATCAGAATTACTTGGATCGATCTCTAGGACTTTCTCAAAACCTCGAACCGCTTCTTCAAACTTACTCAGATCGTTATTAAATCTTGCGATATTTCCATAAGTAATTGCTCTACTAAACCACGCTTTTACATCGTTCTCACGTATTTCAATGGCTCGATCAAAAGCATAAATTGCCTCCTCATCGCGATCCCAACTCATGAACAAATACCCTTTTTCTCGCCATACATCAGCATCATCGAAATTAATTCCCAGATACTTGTCCCAGCAAAAATGCGCTCCGTTATGAGATCCGTGTCTGTGATGGGCATAACCACGTTTTTTCCACAATTCGGGGTCATCAGGAGAGAGATGAAATGCTCTATCCATACACTCTATGGATTCGTTTTGTCTTTCTAGACGCCAAAGCAGAGAACCTTTCTTCGCCCATGCTTGATAATTGTCTGGGTCGATCGCAATCGCGCGATCGTAAGCCTGTAATGCCTCATTTCTTTGGTTTTGCCTCTCTAAAGCTTCTCCAAGCTTTATCCATGCTTGCCATCTATTTGGCTCGATCTCGATTGCTCGTTCAAATGAATTTAGCGATTTTACATGTTGAAAGTCTTGCAGTTCAGCCCTACCAAGATTGAGCCATGCTTCGTAGTAGTTGGGGTTGAGATGGATAGCTCGTTCAAAAGCTGCTCGCGATCGCTCTTCTTTTTGATTGTGGTAAGCCTCTAGCTGCCAACCAAAATATTCTAGATATTCTCCAAAGCGATTCCAAGCTTCACTATCGTTTGGATTGACTTCTACGGTCTGTTCAGCAAGCGGAAGTAGTATTGTACCGATTTCAGATCGCCGTTCCCAGCTAATTTTAAGGATATCGGAATCTGGAATGACCTTGCTATCCTCGATCTCTATTGCCCGATCGAGTGCATCTTTTGCTTCTTGGTATTTACCCTGCTCGAAAAGCTTGACACTTAGATTGAATAACGCTTTGCTGTCTGTTAAATTCATGCATCATTAGGGAAGTACTCCTTATAGAACTCATTAATGTAACAGTATAGCGTATCTTCAAGGAAAGCGATCGGTCGCACAGAATACATCAATCTAAGTGCTGTAAACGCTGAGAGACAGCGAGATCTAGGCTGCTTTTTTAAGGAGATAATCGATGGACTTCCTATGCTTCATCATTTTGGTGGCTATTCAAAAAGCGATCGTGGAGAAGATTGGGATGAAATAATTAAAATCTTGGAAGCTTGCGACACTAAAACCATTTCCTTTAGATCGCAATTGGAAATTGCTATAATTCTTTGGCTTTCTTAAGTTCTATTGGATAGATTCATGCAGTTACGGATTAAAGTTCCATTACTGACTACGTTAGTTGCGCTCATCGCATCGCTCGTTCTCGCATTATTTTCTTATTCAAATGCACTGCAATCGATTGAGAATACACAACAGCAAGAACTAAAAACGACAGTTACGTTAATACAGAAATATACCGAGGAACAGACGAAAAAAGCTTTGTCTAGAGCAGAATTGATTGCCGCTCTTCCCTCTGTTCAACAGGCATTTCGGGCAAAAAACCGCGATCAACTCGCCCAGTTGCTCGTACCAGCTTTTCTGATTCAACGCGATCGCTACGATGTTCGCGATGCGCATTTTCATTTAGCCCCAGCAACCTCATTCTTACGGTTATTTTATCTCAACAAATATGGCGAAGAAATGAGTAGCTTTCGCGAGACGGTCGTATTGACCAATCAACGGCAAGAACCGCAAAGTGGCGTGGAGATCAGTCGCCATGGATTAAATATTCGCGGTGTCGTCCCGATCGCTGATGCCCAAGGCGCGATCGGAAGTTTTGAGGTAGGAATGAGCTTTAACGGAGTTTTAGAAGCAGTTAAACAGGTGACAGGTTTTGAATTAGGCGTGTTTGTCGATAACGAACTCATGACTAAAGTTGCTACGGGTCTTCCTGCGCCTGAGAGCGAACGCGTTATTGGTGGTTTACGCAATGAAAGTTCTACGGACTGGGCATTTGTGCGCCCACTCGTCTCCCCCGATTTGCTGCGCAAATCTAACGACACGACCTTAAAAGTCCAAAAGATTGATGGGATTGATTATGGCATCGCTGTAGTTCCCCTGCTTGATTTTAAAGGCAAAAAGATTGGTGTAGTTGTTGCAGGCAAAAGTTTTCAAGCCTTAACTAGTCAAGCAAATGCCATCTCGATCAATATTTTGGTAATCACATTATTTGAAGTGATTATTTTGGCTGGAACATCAACAATTCTATTTAATGGATTGCTCATGCGTCCAATGATGGCAGTAGGAAATGCGATCGCGAGCTTAGCGATCGATAATGTTGCTAATCCGATCGCGGATCTTGTCATTCGTCGAGATGAAGTTGGGAAAATTGCTAGGAGTTGCGAGCTACTGCAACAAAAACTAACAGGGGTGAAAGAAGACTCAAAGGAGCATAATCTCAATGCTTAATTTCCTTCGCATCACGATTATCGCTGGACTTTGTAGTTTTTTGATATTAGGTTTTGGGTCTGTAGCTGCTTATGCCCAAGACCAAGCTGCTCCTGCCACTTCTAGCACTCCTACCACTCCTGCCATACCTAAAACACCTGCAGTCAATCCTGCCAATGAGTTTCCCAGCAACGTGCAAAAACCACTGAAGGTAGAAGTTGCTCTAGTCATCAACAATATCTCTAAGATTATTGATGCTGCGGGTACATTTACCGCTGATATCGATCTACGACTACGTTGGGATAATCCCAATCAATCCTTCGATCCTAAAACGGTTGGTGTTAGCGAACAGAGTTTTATTGGAGAGGAAGCCACTGCGAAGTTGGCAAGCATCTGGAACCCTAAGGTAGCGATCGCAAATTTAGCAGAAAAACCATTCAAGCAGGAATCTGAGCTTTATTTAAACGCGAACGGCTCTGCGATCTACCTCCAGAGGTTAACTGGCACATTTGAAGCCAAATATAAGTTAGGTAATTTCCCTTTCGATCGCCAATTACTACCGATTCGTTTGACTTCCAAATACAACAGCAATAAAGTAATTTTTTGGCAAGATCAAGATGATATTGATTTTTCTGGCATTCCGCAGGAAATCCGATTGGCAGGGTGGAACACTGGTAGCGTTAGCTTTATCCCATCCAATTTCAAGGGGCTAGATGGAGATTCCCACCCGCAACTAGAAGCCCAGATCGGGGTGCAACGAAATCCAGCCAGTCACTTACCAGGCGTATTTATTCCTCTCTTCTTAGTTCTATTCGTGCCAACGATTGTAGCCCTGTGGAGTAATACCGACCTAGATAAGCGAATTTCGGCTTGGGCTGCTAGTATTTTGACAATGGTCGCGCTCAGTTTCACGATATCTGTTCGTTATCCAGCCTTGGGGATAGAAAATGTCTTTTTTCAAGTGATTTGGCTTGGTTTTGCATTCCAGTTCTTGGGACTAGCAGTCAATTCCACGATCATGAATCCATCTCTAGAAAAAGTTTTCGGCGGAAAATATATTGTTGCCGAACTCGCTAATTTTTTGCGTTGGAGCTTGCCTTTAGGGTTGCTTATCTTGGTCTGCCGCGTGGTTTTACTTGCGATCGTATAGTTTTTTGTCCCGAACTAAACTTTTGAATCTTGAAAACTGTCAGGAGGTTAGGATCTACTGAAATTTAAGATTATTTTCAAGGAGATAATCGATGGACTTCCCATGCTTCATCACTTTGGTGGGTATACAAAAAGCGATCGTGGAGGCGATTGGGACGACCTTGCCAAAATTCAAAGCTTTTGGGTACAACGCGATAGCCGCCCCAAAACGAAGGGAGAGGAATTTCTCCATCTTGAAACTTATGCTTCATCTTCTCAAACTCATTAATCAAAAGTTGGCGCGATGAAATCACCGAACTTTGTCGCGAACTCCATGCACCCAATTGGCTTCCCTTGGGACGCGAGAGAAAATATTGCAGAGACTCAACCGTAGAAACCTTTTGAGCGATTCCCGTAATTTGCACTTGTCGCTGCAAGGGCAACCACAAAAATAGAATCGAAACATGGGGATTCTCTTCGATCTGTCGAGCTTTTCGACTTTCGTAATTCGTGAAAAATACGAATCCATTGTAATCAAAATACTTTAAAAGCACGGTGCGGACGAGCGGTTCCCCTTTTAATGAAGCCGTAGCTAATATCATCGCATTCGGTTCTTGCAAATCGGCATTACATGCCTGCTGAAACCAGAACTCAAATTGCTTAAATGGGCTCTCTTGCAAATCTTTACGCCCAAGTTCTGCTTGCGTGTATTCCTGTCTTAACTCATGAATATCCATAGATTTCTAATTCTTTAACTTTTCTCTCTTTTTGAGGGGTAGGAAGGCTATCTATCTTCGTTTTAACTTGTTTCGCCCAATTTGGAGGACTTTGAACATTCTTTACGTTGAGTAGTGGCAATTCATGAATTGCCACTACTCAGCCTATTCAAATTACATGTAAGCAGAGCTACTCGCAAGCAAAGTTCAAAAGCGATCGCTTAAATGTTTCTCCACAAACAATTTCATCAAAATTTGTACTCTAGAATACCTGCGATCGCCCCTGTTACGTCGCACAATCCTAAGTGAATTTTTTCTATGCAATGGCTTAAATGGCTTAGTATTCAGTCAAAACTGATCGTCATGCTGCTGGCGGTTAGCAGCAGTTCTATTTTAGTGACTGCCTATCTGGGCTATCGCAGCGGACAGTCTAACCTGACCGATCGCGTATTTAACCAACTCACGAGTTTACGCGCCTCCAAAGCCTACCAAATTGAGTCTTATTTCAAAACCACGCGCAATCACATTCAGACGCTGAGCGACGATCCATCGGTTGTGTCGGCAATTACAGAATTAACCAATGCATACCGTCAGCTCGATACCGTTCAGATGGCACCTGAGGCGCAGCAAAAACTCAGGGACTATTACAAGAATGAATTTTTGCCTAGATTAGCCAAAACTGAGCAGGGTTCGCCCGTACTCAACTCATTTCTTCCCGAAACCGCCCCCGCCAATTACCTGCAATATCACTACATCGCCGCCAATCCCAATCCCGTTGGTAAAAAGGATCTGATGGATATGGCAAATGACGGCAGCGAATACAGTCGCATTCACGCCCGCTATCATCCTATCTTCCGCAACATTATCAAGAAGTTTGGCTATTACGACATGTTCTTGATCGATCCGCAGGGAACCGTGATCTATACGGTTTATAAAGAGACGGACTTTACCACGAACTATACAACGGGAGCTTATAACGAAAGCAATCTTTCTCGTCTGGTTTCGTCCGTGCGAAAGTCGAAAGAGAGAGACTTTGCTAAAGTGATTGACTTTGAAGCCTACAGCCCATCCTACGGGGCTCCTGCTGCTTTTATTGCGGCTCCAGTTTTCGATCGCACTAAATTTATCGGTGTTCTCGCCATTCAAGTGCCCGTCGATGAGATTAACAATGTCATGACAGGTAATCTCAAGTGGGAGAGGGACGGACTGGGCAAAACTGGCGAGACCTATTTGGTTGGCAAAGATTATTTCATGCGATCGGTTTCGCGTTTCCTTGTGGAAACGCCTGAGGAGTACCTGCAAACTCTCTCTTCACTGGGTGTGAATAAAGAGACAATCAATCGCATTCGCCAATATAAAACCTCCATCCTCGAACAGAAAGTGAAAACGACTGCCGCTGATGAAGCCTTAACAGGTAAGCAGGGTATCAAGATCATTCAGGACTATCGCGATATTCCTGTGTTGAGTTCCTACGCTCCCTTACAGATTGAGGGTCTAGATTGGGTGGTTTTGGCAGAAATGGATTTGTCGGAAGCCTATGCCCCGATCTATGACTTTGAGCGCCAGTTATTAATTTCAGCAACCCTGTTGATGTTGCTGGTGATTTTATTAGCGATGACCCTCTCGCATTTCTTTGTCAGGCCCATTAATCAATTGATTGACAGTTCGCGCAAGGTAGCAGCAGGACAGTTAGATGCGATCGCCCTGCTAGAAACCAAAGATGAGTTTGGCGAATTGGCGCAATCCTTTAATGCTATGGTGCTCAGTCTCCGCGACCAAACCAATCTCGTCGAAGAGAAAAATCGCGAGAACGAACAACTCCTGCTGAGTATTTTCCCCGCCGCGATCGCCAAACGTCTCAAAAAAGGCGAAAAGAATATTGCTGAAAGCGTTTCCAATGTTGCCGTTCTGTTTTCCGATCTGACGGGTTTCTCTAAGCTTTCAGATTCGCTCACAGCCTACGAAATCGTCAGCATTCTCAACGACCTCGTCACCTCCTTTGACGAAGGTGCAGAACGCTATGGTATGGAAAAGATTAAAACCATTGGCGATAGCTATATGGCAGTTTGCGGGCTTTCGGTTCCCTATCTCGATCACGATAAACGAGCTTTAGATTTTGCCCTAGAGATGCAAGCGATCGTGCGGCGTTTTAGTCAAGAACGGGGCTACCAATTAAATATCAGCATCGGCATCAACTCTGGCGATATTGTAGCTGGCATTGTCGGTCGCAATAAATTTATTTACGATGTTTGGGGCGATACGATTAACCTTGCCAGTGCCTTAAAGGCAGCCTGTCCTCCTGGCGCTGTGCTAGTTTCCAGCGAAACCTATAGTCGCTTAGTCGATATTTACGAATTTGAGCCTCTGGCTGCCAAGGTCGAGAATGGTAAAGAGTTACTCCCCGCATGGCGACTCAAGAGTACGCAACAATTTATCCAAACAGAGGTTGAAATCGATGCTTCAGTCTAGTTCTAATCAGTTAGCAATCTGGGCGATCGCACTAATCGTCGGTTTAGCCATATCCACGATCGTACTGGGCGAACTGATTTATCGCTTGCAAAATCGTCGGAAGCCACTCGCCTCCACCTTAAAGGTGGTTCGCAACTTGGTTTTACCCGTGTTTGCTTTCATGCTGTTTACCCAGTTTGTGCTCCAACGTCCAGCCAGTGACGAATTGCTAAAGAGCATCCAAACCCTATTTTGGGTTTGCGTACTCCATGCTTCCCTTTCTTTGTTGAATGCGATTTTATTTGAGCAGGCAAAGGCGGACACTTGGCGAGCAAGGGTTCCTAAGCTGCTGATCGATTTATTTCGATTATTTTTGGTTCTACTGGGAACGGCGATCGTACTTGCCACAGTTTGGAATGCCGACTTGGCAGGACTCGTTACGGCACTGGGCGTTAGTTCGATTGTGATCGGTTTGGCACTTCAAGATACCTTAGGCAGTGTAATGTCGGGAATTGCCCTGTTGTTTGAGCATCCATTCACAGTGGGAGATTGGTTGAAAGTTGGGGATATGGTAGGTCAGGTAATTGATATTAACTGGCGATCGGTTCGCCTGCAAACCTTTGAACGCGAGATGGTGATCATTCCCCATAAACTGATTGGCAGCGAAATTATTCACAACTACAGTCGTCCCCTCGCCCTCCATGCCGAGCGCATTCGCATCGGTTTCTCCTATACCGATCCACCCAACTTAGCCAAGCGGGTTTTGCGAACCACTGCCCTAGAAACCCATGGAATTCTCACAAACCCTGAGCCCAAAATTTTTACGATCTCCTACGATGATTCAGCGATTACCTATGAGGTCAAGTTTTTTATTGCGGACTATAGCGAACTAGAAGAAATTCGCGATCGCTTTATGAGTCGGCTCTGGTATGCAGCACAGCGCAATAATTTAACCATTCCCTTTCCAATTCGGACGCTCTATCACTTTCATGGACCCACCTCAAAAGCTGAGGGAACTTCTAAAAAGTTTACTGAGAGCCTGCAATCGCTACCCGCATTTGTGCCATTGGAAAACCCTGAGAGTCTAGGTAGCACAGCATCAGAAGGAATAGATTTGCAACATTTTGGTGCGGGCGAAAAGGCGATCAAACAGGGCATGGCGAGCAATGCTCTATTTATCGTGGTTTCAGGACAAGCGGTCATGACCGTTACAGATTCGATGGGTATAGAGCATGAAATTCTTACGGTCAAAACAGGAGAGTTCTTTGGAGAGATGACCCTGTTTTCTGGGGAACCCAGTGCGATCGCCGTTACCGCTGTCAACGACTTAGAAGTGATGATGATCTCAGCGATCGCGGTGAATCAGATGATCGATCGTCAACCCAGTTTTGCGCGAGAAATAAGTCAAATTATTGAGGTGCGCCGCCGCCTAGTCAGCGAAATCGAACTGGCGTCTTCTGCTCCCCAATCCTGACCGACAAAATCCTCAGCATAGCGATTTGCTGTCTTCTCTGTAGATAGATTAAAATATAAGGGTAATGGTAACTTTTAAACGATCCAAAAGCGCTAGATTTGTTTTTAAAAACCATGCATGACGACGAGCTAAGCAAGGCAAAGCGTAGGGTAACGAGATTGGAGACGCATCTGGACTCCCTCAACGATCTGGAACAGGAGCAACGAAAACCGATGATTCAAAAATCTAGTCCTCTAGTCAAGTTCCTTTTATTAGTAGGAATTGGAATTGCTACGGTGTGGTTCGTCCAACAGTTGATTACTTACGTTTTGGGTACGGCGATTATTTTGACTGTTTTGGTACTCAAAGCCCTCCCATTGTTTGTAATTGGTTTTGTGCTTTACTTACTGATCAAAAAGTAGCGATCGCTAAAAGGTTCTTTGGGCTATGTCCGTTTTATCGCGTTTAGAGGAATTGCTCCCGATAATGAATCAAGTCATTTTAATTAGACTTTAGCCAGTTCTCTACAGAAGACGCAACCTTATTGGTAATCTGCGCAGTAATCCGATCGCGTTTCTGTTTGAGTTGCCACTTGTTGAATTCTGTTTCGTATGCCTCGCTATCTGCTTGAAAGGTGGCGTAAGCCTTTAAAGCGATGCCTAGTCCCCAGATCAAAAATGGATAAGCTGCCCATGACACATGACCAGATGTGAACAGATTAATCCCAATCAAAAAAGCATTCACAATAAAATATTTGAGCAGCCCATCGCGAAACTCTTTTCTTTTATAAATATCAAAATCAGCCCGTTCTTGAGATTTACTTTTTTGCGCCATCCATTCTTGTTCGGCAGCAAGAAAATCTGCTTCACTTACGCCTAGCTCCGAGGCAATTTCGCTAACTTGTTGTCGTGAAAGCAGATCGCCATGTTTAGACTTACGAGCTAAGGCCCGTTGCAAAATCTGCTGTACTTGTTCCTCTGTATAAGACTCTGGCATATGAATTATTTCGTCCTCCCCAAAACTAGGGATTATAAATTACGCCTTTCTCCTTGCTCTTTTCCCATGGGATATCTACTACCGCTAAAATATTATTATCACTAAAAAATAAAAATACCCTAACGCAAGATTTGTGTCAGGGATAAATGGTTTAAATTATTGAGTAATTATGCCTAATTACACCTACATCGGATCGCGACGATATTGCTGATATGCCGCAAAAAATAGACCAGCGAGGGTAATAAAGATTAAACCCAAACAAATACCTGAAAGAATTGGCTCTACCACAACTAAATAATTGAAACGCTACACCCTATAGTTTAAACGTTTAACTACCAACTACTATGCGTAAGACAAAATTTCAATTCTTAGCTGCTACTTTACTAGCATTTTCAACGGTTCAAGCGATCGATTTGGGCTTTAGCGATTCCTTTCAGGATGCGTCCCACCGCCAACAAGATACATTTTTACTGTTAGATCGGCAAGCTAATGCTAAAAGTAGTGCTGGTCGAACTAGGAGTGGCTCTTTTAACCGCTCGACTCCTTCAAACTCTGGTAGCTCTAGCCCCACAAGATCGTCAGATCCTTCAACACCTAGTCGTACCAACGATCGCGACTCTTTTTCTCCTAGTCGGCCTTCAAATGGTGGCAACCCGATCATTGCCCCAGTAATCATCAATAATAATAATTCTCGCCCTTCTTCAACCCCTGGCACTTACCAGTCATCTACCAGTACTTCGGATGAGGTGCCTTGGTTTGTCTGGTTGATTGTTTTACTGATTGGTGGCTCAATTACCTACTTTATTATTCGTGCCATCTTTTTCCGCAACAAGTCCAAAGGGGCTTCTGGGGATTTGGGCAATGATACTTTTACAGTTAGCAAACTCCAAGTTGCCCTCTTAGCCCAAGCGCGTGAAGTGCAAGCTCGATTAACAGAGTTGAGCCTTGAAGTTGATACAGATACACCTGATGGTTTGATGACCTTGTTACAAGAGTCTGCGATCGCCTTGATTCGCACCCCAGAAAATTGGACGCATGTTTCAGCCAGTTCTCAGCCTGTAAAACGTGACAAGGCTGAAGAGTTATTTAACAAGCTTTCGCTCGAAGAGCGCAGTAAATTTAGCGAGGAAACTTTAGTGAATGTCGGTGGGCGCAGGGCAGTCCGACAAGCGTCTATTGCTTCGTTAGAAAAAGATCCATCGGCATATATTGTGGTGACGCTGTTGATCGGAACAGAGCATGACAAACCACTGTTTGGCGAAATTAGAAATACCGAAGAATTGCGCAAGGCTTTAGAGGCGATCGCTGCTCTTCCCGCTAGCCATTTGTTGATATTTGAGTTGCTTTGGAGCCCACAAGCAGATAGCGATAGCCTCACCTACGATGAGTTACTCACCGAATACAGCAACATGATTCAGATTTAAGGCGATTTTGCGACTTGAGAAAATTTATCCTAGATAGGCTTTGCGAACGCGATCGTCTTCTAAAAGATCGGAGGCTGCGCCCGCGATCGCGACTTGACCTGCCTCTAACACATATCCGCGATCGGCAGTTTGCAGGGCAAGATTAGCATTTTGTTCTACCAGCAAAATTGTTACGCCCATAGCGTGTAAATTGGCAATCACGCCAAAGATTTCTCGCACGATTTGCGGCGCAAGACCTAGGCTTGGCTCGTCGAGCAAAAGTAATTTAGGACGACTCATGACGGCTCTGGCGATCGCCAGCATTTGTTGTTCGCCACCACTCAAAGTCCCAGCGAGCTGATACCGTCGTTCGCCCAAACGGGGGAAAATCTGAAATTGTCGTTCGATGTCGGCTTTGATGCCAAATTTGTCCGATCGCGTGTAAGCGCCCAATTCTAGGTTTGCGAGCACCGTTTGACGTGCGAGCACCCTCCTGCCCTCAGGGCTCTGGGCAATGCCCATACAGACCACTTGGTCGGGGCGTAGCTTGGTAATGTTTTGACCTTGGTAGAAAATTTTGCCGCTACGGGGACTGACCAAACGGGAAATGGCACGTAGGGTGGTGGATTTCCCCGCCCCGTTTGCACCTACAAGCGTCACGATTTCCCCTTCATTTACAGTTAGATCGATCCCTTGTAGGGCTTGAATTCCCCCGTAGTTGACATTGAGGTTTTCGATCTCCAGCATGGGCAATTCCTAAATTTGATATGCAGAAACAAAAATCTAGCGTACAATCCCCTGCTAGTTTCTGCAATTTTTTGGCGTAATCGATCGCAATTTAGCTATGCGTGATGCTTTTGAGTCAAAAACTGAATCATCGGAGGATAAAGATCCCAATTCTCAAACCTTTGAGCAGGCATTAATGCAGTCTGGCTATGCCACTGCCGAGCAAATCCAGCAGGCTTTGCAGATCGGTCGCGAAAAACGCATGTTATTTGTGTATGCCTTAGAAATGGTCATTGGGCGATCGCTGCCCAGAGAGCTAGTAAAGCTTTATATGCAGTCGAGATCTCAAACCAACTCGATTTTTGCAGCCAAGGTTTATCCATTTCCCAATTCAAAAACGAATTCAACCGTTGAAGTCGTTAAGGGTTCGGACGTGAATTTAGAAACGATTTTGAGCGGTAACGCCGAAACAACCGATCGCATTTTTGTGGGGAGTGAAAGTCCAGAGTTAACCTTATCTTCGGGACTTTCTCAAAATCCAAGCCAAAGTTTAAGCCAAGCGGAGGAACCCACGATGATGCGCGAAGAATTTGTGATAGAGGCTTCTACAGGTTTGGAGCCTTCACTGCAACCATACGATCTCAATTCTGAGGTTCGAGACCATATCAATGGGTTACAAAAGCCTCAAAACGGTCGAGAGCCCTATGGCACTACAAAAGAATTGGTGAATTCTACGATCGCTGCTCCTAGGGAACCCATCGATCGCCCCATTGAGGATTTGATCGCACTCATCCGAAAATGGGCGGCTGGGGAGGTTAAGCCCAAGTCCGATCTTGAACCCCAAGCAGATCGAGATATGAGAATGCGCGATCGCCGCGATTCTCCATTACCAGAATCCCATCCATTCCCAAATAGCGAAACTGCTGTATTGGAAGCGAAAATGCAAAATACACTCAAGGAATTGGTGCAGGTACGCGATCGCCTCGCACAAACGCAGGAAGAATCGAAACAGAAACAGCTAGAACGAGATCGCCTGTCAGAGCAATTGGTGAAATTAAGGCAGGAATTGAGCAAACGCGATCGGCAGTTAGCTTCTCTCTTGAGCAAGCACGAGCAGGAACTTACTAAAAAGGAACAACAACTCAACAGCATCTTTCAGGAATTGTTACAAGTGAGAGCGGAACTCATCGGTTCCGAGCCTGAGCTTGGCATTCAAGACAAGACCAATGCTCAAGCTGCCCAAAAGCCCTCCTACAATTCAACAGCCAATTCAACATCAGCCGCTAGTCCACCCACAAATCAAAGTCAAAACCAAGAGCAACTACAAGCCCAACTCACGCAAAAGGAAGAGCAGGTTAAAGCCGAAATCTTTAAGCGATTGCTCGTAACGCTCGACATCTTCGATCTAGCCATCCATCAGATCAAGCCTCAAACCGAAAGAGAGCAGATGATTCACGCTAGTTACCAGCGTTTGCGGGAGAAACTCATGCAGGATCTAAAACAGTTTGGTGTTTCAGCCATGGAAACCACTGGGCAAATTTTCGATCCTACGTTCCATGAGGCGGTAATTGCCCAACCCACCGATCGATATCCAGAGGGAACGATAATGACTGAAATTCGACGGGGCTATCTATTTCAATCAAAGGTGTTACGTTACGCGCAGGTAAAGGTTGCGGTTTCCAACCAATAGAAAAAATTCTAGCATAACAAGCGGAAAGCCCCGCGCTCTAACGTTTACAGGATGTGTCGACAGGCTCGGCAACAGATAGCGCGTTCATTTTCGGGGTTCTATCGACCGCTAATACAAGGCTTGACGGTGTATGATAAAATCATGAAATATAGTGATGGGATCGTTATGCCTCAAGTATCTAATTACCTCAGAGTTTCCGTTCACACCCTAGTGAACTGACAAGGCTAATGAAGTGCAGATTCCCTAAAGCTTCACACATCATTTTAGCTTCGTCTAACTACTGGTTTTTCTCGACAAAAAACAATCTTACTACCTTATGAATACAAATTTATCTAGAAGTAGTCGAGTTGCTGGAATCATTGCAAGTCGCCGTGAGCATATACCAAAAAAGATTCCAACGGTTTTTAAAAGCTTAAATGATCGTGTTGCACTACTGCGTGAACTTGTGTCTTTGTGGGAAAATTTGCAGAAAAGTGTTGAGACTACAGAGCTTAAAGAAAAATTAGGTAGCTCTTGGGTCTCAAGCCATGAGTTAGACGAAATATACTCGAAAAGTAAAGAACAGGGGCATATACTGGCAAAGCTTAGAGAACGTTTTGAGCGTAAGACTTTGAACATCGGAGTAGTTGGCTTGATGGGGCAGGGCAAAAGTACTTTGCTGAAAACTCTTAGCGGTCTCGTGAAAGACCCAAACGATCCATCAACTCATATTTTTGATGACATACTTCCTGCACTTGCTGGAGGAGCCTGTACTGCTTCTCGCAGCGTCATTGTTAATACACAAGGAGACATTAAGGTTACTGTTATTCTCCATTCAGAAGAAACTTATCTGAATGGTGTTATTTATCCTTACTATGACGCATTAGGGAGCTATTTAGGATTTTCCAGTAAGCCAGATAGTTTAGAAGAATTTGCACGAGAAGTATTTCCCGATCTTCAGCTAGATCCAGATAAAAAAGCATTTTACAAACGTCTAAGAAACGACTATCACAACTCTCTTTCTCAATATCGAGACCTAATTAGAGGTGGAGAAATCTATCTAGAAGGAAATAGTATTTCTCAAGTTAGAGATTATGTGATGCAGGAAAGAGATTCTCAAAATAATCTAACTACATTTAAACATCTTGCCGTAAGGGAAGTGAAAATATCTTGTCCCTTTTCAAATCCTGATGTTGGTAATATAGCCCTTGTGGATATCCCTGGATTAGGAGATTCTAAACTGGGCGATGAAAAGGTGCTCTTGGAGACATTGGGGAAAGATGTAGATGTCGTTCTGTTTGTAAAACGACCAGATCCATCACGATTTCAATGGGAATCTGCCGACGAGTTAAGCTTGTATAAATCAGCTAATGAAGCATTAAACAATCTTGAAAACAGAGCATTTATGGTGCTAAATCATAGTACTAGAACTGACAATTTAGATGCTTGTCAAAGTCTGCAAAGCTCTATCAGTCATACTGTCATTAAAGTTGTTCAGGCTGAGGTTGCTGACTGCTCAGATGTTGTGCAAGCAAATAAGGTGTTTGACATCATTTTAGACTATTTAACTGAACACATTACAAAGCTAGATGAGGAGTACGCGAGAGCTTGCCAAGAAGAACTCATTGCTATTCATGGAAAAATTGATCAGATTCTGAATAGTGCTAAGTTAGCCTTTAGTGAGTCAGGGCTTGACTTTAATGGTGTGTTAGAAGAAAAGTATGATGATTTATTTGGAGATGATAAGCGGGGCTGGTGGTACGACATCAAGGCTGCTTTTCAAAGGCTTAGACAAATACTTCGTGAACAATCTGATACAGAAGACTCTGCATTAAAAACTAGTGTTGAAGCAGCTATTAAGACCTGTAGGGATAATGCTGATATATTGACGCTAGAACAGGCTGAGGCTGTAAGTAAGATTCAAGACCGAATACTTGGTAGCGATCCGATGCAAACTTACGCTGACTATAGGAATAAATTTCGTACACTTTTATCCGACCATTTTAGCCATTTAGATCGAGGGTTGAAACAATCCACTGAAAATGTAAAACGTCAGGTGACATCTATTTTGATAGACAAAGGTAAATTGGGATATATTGCACCTAACCTTTCTGGTACAGAGTTTTTCCTAAACTTCTCTCAGCTATTAGAAAAGGATCATAAGGATTTGAAAAGGCTACAAAAAGGCATAAAAATCTTGGCTGATTTTGAACTTTCCTACAGTGGGCTAATAGAACCACAGATTTATCAACATCTAGCAGAGTTAAGCAACATTAAATCAGCAAATGAGAAACAGTCAGAAGTCTTCAGCCCCAATCCACAAAGTACGCCAGATGAGATTTTCCTTGCCCTACAAGTTGAATACGATAAGGCGATAGCAAAGATTAGAAACTCTTTAGCAGAATTACTCACACAGCCCAGTTGGTCTATGTACGCAAGAGTAGAACAGTTTATTGACAATATCATCTACCATGAAGAAGCTTTGGCTGACTGGCGGAAGTTCTTAAGAAGAAACCGTTCTCAGGTTTGGTCAGACGATATTGGTAAACTTGAGCGTGATGACCAGAGACAAAAAGATTGGGGTGCTGCATTAAATCGGCTAGAAGCATCTAATCAACTGAGTTCAATTCAGTTTTTAAACTAAATTAGCAAAGCAAGAGGGTATGCATGATGGATATTTCTGATGAGTTAAACATTATCATGGTTGCTCCGAGAGGCGTTGGGAAGACTAGTATTTTAGCGGCAATGCATGAAGAGTTTGACAAGACATTTTCTTCGGCAGGGCTAGAGACATGGACAACGGACAGCAGAACTTTAGATGCCGTAGAACATTGTAAAGAAACACTTAGATTTATCGATCCTCGCCTAAAGGACAAAAAAGTAATTCCTACATCTCCACAAGAAGATCCTTGGAATGATGAAGGCTTCCTGTTTGAGGTGGGAAATGGGAACAAGAAATTTATGCAAATTAGGTTTACCGATCCATCAGGTGAGTATTTTAAACCTACAGCATCTACATCGCAAAAAGATTATGTTAAAAGCCAACTAAAAAAATGTGATGCGATTGTCATTCCTATTGATTCATCTGCTTTGATGGAAGGAAAAACAGGAAGAGTTAAAAATTCGGAAATTGGTTTTTGTCACGTAGAAAAGAACGATCCTGCTCGGATTACTAAGCTGTTCAAGGATGCTTATACTGAAGTGCAAACCCCTAGACTGGTAATTCTCGCTCCTGTGAAGTGCGAAACCTATATGAGAACGACTCAAGATGCCCAAAGCCTTCTAGATCATGTGAGAGTGGGTTACCAAGAGTTACTAGATTTTTTGAAGTGTGAAGGTTTGTACAATAGGGTCGCTGTGGTAGTTTCTCCAGTTCAAACAATTGGTAATGCTATTTTTGCCTATCATGAACCAGATCCTGAGAATTCGGGATTAACTAACTTTGCGTTCCACAAAATGCCAATAAATGCTCCATATGACCCTAAAGATGGCGATCAGCCCTTACGTTATATTCTGCGATTTTTGTTTAATCTTCGTAGTAAAGCCAAGAAAGAATATCTAGCTAATCTTCAAAAGAAAGTTACTGATCTCGAATCAAAGCTGGATAGTCAAGGCAACAAACTTAGTTCGGCTCAAAAGGAATACGAAGAAGCAAAGCGATTGCTAAGAGACCGTAACGAAGTATGGCTACCATTCCGCTGGGCTCTCAATTGGTTTGACGATCGCGAAACACCATTTCAAGAGACTCAGGCAGAAGTTCAAGCTGTTGAATCAATTTTGCAAGATACAAAGAGAAGTACTTCAAAAGCTAAGAACGAAGTACAAGCTACCGAAGAAGAAATTAAAGCTTTTAATGATGCTATATATAAATTTGCAATGAAATGTAAGGAAGATCAAGGCTTTGCTATCCTGCAAGGCAAAAATAACTGGTTGCCAATACTCACCCAAGGTTCGTTATTATGAGTATGAGTGGAATTCAAATATATGTTAAAACCTCGGCACTCGGTGGAGATGGCATTCATTGGCGAAATGCCTCAAAGCCCGATCAGCCTAGAGAAATTCCACCAATCATTAATCCCGATGTAAAAGAAAGTTGTATAGTTCCAAATCCAAGAAATCCAACTGGATATACTACTGTTGAGTTTTTTGTATCGACTGAACAAAAGCCTTCTATACTTCTAGTTAGCCATGCAGGAAAGTTGTTTCTGGAAGTTACTGGTATTGAAGCAACACAAGAAAGATCAAATAAATTAGGAAGAGAGATTTTTGATGTGATTGCATGGTTAGCTGATGACAACGAAGAAAATGACCAAGTTTTTAGAAATATTACGGCTAAAGCTTTACTTGGTTTTTGGAGTGATGATAAAAAATTCTTTGATGCTATTAGAAATTCAGTAAAATTTCAAGGCAAAGATGCGTTCGTTACAGATATATCCTTCTTTGCAAATTTGGCAATAATGGAACCTTTACCAAATGGTAACCTTTCTGAAGTGCAGACTCTAGATAATTTATGGATTCAATCATTTAAAATAAATTCAGAGCAAGAAGTGCTAACTCTAGTTAATCAGATTTCATTAAAGCCTTTACCTAAAGATGTTTCCCCATTCGTATTTGTAATTAAACAAGAAAAAGAATGCATTCAATTTTCTAGGGTGAATCTTTCAAAGAAAGCTGATCTTCAGGATACAAATCAACCAAAGATAGTCGAACCTTTGATTACTGGATTAACTGAAGTTAAAACTGATGATTCAAACAAGATAGAAGCGCCAGCAAAAAAAAAGCCTCAGCAGATCTCCAAGCTGGCAATATTCCTAATAGTAATACTAGTGGTGCTGATTTTCGGATTAGCGGTAGCGGTGATCTTGTGGTTCATGTAGGCAAAAATCCCTTACGCGACTCATCTACAACAAACATCGATCATGGATTCTCCAAAGCCAAAGAATCATTAAAGCAAACTCAAAAAAGTGCATCTTTACCCAACATCGATAGGGACACAGCATTTCGACCTATTTCTCAGAAAGGATTGGATGAAATTCTTAAATTAGCTAAATTTCTAGAGCGATTAGAGTTTAATGACTGGAAAAAGAGTAGTACAACCTTATTGAATGAGGTAGAAAGCATTATTAAGAGCTATAAAAACTTACTTACTCTTTGCAAAGATGGAAAAGATAGTCAAAGTTTTAAAAAATACAAAGATGAAAAATCATGGCTTGACTTGCCTAAGTATTTCAATAAAGTACATAACCAGTTAGATAAATTGCCTATTTCCAATGGTAGGGAAAAAGAATTATGTATAATTTGTATTTTTCTTCAGAAAAAGCTACATCCTAATGACCTGCTAAAGCTTGAAAAGATATTAGATGACTATCTTCATGAGCTTGAGAGAGTTCGTGGACGATCAATTTGAAGTCTAGCAATTGAAACATTAGCCTTGTAGTTATTTGGCGTTAGTAGTATTTATGATGCGATCGCGGATCTTGTATAATTCCAAAGAATTGTATCGAGCTATACAATACAAGTAAGCCAGTAAAACAATGAAATATGGCAAAACTCTACTATCGTGGCATGGCAGAGCAGAACAGAAAACCCAGAATAGGTCGAAGTGCCAGATTGTTAGGCGTTAGACCTAACATCGATATAAACATCGAGCAAATGTCGATAGGCTGTCTAGATAAACAAGGCTATTTGCTGCCAGAGTCACAGCGTAAGTTGTACGGCGATCTTGTAGCTGTTGCCATTAGAAATACCAAGGGAATGTCTGTTTCCTTATCCATCGAAGGTTTACCTGCATTTCGCAAACCCACAAAATTTGGCGGCAATGGCAAAGATCCTTTATGGCAAATTGATGACAGCATGATCGCTGGAGATTTACAAGCAGTCCAAGATAGCCCAACCCACGTTAGCATCATGCCAAGAGTTACAATGGCTCTAGAAAAGTACGAGGCAGCATTGGCAAACACCCAAAAATATTGGGAAAGGGTTGATTAGTACAAGCAATAGGAGGCTATGAAAATGGCATGGATATTTAGTTTATCGGCAGAGTGCGGTTCTGATAAGAGCAACGCACATAAATTCGCTGAACATTTTGAGGGAATATCATGGTTGCTGTCAAATGGTCGCCATTGCCAATGTCGCACGGATATATTCCAAGACATAGAAGAAAACTGGTGGTGTCGAGTTTCGCCTAATAATCTTAGTGAAGTGGGGATAGACAGCCCTGAAAGTGCCTATTTAATGACAGAATTAGGCATCTTACTCTATCAGTCTTTAAAATTTGCTCCGACCTTCCGTTATGCACTAGTTGGTGTTGAAGTCGATGAATTCAGGACTTACAGCGAGCTTATCGAAGAATCATCCAATCTATCTATCCCAGGACTGGTTTTAGCAAAACAAATCGAACGAGAACTAGGAATATTGCCTGTATTACGTCCCTTTAGCCCTAGTTATGTTTGGCAGCCCTACGCAGGAGAAGTCTACAATCCACTCATGACATCCCCAAATCTGAAAAACAAGCTTAATGAACTGCTGGCTGTAAGTTGACCTCACAAGCGAAGACTGCATAACATAGTCCCTGAGGAGGATGACAGTCATTAGAGTTTTCTCGGTAAATACTGATTCTCAAAAAATATCTGCTGAATGTAGGTTATACACCTGAAGCCACGATCGCAGGCTAAGATTAAGGAGTGTTAAGCAAGCAACCTATTCACCTTTGACTATGCTCAAAAGTTCGCAACCCTATACCACCACTTGGATTGACAGCGTTCACAAAGTAAAGCCTGAGACTTGGAATGCCTTAGCAAAACCTTTAAAAACGCCTTTTTTTGAGTGGGAATGGTTGGCAAGCCTAGAGACATCAGGCTGTTCGACGCCTAAAGAAGGCTGGTTACCCAACCATCTATTAGTTTGGCAAGGCAATCAACTTATGGCGATCGCCCCACTTTATCTCAAGGGTCATAGTTATGGGGAGTTTGTCTTTGACCACCAATGGGCTGATTTGTCATATCGCTTGGGAATTAACTACTATCCTAAACTCTTGGGCATGGCTCCCTTTACCCCCGCTGCTGGGTATCGATTTCTGTTTGCCCCTGAAGTATTGCATCCAGATAAAATTATCGATTTGATTCTGACGGAGATCGATCGCTTCTGCGATCGCGCCCAAATCTCTGGTTGTCATTTTCTGTTTGTCGATCCTGACTGGCGGGCTGAGCTAGAGAAGCGCGGCTTTACGGCATGGATGCACCACAGCTATATTTGGGAAAATCAGAACTTCTCAAGTTTCGATGATTATTTAAAGAACTTTAATGCCAATCAAAGGCGGAACATCAAGCGAGAACGCAAAGCCGTCGAAAATGCAGGCTTAAAAATGCGCGTTTATACGGGCGAAGAAATTCCCCATTTTTTTTATGGCTTTATGTATGAACTCTACAGCGATACCTGTGACAAGTTTTGGGGTGGGAGCAAGTACCTCAATCGCAAGTTTTTTGAATCTTTGCAGCATTGTTTTCGCGATCGCTTAGTCTTTGTCGCTGGCGTGGCAGCAGATGCGATCGCAGGTGAAACAGATAGCCACCACAAACCAATTGGGATGTCTTTTTGTATCCGCAAGGGGGAGCAACTCTACGGTCGCTATTGGGGCAGCGTACAGGAGGTAGACTCTTTACATTTCGATGCCTGCTACTATACGCCAATCGAATGGGCGATCGCCCAAGGTATCCGCAGCTTCGATCCTGGGGCAGGTGGGCAGCATAAAAAGCGGCGCGGATTTCCTGCAATTCCCAACTATAGTTTGCATCGCTTTTATCCTAACCGTCTCAAACAAATCTTGGTTTCTCATATCCATGAGGTGAATTCCTACGAAGTTCGCCAAATTCAAGCAATTAATAACGAACTCCCCTTTGACTTTGAACCACCTATGTTAAATGCCTAGTGCCAAGATCCGATCGGATTTTGTAATTGCTTCCGTTCCTTGTCTTCTTCTTGCTTCTATTTTTAGAGACACCCTAAAGAAAGTAGTGCTTCACAATAGCCGATCAGCATGGATAGCCTCGCGATCGCTTGTTGTTGCCGTTGTTGCCATGTGGTAGGATTGCGGGCTACTTGCAGCATCGTAAAATCAACGCCGAGCAACTTCAGTTGTTTGTTAAGTTCTACATAGTAAGATAAAATCTTTTCTTCTATTTCGCTAGATCTGCTAGAGATCGGGAAGTCGAGAATCTGAGCTTGAAAATAGGATTGAATTTCGCCATGCGATCGCCCTAGACTTTTGACCGAACTGGCATCGCGCTCGGAAACTTGACCGAGTTTAGCCTTAAGCTCCTCAAGTTTTTCTTTTAAAAAGATATATTGATTGTTACCCACCGATCTTTCCTCTGGTTCAGTATAGGTCATAGAATAGTTGGCAATTACCCTTCAGAACGAATCTATCCCCGATCGGAGATGACTCAAAACCCAGAAGAGAAGAGCGAAGAGCAAAATGTAACAACCTCTGTGCTCCATTATACAGAGTTGAGTTCGGCACAGAAAAAACAACGACTCATAGAACTCGCATGGGTTTTCACGAAGCTAGGTACTACTGCCTTTGGCGGCCCTGCCGCTCATATTGCCATGCTCGATGACGAAGTGGTAAAGCAGCGAAAATGGATGGGTCAAGCGAAGTTCCTAGATTTACTCGGTGTTACGAATTTAATCCCAGGCCCAAACTCTACTGAATTGGCGATTCACATCGGATTAGAACGAGGGGGATGGTTGGGGCTCGCGATCGCAGGAGTATGTTTTATTTTGCCAGCAATGCTGATCGTATGGGGCTTGGCAGCAGTGTACGTGCAATATCAAGCTCTCCCGCAGGCAGGGTGGCTACTCTATGGGATTAAGCCTGTGATTGTGGCGATCGTGGTACAAGCCCTATGGAAGTTAGGCAAAAACGCTGTCAAGAACCGAGCCACTCTACTTACGGGGCTAACTGTCATGATTCTGTTTGGTCTAGGAGTCAATGAGCTGCTCTTATTGTTCTTGGCAGGACTTGCTGTGATGCTTGTGGGGAATTGGAAGTTTCCGAAAGATCGACTGCGTAAAGATCGAGACCCTTCTGCTTTTTCACTTCTGCCTATGGTTCATGTTCCTGTTCTCAATGCGCTTCCATTTGCAAATCTATTCGCTACTTCTCTCGCTACACCTACATGGGCAAGTGTTTTTTTACTGTTTCTCAAAATCGGATCTGTTTTATACGGCAGTGGCTATGTGCTGTTGGCTTTTTTGCAAAAAGATCTTGTAGAACGCCTACACTGGTTGACATCACAGCAATTACTCGATGCTGTGGCGATCGGGCAGTTTACCCCAGGTCCAGTTTTCACAACGGCTACATTCATCGGTTACTTGTTGGCAGGGAATGCAGGCGCGATCGCCGCGACAATTGGCATCTTTTTACCAGCTTTTGTGCTGGTGGCGATCGTCAGTCCTTGGGTGACAAAGTTACGGCGATCGCCCTATACGGCTGGCTTTTTAGACGGCTTGAATGTGGCTTCGTTGGCACTGATGGCGATCGTCACATGGGATTTAGGGCGAGCTGCTTTAGTGGACGGTTTGACAATCGCCGTTGCTCTCCTTAGTTGCTTGGCTGTATTTCGGTTTAAAGTAAACTCAACATGGCTGGTCTTAGCAGGAGGCTTCATCGGTTTCATAGCTCATACGAATCGATGAAAAGAAACGCAAATTTCATAAATTCTTTAGATTATCCATAAGCACCGTTGGGCAAAAATCCTAAGAGTTGTTTCAATCTGCGATCGGCAGTCTCGTAGCAGTGACTTGGCATCTGATAGTTCATAAAAGGTTCATACTTATGACCAACCAATCTCTTGGCATAGGTAACTTGGGTAATATAACGGGTTACTGAGGAATCATTTCTAGAACCTCTGTGCCATACTTGGTTGTTAAAGCAAACCGCAGAACCCGCTGCACCTAAGCAGTTATGAATGCGGTCTTCATAGCCAGAGATATCACCATTGCAGAACTTACCAAATAGGTGCGAGCCAGGAATTGTCTGAGTTGGCCCATTCTCTGGTGATAGCACATCTGTCAAATAATAGTTGACTGTAAAAGCCAAAACATTGAGGCGAATGTTGGTCAAAGGATTGCCATCGAGGGAGAGGACTTGCGGCGTGTCATCCTGATGCCATGCGTTCTTCGCTAATCCGTCAGATTCTGGAGGCAGCTTAAAGGAGTTATTGTGAATTACATGAATGGCGTTGGAATTGGGAATACCCTCATCCATCGAGTATTCTGTGCCATTTGCTCCGCCAATCAAATGTTCCGCAAACGTAACCATCGGTTCTAAAGCGAAGAGGTCTAGATTATGCTTAGAGTGCTCAAACATGCGCTTTACGATCTTTCGCGATCGCCGATAAGATTCACCTTCAGACTTTCTGAGGGCTTCGTCTAAATCATTTCTCAGCAACTCACATTGTGTGGGTGTTAAAACATTGGGAATCACAAGAAACCCATTGGTATGAAAAGACGCTATCCACTCACTTAATTGCTCTTGAGTGGCTTGCTGATTGGCTAGGTATTCAGGCATTTTTTTACCTCGATATTTCAAGTCAATAAATCTGCGATCCTTAGCTAAAATATCTACACTAACCATTTTCCTGCGATCGCGCTCAAAACACACTGCTACTGAAAAATAAACATGTCTAGTCCCACTGCAACGGTTTCACTGAAGCAACGCCATGCTTTGCTATCGAGTACGAAGCAGCAAATCAATTTGTTAGAGTCAGTTGATTTGTCCCATTTGCCAGAGCAAGGGAATTTTGAGGCAACGTTAAACCATCATCGTTGGGAAAAACTCACACCAAGCAAATTGGAAATCTTTCAAATCAATGTTGGTAAGCTCTGCAATATGACTTGCCGCCATTGTCATGTCGATGCAGGCCCCGATCGTAAAGAAATTATGGATCTTGCCACGATCGATGCTTGCCTTCAGGCTCTCGACCAGACCGAAGCGCACACCGTTGATATTACTGGGGGGGCTCCAGAACTCAATCCTCACTTTCGCTATTTGGTCGAGCAAGCTGTAGTGCGGGGCAAACATGTGATCGATCGCTGCAATCTCACCGTACTGCTTTTGCCAAATATGAAGGATTTACCTGAATGGTTTGCCGAACGCGGTGTTGAAATTGCCTGTTCCCTCCCCCACTTCCGCCAACCCAACACCGATAGTCAGCGGGGTGATGGCACGTTTGAACAGTCGATCGCAGCCCTGCGAAAGCTGAATGCTGCGGGTTATGGTAAAGGCGATCCGAAGCGCAAACTCACCCTAGTGAGTAATCCAGTTGGTGCTTCTCTATCCTGCAATCAAGCCGCTCTCTTAGAGAAAATGTGGAAGGAAGGCTTAATGGAGAACCATAACATTACCTTAGATCGCTTAATTGCGATTAACAATATGCCAATCTCGCGCCATCTAGAATGGCTAGAACAGTCTGGCAACCTACAGGCTTATATGGAACTTTTGGTTAATTCCTTTAACCCTGCCACCATATCAGGGCTTATGTGCCGCAACACCCTTTCTGTTGCTTGGGATGGGCGCTTATTTGACTGCGATTTTAACCAGATGCTAGAGCTTGAAATTCAACACCCCGATCGCAAATCTCTTCACATTCGGGATTTTAGTGCCGAGCTACTGGCGCAACGCCAAATCAAAACAGGTCGTCATTGCTTTGGATGCACCGCTGGTAAAGGTAGTTCCTGTGGTGGGGCGATCGCTTAAAACATTCACAATGAGACCTGAACCAGATCTCATCGAGTTCACATCCACTAAACATTGCTATTTTCTGTCGTGTGGATGGTGGACTAAAAGAGCGAAGACAAAGGTTCGTTCGCACATATTTTCCTCAATGAGCAGTAGCATAGATAGCAATCGAGATCGCAAAGATGAATCCTTATCTAGGAGATTATTCCCATGGTCTATGTTTTTCTACTCGTGCTTTTATTTGTGCTGGTATTGAGTGGGTACTTGCTCAATCGACGTCCTCGTAAAGTTACGAAAGTGTCAATTCCAGATGAGTTTGATACGGGTCGAGGGCGAAGGTTACTTACCCTGCTAAAAGGGAATGTGCCATCCGCAAAACGAACGATCGATGAGGTTAGAAGTAAATATCCTGGGAAAGACCGTGAATGGTGTATCGGTCAAGCGATCGCCGATATAGAACGCGATCGAAATTAACCGCTATAATTCAGTTCAATCTATGCCATCATGATTGGCAGCAAACCATGAAGCCATTGCAGTCGCTATGACGAACTCAACTTCTAAAACTCCGACACTGGATGCTCAAGCGAACAAGATAGTCACCATTGACCAATCTCTGACCGAAGTCTATGTCAATACACCGTTTACGATTGGTGGCAAAGTCGATCTAACCAAAATTGCCAAGCTGAGGGTTTTACTCACAGATAATTCGGTGCTATCCGTCGAAATTGATTATACCAAAGGGATATGGCGGGCTAAATCGCTCAATGGCTTTTCGACATTCGGTAGCACCAATCTCCGCATCATCGGGCTAGATGCCAGCGATCGCGTGCTCAGCAGTCAAGTTTTGAGCATTCAGGTCAAGCCCCCTGCGATCGTATTGGTGGTCAAGCAAGACACGCTTTTTAAAGCCTCCCCTGCGGACTCTAGCACCCTACCGATCGATGCCAAAGTACTGGTAAAGGCAGGACAGACAATCGCACTTTCCCGTTATGGTTTGGTGGATGGACATATTAAAGTCACTCTTCCTACAGCCATTCCGCCTGTTGGGAATTTTGGCTATTTCTATGCACCCCATGTCGATATCCGATCGCCGATTACCTTAACGACCAAGCAAGACACCGTATTTAAAGCCTCTACCGCCGCATCGGGAAGTTTGGGATTTAGTCAAAAAAGTGAAGTCAAAGCAGGTTCCAGTTTCCTATTAGATGGAAACTATACCCTTGAGAATAACCATGTCAAGGTGACGCTGACTACCCCAATCCCTCCGTTAGGGAAAGTGGGCTATTTCTTTGCCCCCCATGTCGATATTAGTAAGCTCAACAACTCAATTCCTTTAAGCAAGCCAGAAGTTGTCACGGATATCACGGCTAAAGGAATGATTCTGACGATTAAAACGGCTACGTTTTTTAAAGCCAGCCCAGAGAATGCCTCCGATCTCAAAGACGATCGCAAGATTATGCTCCAAACGGGGGCAACCTATCCCATTCTTGGTTATGCTGCCATTAACGGACATTTTCGGGTGAAACTAGCCAACCCGATCGCACCCGTAGGAACCGTAGGCTTTTTATATTGGCAGCATGTCAGCCTGAGCAAAGACGGCAAGGTGATGGCATTTGACCCTGACATGAAAACCATGACCGTCAAGCAAAATACGTTTTTTAAAGCAAGGGCGATCGACTCAAGCCAACTCGGCACGAATGAAAAAGCCAATTTAACGGTGGCGCAAATCTACGGTTTAGACCGTTACAGCTTGGCGGGTACGCATTTTCAAGTCACGCTCAATGAAAAGATTGCCCCAGTGGGCACGCAGGGATTTGTGTTTGCCCCCCATGTCACGCTCATGCAGGGAAACAAGCCCATTGAAATTACACCCGAGCGCAAAGTTTTATCTGTGCCCTATTTCTCTCAACGGGATAATCCTCGCGATCCCTATGTGACCTGCAATGTCACTTCGATCGCCATGGTGCTTTACTACCACGGCATTCGATCGCGATCGGGTGGACAACTAGAGGACGAACTCTATCAATGGATCGTCGATCGCTATGGGGCAAATGCCCGTACCGACAATAGCGTCCTTGCCCAGTTATACAAGGCCTATGGCTTTGGTGGTGGGTTTAGCACGAGCCGCAGTTGGGCGCAAATCACAGCCGAAATTAGTGCCAATCGTCCTGTAGTGATCGGTGGCTATTTCACCCATGGCGGTCACATTATCTGTACGATCGGCTACGATACCAAAGGATATATTGTTAACGATCCTTACGGAGACGCGCTCTCTGGCTATACCCAAACTGAGGGGGCTTCCCTGAATTATTCCTTTGCCTATATGCAGGATATGTGTGGGGCAGATGGCGATGTATGGGCGCATTTTATCGTTCCCAAAAGCTAAAAGTCCAAGTTATGATACTTCTCGATCAATAAAGAACCTCACCTAAAAACACCGATCGTATGTGGAATTTAGTTGGAATCGTTTTGCTCTCTATCTCAGTGCAATTGTTGGATGGTAGACCGATCTCGACAGTACCGCGATCGCTGATTGGACTGACCGAAGCGCCTGTGCTTGCCTCTAAAGTCACGCCGCAAACTGACCCCGTTGCTGAGCGAGCAGTACAAACCCTAATTTCGACGCTCAAGCAATCTGGTTACGCAGAATCACAGCAAGGTGTTTGGTTGCAGACCCATGATGGCGAATTGCTGACCAGTCGTCTTGGCACGCAGCCTTTACCCGTTGCCTCACTCACCAAAACTGCCACCACCTTAGCGGCTTTGCAAACTTGGGGCTCGAATTATCGGTTTGTCACAACAGTTAGTACGACAGGTCAAATTGTTGGAAATACGCTACAAGGAGATTTGATCGTTCAAGGTAGCGGCGATCCATTCTTTGTTTGGGAAGAAGCGATCGCCCTAGGCAATGCCCTCAATCAAATGGGAATTCGCCGCATCCAAGGAAATTTGGTGGTGACGGGCAAGTTCTATATGAACTTCGAGCAAAATCCACAAACCTCGGCAGCCCTGTTCAAGCAAGCGATGGATGCAGGAACTTGGTCAGATGAGGTGGCTGCCCAATACCGCACCATGCCCGGTGGTACGGCAAAGCCCCAAGTCGTCATTTCTGGGGAGATTCGGGTGTTGCCTAGCTTGAGTCCAAATTTGACGAACCTTCAGCCCCTAATTCGCCATAGTTCCTTACCCCTGTGGCAAATTCTGAAGCGTATGAATACCTTCAGCAATAATGAGATGGCGGAAATGCTTGCCTCTGAGTTGGGAGGTAGTAGAGCCGTGATGCAAGCCGTAATAGACAGTACGGGGATTTCACCGCAAGAGATCTACTTGATTAATGGGTCGGGTCTGGGGCAGCAAAACCAAATCTCACCCCATGCGACCGTAGCAATTTTGATCGCCGTGCAAAAAAAAGCCCAACTGGAAGGGTTAACCCTAGCAGATTTATTGCCCATCAGCGATTGTCACTGCGGCACAATTGACAGTAGAAATCTACCAGCAGGCTCTCTAGTCAAGACAGGTACGCTCTCGGATGTCAGTACGCTTGCAGGGGTGATTCAAACTCGCGATCGCGGCCCCATCTGGTTTGCCATTATCAATCGAGGCGAAGGAGAAATTGACTTTTTCCATCGCTTGCAAGATCGAGTTTTGCAGACTCTGACGCTCAAATGGGGACAGCCGAAGCCTGTTCTATCAGCTCTTTTTTCGCCTACAACATGGCAAGATCGCGATCGCAATGAGATTTTGTTTATGCTCTCACCCACTGGGTTACAGAAAAATAAATAACATTTCTAGCATTAATGCCCAGTATGGAAATCCCTACTACTTTCCCAGCGATCGAGGATCGCTGTAACCACAGTTTGGGCTTTGTGCTTCATTCGACGAGCAGGTTAAACACCTGTGCAATAGAATTTTTAAACTGGTATAAATAAGAAAATCTAATTATTTAAAAATTTCTTTTGAATAAATTTATTATGCTTTAATTAGTTAAAAATTTATTGTGCTTAGGAATCTAAACAGAATCGTAGGGGCAATTCATGAATTGCCCCTACCCACAAATCTAATTGGATTGCTATGTACCCTATATAAAGTCAGGTAAATCTGAAGTTTTTCAAAAACTCTAGATCTTAAGGTTTTGTAAGTCTGAAACATTTAAAGCGTAATTCTGATAGGTCTAAAAGCCTTAAGGTTCATTGTGCCAACGCTATAAATTATTTGCCCTAGGAGATCCAAATTTATTGTTGGAAGCCAATTTTTTTAGAGGACTAAGTCTCTGATTTAGAAAAATTTGGAATGATACTTACTGATGTAAAGGAAGATATGCATCAATCTTCTAAGAAATACTTACAACAAGCAGCCCTTGCGGATGAAAGTTGTATCTCATTTACGCGCGATCGCTTGAAGTGGTCATTTTATTTTGCTCAGGGTAAATTGCTGTATGCCACAAATTATCTGGAGAATTTTGAAAGACTAGAAAGGCAACTGCGGCGACTGAGTCGAGAAGTTCCGACGTTAAATGAAAAACTGCGATCGCAACTGCGCTTGATGTTTGATGAAACGGAGAATGCTGAGGTTCCAGTCGAATACGTGGCTCTGAACTGGTTAGTTAGCGAGCAGCAACTATCTAAATCCTTTGCAATTCAAGCTCTAGTAAGGATGATGCAGGAATCTCTAGAGATATTCCTATCTCTTCCAGAAGGTGATTTTTCGATCGAACGCGACAGGCGATCGCTACCAGGTATTAGCTCTTCCTTTGACTTGAATAACGTACTCGATTTAGTGAGCAAGCGTTTGCAATCTTGGCAAGAGATGGGGCCAACCCTGTTTTCACCCTATCAATGCCCCTATCTAGTTAGCCAAACCATCGCAGAAAAGCGAATGCCCGCCGATACCGTCCAAAGGTTGGGGCGAATGCTCAAAGGATTTAATCTGCGGCAATTAGGAGCCATGCTAGGCAGAGACGATCTAGCCGTTGCTAAGCAGTTGTTGCCATTGGTTCGCGATGGCGCAGTTTTGCTCCGAGACCCTGTCTCACCTTTCGATCTGCTGCCGCGCTTCTATCATTTAGCTCCAGAAAAGAAAGCAGAAACTTTTGTGGAGGAGGTAGTAGAAGCCAATAACATAAATCAAGATCGAGATTTTGACAGCATGACCCAATCCTTAATTAAGGAAAAGGCGAAAACTTGGAAGATTGCCTGTGTGGATGATAGCCAAGCAATGTTAAATGAGATCGAACGTTTGCTCGATGGCGAAGAATATGAGGTCTCCTTGATTAATGACTCTCTCAAAGCATTGATGAAATTAGCTTCTATTCGTCCAGACTTGATCTTGCTCGATGTTGGCATGCCCAATGTTGATGGCTATCAACTTTGTACGCTGATTCGCAAAACGCATATCTTTAAGGAAACACCTGTGGTGATGGTAACTGGGCATAAAGGCTTGCTCGATCGCGCTAGAGCAAGGATGGCAGGGGCGACGGACTATCTTACCAAACCTTTTACCCGCGCCGATCTGCTCAACATGGTCATGCGACATTTAATATAGAAAACTAATTTAGGCAACTCGTTAAAAATTCACAAGCCAGAAATTAAGGATCGAATCATTATGACAACCGTTCTCGTAGTTGAAGATACGCCTTCTCAGCAAGAGCTAATTGTGAGCTATCTGATCGAAGCTGGGTTCACAGTGATCGCTGCAAATAATGGTCAGGAGGCTCTCAAAAAAATTGCAGGTAAAAATCTAGATGTAGTGCTAACCGATCTGGTAATGCCCGATATGAGCGGACTGGAACTCTGTCGGAATCTCAAGAAAAATCCTGCCACAAAGGATGTGCCCGTTGTTGCCTGTACATCTAAAAATCAAGAGCTAGATCGATTGTGGGGGATGAAACAGGGGATTAACGTTTATATCACTAAGCCCTTTACGCGAGAAGATATCCTACGGGCAGTTCGTTCTGTTATATAGATTTTTGGGTAAATCGAGCAAATATCGCTAATTAGCAAGAAGGTAAAAAGATGATAACAGTGATGGTGGTTGATGATATACCTTCAGCACGGGAATTAGTCAGTTCTTATCTACGCGAAGCTGGTTATGAGGTGATCAGTGCCGTGGATGGTCAAGAAGGCTTGCAAAAATTTGAGCAGTTGAAGCCCCAAGTTGTGGTTACCGATTTAGTGATGCCTGGCATGAGCGGACTGGAATTGTGCCGAGCCATTAAAAAGAGCGAACAAAAAGTGCCCGTGATTGCCTGTACTTCAAAAAACACAGATCTAGACCGAATGTGGGGATTGAAGCAGGGTATTAATATCTATCTCACCAAACCTTTTAAGCGAGAGGAATTATTGAAAGCCGTGCGATCGCTAACGGGAGAAGAGTAGATGGCAAACCAAGTAATCGAATTAACTGAAAAACGGATTTTAGAGGTAGAGGGACTGCCCTATTTAGCCTTGCAATTGGAGCCAAAGTTTGCAGTGGCGATCGCCTTGGCTCAGGTGCAGGAAACATTTATCGCCCCCAGAGATCGCCTGACTTTACTCCCTAATATGCCCGCCCATGTCTTGGGTTTAATTGCCCATCGCAGTATGGTGTTTTGGGTAATCGATCTACCTCATTTGTTTGGTTTGGGGCTATTGGAACCGAGTTCGCGTGAGTATCAGATTGCAGTCTTGAGATCGGCGGATGGAGAGCCGTTAGGAATTGCTGTGGAGGCAGTAAAAGATGTGATCCGACTGACCTTAGAAGAGATTTCCTCACCCGATGGAATTGCCGATCCTAGTTTGATACCCTATTTGGAGGGTTGCGTAAGTAGATTCCAAGGAAATCTATGGGTACTTAATGCAGAAAAGATTATGTCTCTATCTACACAATTTTAGAACTTGCAAAAATCTGATTTATTCGCTTAATTCATTACTTGCTTAATTCATTAACTTAAAGGGAGAGAAGCTATGTCATCTACGAAACAGAGAGAATCTAATCCTCAAACTTCAAACCTGAATGGAGCCAGTAACCATACGGCAAATCTATCAGATCCGAGCCCTACCCCAGTCCCTCGTGATTTTAGAGCAAACAAAAGAAATGTGATTAGCCGTAAGTCTCTTGGTTCTCGTCTGTTTGTTTGGGTTCTTAGTGGCGCTCTGGTTGGAATTGGCGGCATATCGATACTTTTTTATCAGAGAATTGAGAAAGCCGCCGTAAATGATGTGAAAACATCCCTTGATATCCAAGCCTTTGAGGTGGAAATCCAACTTAACCAAGTCAAAGAGTTTACTGAAAGTTTAGCCGCCTCCAGCCGTTTTACCTACAGAAATGGTGAGAGAAGACTAGAGGCTTACAAGGCTTTAGTGTTTGAGTTTTTCAATAAGCGTCCTGCCCTAGCGATGGCGGCTGGTATTGGTCAGACTCCCTATGGTATTTTGCCAAAGCAGGAATGGTTTTGGCCGTACTACTATGTCGATCAGGGGAAAAAAGAACAACAAGGGACTCGACTTCCTGCACCCTTTGATAAAGTCTTTTATTCAGAGCTTTTCAAGGATGATAATTACCCCACCCAAAACTATTACAAACAGCCCGTTGCCGCAAACAAATCACTCTGGACGGAAACCTATCCATGGTATGGCGTAACCATGACAACCTACCTCTCACCTGTAAGGAACGACGAAGGTAAACTGATTGCAGTGGTTGGTACAGATGTGAACGTCACTACGATCGCAGAGGGTCTTACCAACGATAAGGTTTACCAAGACAGAGGTTACTTTGCCTTAATTAGCGAGGAAGGCAAGATGTTGGCATACCCACCCGATCTCCAAAAAGCGATCGAGCGGGTCGATTTCAAGCAGATCCCCGAATTTGCCGCGATCGAATCACAACTAAAACAAGGGAAAGAAGGTTCCATTCGATCTGGAGGCAATCTGATCTATTACAAGCGGTTGCCCAGTACAAACTGGCTCTTTCTGGCGATCATTCCAGAGTCGGTCATTTACACACCCGTGCTGATCACAACCTTAAGCAGTGCCCTTGGTGTGACGCTTTTGTTAGCAATTATTGTGTTACTCTTTGTCCGAAATCTCAACAAGCGGCTGCAACCAATTTTGGATGAATGTAACAAAATGGCTGCCACGGACGATATCGCGAATGACTTGACAAAAAACAGCGATGAAATCGATCGCCTGTCCAGTTCTTTCTTTAATCTAGTCGGGCAACAAACCAATCAGTTAGAACAGCAAACGAGAGAAGCAAGACAGCTAGGGATTTTGGCAACGATTTCTAGAATGCGGGATATTATGGGGCTGGTAGAGCCTTTTGAGCAGCTTTTGGCAGAAATTAGGGCAGAGCTAAATTGCGATCGATTGGTCGTTTATCAGTTCAAGCCCGATTGGTCGGGTGAAATCAATGCCGAATCGTCGATTCCAGGTTTACCCAGTGCCAAAGCAGAAGAATTTAACGACCCTTGCATCGGTCAAGTATTAATCGAGGCCTATCAAAAAGGACGGATTGTCGCGAACAATGATGTCCATAATGCGGGCTTCCATCCCGATCATTTGGCGTTGATGCAGCGATTGCGAATTAAGTCCAATCTTGTCGTTCCAATTTTTCGTGCGGGTGAGCTAACTGCGTTATTAATTGCCCATCACTGTAACAACCTACATCAATGGCAAGAGGCAGAAATCGAACTTCTCAAGCAAAAGGCATTCAGTATTGGGCAAGCCCTAGGCGGCTTGGGTCTTTTGGAGCAAAAGGCTGTAACCGAGTTAGAAAAACAACGCAGTCAAAAGATTCAGTCTGACCTTTTCAGCCTACTCAACGAAGTTGAAGGCGCTGCCAGTGGAGATCTAACGGTTCGCGCTCAGATCAGCGATGATGAAATTGGGATTGTTGCTGACTTTTTTAACGCAATTATCGAAAACCTGCGGGATGTTGTAACGCAGGTAAAACAGACGACAGCTAAAGTGAATACCTCGATCGGTTCCAATGATGTGGCGATTCGGGGTCTGGCTGAAAGCGCAATGCTCCAAGCCCAACAACTCGATGATGCGCTGCAATCCGTAGAAAAGATGACCGTATCGATTCAAGACGTGGCACGCAATGCCAAACAGGCATCCGATGCTTCAAGTACGGCAGCAAATACGGCAGAATCAGGTAGTCAGGCGATCGAGAGATCGGCAGAAAGTATCTTGCAACTGCGGCAAACCGTGGCAGAAACAGCGAAAAAGGTGAAACGACTGGGTGAAGCTTCACAACAGATTTCCAAAGTGGTCGTGCTAATCGATCAGATTGCGCTCAAGACCAACATGCTCGCCGTGAATGCCAGTATTGAGGCAGCCAGAGCAGGTGAAGAGGGTAGAGGCTTTGCCGTAGTTGCCGAAGAAGTGGGTGCCTTGGCGACACAGTCAGCCACAGCTACGAAGGAAATCGAACGGATTGTTGCCACAATTCAACAAGAAACCAGTGAGGTGGTAGAAGCAATGGAAGCCAGCACCGAGCAGGTAGTGGCCGGTACGCAACAGGTAGAATCAGCGCGAAAGAGTCTCGGACAGATTGTGGAAGTATCGCGGCAGGTCAACGAGCTATTCCAAAGTATCTCAGGGGCAACCGTGTCTCAGGTGCAGACATCAGAGGCTGTGAAAGTATTAATGCAAAATCTCGCCACGATGTCGCATCAATCATCCCAAACTTCGCGGGATGTGTCTGACGCGCTACAAGACACGGTGAGCGTTGCCAACCAATTGCAAGCATCCGTCGAAACATTTAAGGTTGAAGCCTAGGCTTCGACTCAGTTCGACATCGCTCGCTGACCTTCGCTTAGCCTACGGTGTATCATCTAAATCTCTACTTTTACCCCCCTTAATCCCCCCTTGCAAAAGGGGGGGAACTTAAATCCTCCCCCTACCCTGTGGGAAGTCGCATCGCGGAAGGGGGAGCTAGTGGGGGTAAAAACTTCTCAAACACGCTCTTAGTAGGCATAGAAACAGGAATGTTCTCATGCAAAGGGAATGGATAGCAAAATCGCTTAGATTAGGATAACCAACTATGGTAGATGCGCAAGAGTGGAAAATTCGATTGCAATTTCTTGACGAAGCCCGCGACTATCTAAATGAGATCGAAGCGGAGGTGCTCGGGATGAGCGATCGCGGCTTGCAACGACAGTCAATCGATAAGGTGCTACGCGCAGCGCACTCGGTCAAAGGGGGCGCTGCGATGATGGGGTTTGAGTCGCTCAGCGAGATTGCCCATCGCCTAGAGGACTCATTTAAAGTTCTGCGCGTCGGTAAAACTGAGTTAATTACTGGCGAAGTGGAGGGACTTTTTCTCAAAGCGCTCGACACGATGGGGCAGGTGGCAGTCAAACATAAACAACAGAGCGAGATCGAACCGATCTGGTTAGAGGAAAATGCTTTGCCAACCTTTGCGCGACTGCAAGAACTGCTTGGTGAACTGTCCGCTCAAGATGAAACTGCTGCACTTTCTGCCGAAGTAGGACAGGATATGCGGCTCCTGATGTTTGAGACAGAGGTAGATGCCTGTCTGCAACGCTTGGAAGGCGTGATTGCCGATCCCGATACGAAGGTACTGCGGGAAGAGTTTGCGATCGCCAGCCAAGAACTTGGCTGTTTGGGCGAGATTCTAGACCTACCTCCTTTTGTCTCGCTCTGTAATGAAATTACCGAGACGCTTGAAGCCAATACCCACGATCTGCGTGAAGTGGCAGTGGCGGCTTTAGATATTTGGCGGCGATCGCAAGCCTTGGTATTGGTTAGCCAATTTGCCCTCCTGCCATCTCAGTTTTTCATATCCCCTCTGAGCGATCGAACGCTAATAGAAGTTGAGAAGTCAGAAGCTAAACAGGCTGAAGTTGAGAAGTTAGAGGTTAAGCAGTCAGAGAATTTAGCGATACCCAATCAAGCCAAGGAAATTGAGGTTCAGTCACCACAACTTGCACCACAGCTACCCACTGAACCCACCACAATAGGCGATGACTCCGATGAAGCCACTGTGCGAATTCCCGTGAGATATCTCAAAAACCTCACCAATCAAATTGGCGGACTTAACGCCGAGCGCAGCAGTATGCGTTTGCAACTGCAAAGAATGCGCGATCTAGTGCAGTTATTAGGCTTGCGTGTCAATGGCTTGGAGCAGTCTAATACCCAACTACGGGAGACCTACGATCGCGTTGCCACCTCCTATGAGCCACTGGTTGCAGTTTCTGAGCGCGATCGGCGCAGGCGTTTCAGGAACAGTGAAAGTGAAGATTCTTCGAGCTTTGCCACCCGATTTGACGTACTTGAGATGGATCGCTATAGCGAAATGCATCTACTCTCTCGCGAAATCATGGACAGCATCGTGCAACTCCAAGAAGTTTTTGGTGACATCGACACGGCTCTCGGCGATACCGAAGGCACAGAACGCGAACTGGGACGCGCCGCCGTTCAACTGCAAAAAGCGATCGCTCAGGTACGCATGCGTCTGTTGGATGACGTTCTCAATCGATTTCCTCGCATGTTACGAGAATTATCCTTGGCACACGGCAAGCAAGTAGAACTGTTCGTGCGCGGGAGTTCCACCCTCGTCGAGCGCTCGATCTTGGAAGTCCTCGAAGCCCCATTACTACACCTAGTCCGCAATGCCTTCGACCACGGCATTGAAGACCCCGACACCCGTATTAAACGCGGCAAGCCCCCCAAAGGCAAAATCGAAATCGCGGCAGGCTACCGTGGCAATCAGATCGTAATTACGATCGGCGATGATGGTGGCGGCATCGATCTCACCAAAGTCCGAGCGAAAGCCTTGGAAATGGGATTGAGCCAAACAGAAATCGATCGCGCCAGTGACTCCGACCTATTCGATTTAATTTTTGAGCCTGGATTTAGTACCGCCGATCGCGTCACAACACTCTCAGGGCGTGGCGTGGGCATGGATATCGTGCGTTCCAATCTGCGATCGATGGGTGGCAATGTGATTGTGGAGTCCGTACTAGGGAAAGGTACCATATTTGTCCTGACTATCCCGATGTCGCTGTCGATCGCCCGCGTACTCTTGGTTGAGAGCAGCGGCTTAATGATGGCAATTCCCACCAGTGCGATCGAGGAAATGCTACTACTCCGATCGCTAGAAATTACTACCAATCCTCAGACTATTACTGGCAAAACGCAAGAAGTATTTGATTGGGAAGGCTACTCTGTACCGCTTTTAAGACTGCGCGATCGCTTAAATTTTGCCCGCCCCCAACAGCAGATCGACAGCATAATCGCGCCCATTATTGACGAGCCCCTCGTCCTAGTCACAGCCCCTAATAACATCCCCTTTGCCTTCCAAGTCGATCGCTACTGGGGCGAACAAGAGGTCACAACCCGTACGGTACAGGGACACCTCCCTTTACCCGATGGCTTTTCTGGATGTGCTGTTTTGGGTGGTGGACGGATCGTACCATTGCTCGATCTAGATAAACTACTGGAATGGTCGTTCTCTACAGACGCCCTGCCAAGGCAGACTCAATCGCTGTCTTTTGGCAAGCGCGATCGCCGCACCACCGTGATGGTCGTTGACGACTCGATTAATGTTCGTCGCTTCCTTGCCATGACCCTCGAAAAAGCAGGATTTCGGGTCGAACAAGCCAAGGATGGTCAAGAGGCGATCGAAAAGCTACAGGCTGGAACCAATGTCCGCGCTGTAGTTTGCGATATTGAGATGCCGAGGTTAGATGGATTTGGTTTCTTAGCCCAGTCCCGCGCTCACCATGCCAGTAAAGATATCCCCGTAATCATGTTGACCTCTCGTAGTGGCGCTAAGCACCGCGATCTGGCGATGCGGTTGGGTGCATCTGGCTATTTTTCTAAGCCCTTTAAAGAACAAGATCTGCTTCGCACATTGTCTCAACTCACGATTTCGGTTTCATCTAGTTCATCTTCTCAAAGCTAATTATTATGGCTGCACTCTCCTCTTTGCGATCGCGCCGCGCTTCTGACCGCCAAGCTCAGGTTTCACAACAGTATGTTGCGTTTCGTCTGCGAGCTGCTTGGTTTGTGTTGCCTGTGACCGCAATCTATCGCGTCCTGCCCCTTGAGAATAAAATATTACCCAAAGTCACTTTTGCAGGAAAATCCGTTCCGATTGTCGATGCGGGAAGATTGTTGTTTGGCAAAGAACCTGTCAAACCTGCTGCTCCGCTAGTGCTTGGCGGTTCGGCTGTTGCAGAGCAACCATCTCTTTTCGTAATCCAATCTGGTGATGGTATGATGGCGTGCCTACCCAGTAACTCTCAGCCTGGACTCCTCAGACTTTCTCAAGATACGTTTATGACATTGCCACCCCAGCTCGCTCAGCGCTGGCAGGTAGACTTTATTGCAGGTATGACACAGCCAACAGCAGAACGCCCTACGCTATTTACGATCGATCCAGATCGGTTTGTGGCGATAGCGAGTACGGGGAATTAATATTCCGCCAGTTTGCGAAGTGTGGGGTAGTTCAAGCAAACTGCTGACCTAATTCCACAGGGTTATGTACAGTGATCCGCTTTTTTGAGATCGAAATTAGCTTTTGTTTGCGTAAATCTCCTAGGAGCCGAGTTACGGTCACGCGAGTAGAACCGATCGCTTCCGCGATCGCTTGGTGAGACAGTTTCAAGTCGATGGTGACACCTTCCGCAGAGGGCAGTCCAAAGTCCCGACAAAGAATCAACAAAAAGCTGACAAGCCGAGAACCCATGTCACGATGGGCTAGAGTCTCGATCATCATCTCAGTTTGCAAAATGCGCGATGATAGCCCCCGCAATAGCACCATGGGCAGTTCGGGATCTTCTTTTAAAGCTTTCTCCACCTGCTCGATCGGTACGGATAATAACTCCACAGGCGTAAAAGCAACCGCATGATAAAAGCGATCGGAGCGATTGCCTGTAATTAGCGAGAGTACGCCAAATACACTATTCTCTCTGAGTAAAGCTACTGTAATTTCTTCGCCCGCCTCGTAAACCCGCGATAGCTTAACGGCTCCCTTTACCAAAAAGTAAAATCGCTCAGCAGGATCGCCAGGGAAAAAGATAGTTTTGCCACGTTCAAAGGTTTCCGTCATGGGCGGAAACATACCGCCATTCATTTCACGGAAAACATCAACAAGCGGACGGTCTTGAATCAATCCCACGCATACCTCCCTACAGAAAATGGCATTAGGGTAGCTAGTTTTGAGATTAAAGCACGTGGAGATCTGCTATATATTCCAATGTGATTTGAAGGTTTCAGAATAAGCATTCTTAAGTTATTTAGAATCGCTGGCAACTTTATGAGTACCTGCAACAAAGGCAGCAAGATTTTGGCTATCATTACGTGATTTTGAGATAAGTGCTGATTAATTTCAGCTTTCATACTGGCTGTAACCTTGGCTTGATAACCTTGGTCTGGTTCGATCGTGTTTGGTGAAGCCTTGCCATTACAATTTAGGCATCATAGGGCATCTTCACACTTAAACTTACTACATAATTGTAGTTTGTATCAGGTTGCACATTTTAGCTAAAACTTTAAGAGAATGCAAAAATCCTTAGGAAATATAAGGTATGCAGTCGGCGATCGCAAAAATATTAGAGATTTGTTTATTCTAAATTGTCAGTAAAGTTTTTGCGACGGAAATGAATAGCTCACCTACAATAAACAATAGGCAAAATAAACGAAACAGTTCTTCTATGTGCGTAAGCTAAAGCAAAGCTAAAGGTAACTCTTTGGCTAGCTCGACTCGTTCTGTGGCAAAGCCCATCATTTATCTGGGAATGAAGCAGGCGTTAAAAACACCAACATTGACAAACTCAAAACCAAACGCAAAAAACATAATTTATCGATAATCATAGAGGTACCCGTGGAGTCACTTCCTGTTCCATCTCATATTCACTACGAACTGTTGCTTCAGTTATTGGAGCGTCAGACGCTTGGTGCAATTCATAACGCGAGCAAGCAGCCACACCTAGCCCCTACACTTAAAGCTTCTAGAGAGCATATTCAATCAGCAATTATTATGTTGCGAAAGGCAATGGTTTTGCAAAAACAGTTTGAGGAAGTTTGTGAATATAACGGTATTCCCATCTCCTACCGCTGGTCGCTCAACGAGACAGAAGTTATACCTGATGTCGTCTCTCCTGATAAAGAAAGTGCCTAGCTGCCTGTGCTATCAGGCAAAATTATTCTGGAAATCGTTGTAAGAAGCTATCAGCGGGCAAGGGTCTATAAGCAAATGGCGGTTAGTTATTTCTTAACATTTAAGAAATCTAGCAATCAGAATCGCAGGGACAATTCATGTGTCCCTGCATACTAAACCGATGAATTATCTACTCCATTCGACTTTCAAGCATGAAGTTTACAGAGCAGACAATTCTTCAAAACGCGTATTGGGGCAAAATGGTGACCTTTGCTGTTGTTACAATTAAGCTAGTAAAGGGTTTTTGGTGTTGAAAATTTGCGTTCAAGATTTGCTTTAGCTTTGTACTAAACACTTTTGATTGTTAGGTAGGGGATCGGGGCTAGTAACAATCCAGCAAAATCAAAGTAATACAAGCCAGTATGAAGACTTCAATAAACCTTTTTGTTAAGTTATATGATGCAGAAATTACGATTCACTAGATTTAAGCAATTGACTGCTACGCCTGAGGCTCCAGCCCCTGATACACTAGCTACAGAGGGGCAAACATCTACGATACAGGAGCCTTTGACTAAGCGTTGGTCGCGATTTATACCTTCGCTATTGTTTCTGGCTGAGATTGGGGGACTGGTTTTGGTTGTGATTGTTGGCATGAATATTCTGACTTCACCCAGCACAAAAAACAGTCATGCTTCAAGTTGTCAGTCAAAACTAGCAGGCAACTGGCAGACAAATTGGGGAGATCTTGCTGTTGAGGAGAAGGGGAATTCAGAAATTGTCGGTCGGTATGAGTTTTACAATCTAAATCGGGGCAAAGTTAAAGGACAAATATCAGGCACTTTGGATCGTGCTACCTTTAACTTTGATTGGCAAGAAAATGCAGAGAAAGGACAATCACAGCAGCAAGGTAAAGGTGTCTTTACATTCAGTGAAAACTGCCAAGAATTTACGGGCAGCTATGGTACGGGTAGCATTACCGACGAGATCGGTTGGCAAGGGAGAATTATACCCACAGGATCCAAGCCCACGGTCAATTTTAAGCCTGCTGCAACCAAACCGAATCCAAACTGATAGATCGGGCTTAACACTTTGTGCAGCAACATCTTGTGTAACAAAATCTCCAAGGAAAACCCTACAAAAACAAACTAATCAAAAAGTCCAATCCGAACTAGCTTAAATGGGGTCTTTGTGATTATGATGCTGTTATTCATTTTCAATCTGTCCGTTTATATTCCACTAGGTTGAAAAGGGCTATATTTGGTTAATCTAAATCTGCTTAATTTAATTTGCCGCCTGCAACTCGATTAATTTAGAAAACTCAGCAAGATGGATCACAACAACGGACATGAAGATTTTCTAGATCGGATTGAGAAATTAAATGCGATCGGGATTGCGCTTTCTTCGCAAAGAAATGCCCCTGCTTTACTAGAGATGATTGTGCAGGGAGCAAAGAGTATTTTAAATGCGGATGGTGGCACACTTTACCTTGCCTCAGAAGATAAACAGCACCTGATTTTTGAGATTATTATCAATGATTCTTTAGAGATCATGATGGGTGGCACGACAGGGGTGTCTATTCCCTTCGATCCGCTTCCACTCTACGATCGCGATGGGAAGCCCAACAACAATATGGTAGCTGCCTATGCGGCACTTAACCATAAGACAATTAACATTCCTGATGCTTATGTTGCTGAGGGATTTGATTTTTCAGGCACTCGCGCTTTCGATCGCAAGACGGGTTACCGCTCGCAATCTTTTATCACTGTTCCCATGCAAAACCATGAAAGCGAGCTGATTGGGGTTTTGCAGTTAATTAATGCCAAGAATCCGCGTACGGGTGAAATTATTCCATTTTCAGAGCAGTCGCGTAGTTTAGCTGAGTCTCTTGCCTCTCAGGCCGCGATCGCTCTCAGTAATAACCGCCTGATTCAAGAATTTCGCCAATTGTTTGAGTCATTTATTGAGCTGATGGCAGAGGCGATCGACGTTAAATCGCCCTATAACGGTAAGCATTGTCGCCGCGTGCCAGACTTAACTATGATGATTGCAGAGGCAGTCTGCAAAGCCAACTATGGCATCTTTAAAGATTTCTCTATGACCGAAGAGGAACTCTATGAATTAAAGATTGCAGGGTTGCTGCATGACTGTGGCAAGGTGACAACACCAGTCCATGTCATCGACAAAGCCACAAAACTGCAAACCATTTTTGACCGTATCCATGTGATTGATACAAGGTTTGAAGTCCTGAAACGAGATGCTGAGATCGAGTTTCTCAATCAGAAACTGGCGGCTTTAGAAAGCGGAAATCCTCAAGTCGTTCCTAGCTTGGAAGCAGATTTTCAGCAAAAAATCCAACAATTAAATAGCGATCGCACCTTCTTGCAAAAATGCAACATTGGTGGGGAGTTTATGCGAGATGAGCTAAAAGAGCGCGTATTGCAGATTGCCAAGTATGAGTGGGTTGACACAGAGGGCAAACTTGCCCCTTTCTTAAGCGAAAACGAAGTTTATAACTTGAATATCTCTAGAGGTACGCTTACACCCGAAGAACGTCAGATTATCAACGACCATATTGTGGTTACGATCAATATGCTGACAAAACTACCCTATCCCAAAAATTTACGTCGCGTACCTGAGTATGCCGGGGGGCACCACGAACGCATGGACGGGAAAGGTTATCCTAAAGGACTAACGCGAGAGCAAATGTCAGTTCCAGCACGTATGATGGGAATCGCCGATATTTTTGAGGCATTAAGTTCAGACGATCGCCCCTATAAAGAAGCGAAGACCCTAACAGAATGTTTGCAAATTTTAGGCAAAATGAAGCTAGAGAATCATATCGATCCCGATTTATTTGATTTATTTATCAATGAAAAGGTTTATCTGCGCTATGCCGAAAAGTATTTGCATGAATACCAAATCGATCGGGTCGATCTCACAAAAATTCCAGGTTACGAACCTTGAGCATCTTTATTTAATGGCTGCTATGCGATCGCTACAAGATCCATACCGCCTCCCTAACTATCTAAGTAATTTGTAAATCATGTTTGCCCAATTTCGCACCCAATATCCTCAGGGCAGCATCAAGACCAAGATGTTACCAAAAGTCGATGGTCTGCATGTCTTTCGCGCCACAATTCTCCATGGTGAAATTACCCTAGGCACTGCTACAGCGGCGGATACAGATATCGAAGTTGCCGAAGATCGGGCAATAAAACGAGCACTGATGATTGCAGGGATTACCTTTGATGGCAATTATGGTATGAAAGCAACTCTAATCGGTCAATCGACAAACATCAATGCTTTACCCAGCTCATCTATAAATTCTGAATTCGTTAGCTTTACAGGTAACCAACAGGCTGTAAATGCGCTTGCAACTAATCAGGCAAATAGTAGCCCCCAGTCTAGCTATCCATCTGATTTTCAACCCAGTTACCAAAATAACTATCAAGACACGACCTATCCCGATCATGACAGCTACCCATCTAGCTATCAACCCAACTACCCAAACAGCGAACCAACCTACGAAGAGCCTAAACCCACAAAAACAGCGGCTATCCCAGAATTTACGGCTGAGCCCGTCGATCTGTCGGATGCGATCTCCAAAATAGATGTGGAAATGGAGCGATTGAGTTGGACAAAAAATCAAGGACGAGATTATTTGCTACAGACGTTTAATAAGCGCTCTAGACAGCAGTTGACTGCTGCTGAAATGATGCAATTTTTAAGTCATCTCAAGTCTTTGCCGACATTACCCCAACATTAATCGTGGGGAATTATTTTTACCCCAGAATTCGATCGCAGAAAAAATCTTTAAAAAGGTACGTAGAGTGTTATGATGAAATCCGTGAAATTTTGGGTCGATGCCCGAGTGGTTAATGGGGGCGGACTGTAAATCCGCTGGCTACGCCTACGCTGGTTCAAATCCAGCTCGGCCCATTTCAAATAAAGTAAGTTTGCTTAATGTAGCAAGTGTAAGTGAGGCAGTTCTGTCCTCAATCGCTAATTACTTCACTACAATTTGAGTCATGGATGTAGAAGCCTACGGATATGCCTGAAATTCATTGTTTGCCTGATGACCAGATTGTTGAAGCAACTAAGGCTGACACAGTTTTATATGCTGCGCTTGCTTTTGGAATTCCCCATATCTTTGCCTGTGGGGGAAATGCGCGTTGTACGACCTGTCGCATTCGGATTCTTGAAGGGCAGGAAAACTGTTGCCCCAGAACTGAACTCGAAGCGGAATTAGCGAACAAATTAGGATTTCCCAACGATATTCGCCTAGCTTGCCAAACAAAAGTAGTGGGGGATGTTAAGGTACACCGCTTGGTCTTGGACAGCGATGATGTTGATACGGTTGAAAATCAACTTTCCGTAGGTTCTATTGGTGAAGAAAAGCAGATCGCTATTCTCTTTGCAGATATTCGAGGCTTCACAAAATTCGCCGAAACGACTTTACCCTACGATGTGATCTACGTCTTAAACAGCTACTTTAGCCGAATGGATAAAGTAATTCACCGTCATGGTGGCGCGATCAACAGTTATATGGGGGATGGGTTAATGGCTTTGTTTATGACGGAAGAGCCAGAACTAGCGGCTGAAATGGCTGTTAGAGCGGGCTTAGAAATGTTAGAGGCAATGGCATCCCTTAACGCTCATATCGATGTGTTGGCTGACCATCCCTTAAAAATTGGTATTGGGATTCACTATGGTTGGGTCGTTTGCGGTGAAGTCGGTGCATCTAATAACAAAGTCATGACCGCGATCGGAGATACAGTCAATTTCGCCAGTCGCATTGAGTCAGCCAACAAAAAAGCTGGTACAGCGTTGCTTGTATCTAAGGCAGTTTACAATTTGATCCAAGATCGCGCGATCGCCAATAGCTCTCACCAAGTAGACATCGCTGGCAAGAGCGGCAAGTATACACTGTATGAAATTTCTGGGATTACTGGTGAAACGCCCTTTCGACATCCTAAGCAACGTCAAACTCTATTCGCTAAGGTTTTGAGTTGGTTCTCTAGCCCAGGGCGATCGCTGCAAAAGATTTTCAGAATATTTGGCTAGAACAGGCTTTGGGCAAGATCGAATTGTTTTAAGAGAGATTTGCAATCATTTTATCGACGAGCTTAGAGAAAAGTTCCCGCTCATTCTGCGTCATTCCCAAGGTGATTGCTTCGACTAACTGTAACACCATGGGTGGAAGCACTTCTTGCAACTGTTTACCTGTATCTGTCAACCAAATTCTCCAGATCCGCCGATCGCTAATATCTCGTTCGCGATAAATTAATCCTCTTTCTTCCATGCGATCCAGAACCCCTGTCAGCGTTCCACCCACTTGCTGCAACTTTTCCACAATTCTTGTAGTCGCTAACCCATCTTCTTGCCATAAGCAGCATAAAACCACCCAATGAAACGGAGTCAGACCCATCTCAAGGGTGTCTAATTGCTCTTGAAATTTGCGACTGGTTAGTTGTGTCAGCAAACGCATTCGATAACCAATGCCATGAGGCGCAAGGACAGATTGACATTTTTTGAGTGTTTTAGACTTAGGCGATAGGGCAGTCATAGTCAACTTAGGCTGTTCGATAATTGCTACGCGTACTTAGAGTGTGTGTAGTCTACTACACAAGCTTAAAAATGATGAGCGAATTTGTTAGCCTTTTTAGCGAGTAAATTAGCGAGTAAATTCTCGAATATGTTTTGCCGTGCTCTGCGGTTGTTCGAGGTGAGGGACATGACCGCTCGCTTCGATCCAAGTTAGCTGGCTATGAGGAATTGCCCTCCGAAAATTTTCGGCATCTTTTGTACCCAGAATCCGATCGCGATCGCCCCATAAAATCAGGGTGGGTGGTTGAATTTGGGCGAGTCGATCTTTAAAAGAAGCATAGCCGCCACTTTTGGTGAAGGAAATCAATGCCTGTTGCCAATTGGGTCGATCTAAGTGTAATGCGGCACAGCAAAGCGCATCAGGTGAAGCAAAATTAGGATTGTAGTAGGCTTTTTCGCTAATCTTTTGACGCACCTTAGGACTGCGCAGAAACTGTGTTGCCAGATAGTCTAGAGGGAAAAACAGAAACTTGCCTGCGGTTGCGCTTCTCGTGAATCCAGCACTATCAATCAAAATAAGTTTCTCTACCACTTCTGGATAGGTTAGGGCAAAGTCGATCGCAGTGGCTCCTCCCATCGAGGCTCCCACCAAGGTTACAGGCTTGGCGATTAGGGCTTTCCATGTGGAATATAGGTGCGCCTTAATCGCCTCAGGATTGAAGGATAATCCCATTGGTCTTTCGGTAAAGCCAAAGCCTAGTAGATCGATCGCCCATAGTTCGCGATCGCTAGTTAGTAAAGGAAGCAATCTTCTCCACTCTAAAACGGAACTGTCAAACCCATGCAAAAAAATGATGGGGGAGAGATTCTCCCCTCGTTCGATAGATCCTTGATGAATAAAAGCAGTTGCAATCTCCGCTTGGCAAAGAGGAGTTATAACCCCTTGGAATTGAAGAGATTTTGCTAGTGCGATCGAGGTCGCTTCTGTAAGTTGCTCAATTCCCTTAGGAAGAAAATCATTAGACATAAAATTTTATCGAAGCGCAGAAATAACTATTATGAGTTCTTTCTGCGCCCAAACATTAAACCAGTTGTAAATCGTCTTGCGGCTCAATTGCAAGAAATATTGCAATTGAGTAATGCTGTATCCTTCTTCATATAAGAGTAGACAATGCGCATGTTGCCGCACTTGATGATGAGAACTTTGCCGATAAATTCGCTTTAATAATCTCTTTCTCTCTTCATGAATCGCTCGGTTTAACTGCATTAGTTTGCCACCGTAGAAAGTTATGTTCTAATCTTATCAAGCCTGTGTAATTAATTATGGCTAACTACTTACTTAACGCCACATCGCAATCAGCTTCGATTTGTGCTTTCAGTTCCTCTAAGGAAGTGAATTTCTTTTCGGGACGGACAAATTTGAGTAAATGCACAGTCAAATTGCAGCCGTAGAGATCGCCATTCCAGTTGAGCAGGTGAACTTCGATCGTGCGCAGGCGGTCGCCTGAAACTGTAGGACGAACGCCAATATTCATGACACCAAGTACAGGCTGAGGTAGAGTTTGTGCTTGCATGGAAGGCTCGATTCCATCGGGAACTCCATCCACATACACAGCATAAACACCATCTCTCGGCAGTAACTTTTGCGGATGGAGTTGCAAGTTTGCTGTAGGAAACCCCAACTGACGACCGAGTTGATTCCCTTCTACGACCTTTCCAATCAGGCGATAAGGACGACCGAGTAAGGTGTTTGCCAGTTCCACTTCCCCCTGTGCTAAAGCCGTACGAATATTAGAACTGCTAATACGAATGGGAGTAGTGTGACTCCTTTCAGGGTGCGTTCCGCCGAGACGATTGCCATCAAGTAAAATCGTCTGTTCGGGTACGACATTTAGATGATTACCCCAAACATCTAGCAAATCTGCGATGCTGCCCTGCCGTTTGTAACCAAAACGAAAATTAAACCCAACACTAATTTTCTGAACGTTGAGCCGCTCAACCAAAATCTTCTGCATGAATTCTTGAGCTGTCAGCTTTGCCAAAGCCGCGTCAAAAGGTAATAAAACCAGTTGCTCGACTCCTAAAGCTTTAAGCTGTTCGACTTTCTCAGCGATCGGGGTTAAAAGGAGGCGAGGTGTACTGCTAAAAAACTCTTGGGGATGTGGACTAAACGTAACAACCGTGCTGATGAGATCCTGCTCTAAGAGATTGGGTGCTACTTGTAAATCCAAGGGAAATTTTGGATATAAATTGGCACGAGAGCTAGGTAAAACTGGCTCGATGACATGCTGATGTCCTAGATGTACGCCATCAAAGTTGCCAAGAGCGATCGCTGTTGGTTGGGAAATTTCGCTGAGGTCAGAAATAATTATCACGCTTTACATTTTGACACAATTCTTTTGTCACGAGTAGGGCTTACGCAAAACTATCTTTTTTCCTAGAATGAATATAGTAAAACCTTAATTTGAGATAAATCAAAGATAAGTTACAAATAGGGATGTGGCTTTCATCCCAAGTCTGCTCATGTTGAATAACCGAATAAACTTAGGGCGGGAATAGGAGATAGTTTGTTATTATGGCAGACCTTAAACATGTCAGGCAAATCAAGGGTGGTGGCACTGTTTGGAACAATTGGCGGGAAAAGAATCCTTCGGTAGCGATCGATTTAAGTAAAACGGACTTGAGCGACGCTAAGTTAAAAGAAGCCAATCTCAGTGATGCAAATCTTAGCAATATAAATTTGAGTCGTGCCGATTTAAGCTATGCCAACCTATCGAGAGCCAATTTAAGCAATGCTAACCTGAGCCAAGCGAACCTTACTGGCAGCGATCTCAGTGGCGCAAATCTGACAAATACAGTATTCAATCGCGCGATCGTACAGGATGCCCTATTTAGCGGGACGAGTTTAGCGTCAGCACAATTTATGGGTGTGGTATTGAAATCAGCTAATTTGAGCCATGTTGACTTCAGAAATTGCAACCTAAGTGGTGAAAATTTTCAAAATACCAATCTCAGTGGCTCTAACTTTCAAGGGACTAATCTTGCAGGAGCCGATCTAAGTGGAGCCAATCTCTCCCAAGCAAATTTAATCGGTGCACAAATGTTTCGAGTCAACCTTAAAGGCGCACTTCTAACTCGTGCCAATTTAAGCAATGCTCTATTGTCAAAGGCAAACTTAAGCGTCGCAGGTTGCATTATGGCAAATTTTAGCGAGGCAATCCTAGATGAAGCGATTCTCAGTAAAGCCAATTTGGGCAGTGTTATTTTGAGTGGGGCAAATCTTAGTAGTGCCGATCTAAGCGATACCTATTTGAGCGATGCCTTTCTCAGTGTTGCCAATCTGTCTAAAGCCAACCTCAATGGTGCGAATCTCAGTAATGCGTATTTATGCAAGGCAAATTTAAATAAAGCAACGCTAGTACGCTGCAATCTCAGTCACGCTTCTTTTTTAGATGCCGATCTGAGTATGGCAGTTTTGACACAAGCGAATCTTTCTAAAGCTCAGCTAGTGCGAACCTATGCAGGCAGTGCCGATTTCAGTATGGCAAACTTGGAAAGTGCGAACTTAAATAAAGCAAACCTAACGATGGCAAACCTCAATGGGGCGGTTTTAACGATGGCAAACCTAACGGATACGATCATGCCTGATGGCACGATGCATCTCTAGAAACACCCACGATCGCACCCTTTCGATCCAAATTTAGGCAGGTTTGCTGCAATTTATTAATTTTTATTAATTTTTTGGCAGGGCTTTCATTTACACTGATTCTAGATTCTGAAGATTTAGATAAGCATGACAACAACGCAATCAACTGTGACCTCCTATGGCTCTTGGAAATCGCCCATCACTTCAGATTTAATCGTGGCAGGCACGGTCGGGCTTGGGCAAGTTGCCTTTGATGGCAAAGATCTTTACTGGTTGGAAGCACGTCCCTCAGAAGGAGGGCGAAATGTAGTTGTGCGCTATACCGCAGATGGCAATATTTCAGATGTCACCCCAGCCCCATTCAATGTGCGTGCCCGCGTGCATGAATATGGGGGTGGCTCGTTTTGGGTACATAATGGCAGTGTTTACTTCATCAATTTTAGCGATCAGCGCATCTATTATCAGGCTGCGGGCGATCGCATCCCCACCCCCTTAACCCCCTTGACCGCTTTTCGTTATGCGGATGGCATTTACGATCGCTTTAGAGGACGTTTGATCTGCGTCCAAGAAGATCACACCGCTGGTGGAGAACCTGTTAACACGCTTGTCAGTATTAACCTAACAAATTGGGATGATGTGCAGGTATTGGCTTCAGGGGCAGATTTTTATGCTTCACCGCGCCTGAGTGCTGATGGCAAGCAATTGGCATGGCTGAGTTGGAATCATCCCAATATGCCTTGGGATGGGACAGAACTTTGGGTGGCTGAAATCATCCCAACTGAGGATCGGAAGGCAACTGGCGCGCATCATAACTCACTTCAGAATGCACTGAATCATAGTTCGTCAAATAATTATTCACAAAATAATCTACGCAAACATTCCTTTACAAGCACACCTAAATTAGTGGCAGGTGGTGTAGAGGAGTCTATTTTTCAGCCAGAGTGGTCACCAGATGGAACCCTGTGCTTTGTCAGCGATCGCACGGGATGGTGGAATCTCTATCGCTGGTCTGAAGAGGGAGCGATTGAACCTCTATGCCCTATGGAAGCAGAGTTTGGCTTACCGCAATGGGTATTTGGAATGTCTACCTATGCGTTTGTCAGTGCCGAGCAGTTGATTTGCTCTTATACCCAGAGGGGTAGATGGTATCTAGCAACGCTGGATCTTTCCAGTAAATCGCTCCAGCCCCTTGATATCCCCTATACACAAATTTCTGGTCTGCAAGCGAACAAAGAAACAGTGGCATTTCTTGCGGGTTCGCCGACGCAAGCGGCAGCGATCGTGCAAATTGATTTAAGTACGGGGGAATCAAAAATATTACGCTGTTCTTCCGATCTATCCATTCCTGCAAGCTATATTTCTATTCCCGAAGCCGTAGAGTTTCCTACGGAGAATGGTCTGACTGCCTATGGGTTCTTTTATCCTCCCAAAAATCCTGACTATCAAGCTCCTGATGGCGAAAAGCCACCCTTGATTGTCAAAAGTCATGGCGGCCCAACCGCCTCGACCTCTGATACGCTCAGTTTAAAGATTCAGTACTGGACGAGTAGAGGGTTTGCTGTGCTCGATGTCAATTATGGCGGCAGCACGGGCTATGGTAGACCCTATCGCCAACGTCTCAAATTTAACTGGGGAGTGGTGGATGTTGATGACTGTGCCAATGGGGCTAAGTATCTGGCAGAAAAAGGTCTCGTAGATTGGAATCGACTGGCGATCGCTGGGGGCAGTGCGGGTGGCTACACAACTCTATGTGCTTTGACCTTTCGAGATGTATTTAAGGCTGGCGCAAGTTACTATGGCGTCAGCGATTTAGAAGCTTTGGCAACAGATACCCATAAGTTTGAGTCTCGCTATCTGGATAGCTTAATTGGTGCGTATCCTGAATATCAGGACTTGTACCGGCAGCGATCGCCGATTCATTTTACCGATCGCCTGTCCTGTCCTGTGATTTTCTTCCAAGGACTAGAGGATCGGGTCGTGCCACCCAATCAAGCTGAGATGATGGTAGATGCCCTCAAAGCCAAGGGTTTGCCCGTTGCCTACGTTCCCTTTGAAGGCGAGCAACATGGTTTTCGCAAGGCAGAGAACATCAAGCGCACCCTCGATGGCGAACTATACTTTTACGCCAAAGTATTCGGCTTTGCTTTAAGCGAAGCGATAGAACCCGTAGAAATTGAGAATCTGGCATAGTTTCGATCGCTTGACCTCTTCCCCCACCCCCTTCTCCTCGCAGGAGAAGGGGAGTAAGCGTCTATTTGAGAAGTTTAAGCGATTTGTCTATGCAGAATATAAATCATGTGATTTATTGAACAGAGATCAGATTTTCCAATGCCGTTTGCATTTCATGGGTATTGGTTGTGGTCGTACCAAACTGTCGCACCACAATGCTTGCCGCTAAATTCCCTAAAACCGTAGCTTGCCAAAACGAGCCACCACCGACCAAAGCCAATGTCAAGGCTGCTACAACCGTATCGCCTGCACCAGTAACATCAAACACCTGCGTGCGATTGAAAGCTGGCACATCTTCTCTCGTTCCCTCTTGGCAAAATAGACTCATGCCCTCTTCGCCGCGTGTAATTAGAACCTGTTTGGCATGGGTGAGCCCCAGCAAATCTCTAGCTGCCGTTGATAGATTCTCTTTGATGTCATAACCGACGGCAAGTTCGGCTTCGGGAAGATTTGGGGTAAAAATGGTTGCACCTTGATAGCGATCGAGATCTTTTTGCGCATCTACGACGACAAGAGCGTGCTTTAACGCTGCTGCAATTACTGAGCCTGTCATCACGCCTTCACCATAATCCGAACAAACTACAGCGTCAACTTCTGGTAAGCGAGAAGCGATCGCTTCTACCAATAGGGCTTGAATTTCCTCACTGGGTGGAAGATCGGACTTGCGATCGATGCGCACAATTTGCTGCGTGACAGACTGGCGGGCATGACCAGAGACGCGGGTTTTGGTAACCGTTGGGCGCGATCGATCGACAATCACTCCCGATGTATCAATTCCTGCATCCTCAAAAATACCGCGCAACGCTACACCCTGAAGGTCGTCACCCACCAAACCCACAGCGAACACTTTTGCGCCGAGTTTCGCTAAGTTATACACGGCATTGGCTCCGCCGCCCGGAACCTGCTTGGTTCCCTCATGACGAATGATTAGCACGGGGGCTTCACGAGAGATCCGCTCCACTTGTCCTGTGAGAAATTCATCGAGGGTGAGGTCGCCGATCACTAAAATACGAGCTCGATCGAAGCGATCGAGCAAGCCCAACAGGTCAGGCGCTGAATCGGTTAACCTTGTTTGAAACGTAGCATCGAGCATGATAAGAGGTAATTACTTAACGTGAATGGGGATCGACCTTTTACTTATTCACCTAAAAATCCCCCTTATCAAAGGGGGACTAGGGAATTCAGATACTAGTTTTGAAAATAGTGAGGACTTTTAAGTATCCTCTCAGCTCGACTAGCGTAGTTTTATTGGTTTAGAGGTTCCAGAAATGCTGGGTGCGAGATCTTCAGAAGGCTTCTCTGCCTCTTCCTTTTGTTGTTTGAGCTTCTCTTGTAAAGGCACAAATTTAGAGATAGGTTGCTGAACCTGCTGAGGTGGAGCTAGGTAAGGTTTAGGTTGTACGGGCTGGGTATTCTCCTTTTTACTATATTTTTCTAAAATGGATTGCTTGTGAGAAGGGCTTGCCGAAGGAGAAGGCTGGACAACTGGTGACTCCTTTGCCTTAACTGCTTTAGGAGCCTGTGTGGGTTCAACCTTGGGTTCATCCTTTACAGCCGATGGTTGAGGCTTAGAAACAGGAGATTCTGGCTTCTTGGGTTCCACTACTTTAGGAGCTTCTTTGGGTCTAAATCTGTCAAAGAACGAGGGCTTTGAGGTTGGACTTGCTGTGAGAGAAGGTTGGACGACGGGAGCTTCCTTTACCTTAACTTCTTGCTTTGGAGCCTGCTTAGACTCAGCTTTTGGCTCGGCTTGGGGTTCAACCTTTGGTTCGACCTTTTTGGGCTCAACTTTAGGCTCAACCTTTGTCTCAGATTTCAGATCGACTTTAGAGTCCGCTTTGGGCTCATCCTTGACAACAGGTGGCTGCGGCTTAGCAATCGGTTCTTTCTTGACAATAGGTAGTTGAGGCTTAGAAACAGGAACTTCCTTGCTCTCGATCGCTTTTTTGAAGTCTGTTGCAGTTGGGGCTTGTTTAGGCGAAGAGAAAGAAGGAATAAATCTACGCTTTTTCGCCTCAGGCTTTTTCACCTCAGGTTCCTTTAGCTTGTCGCTAGGTGCAGGAGTTACCACGGGTGGTACAACCACAGGAGGAACGACAACTGGCTCACTCGTTGGTGATGGAGCAGGTTCTGGTTTCACTTCAGCCTTAGGTTCAGCTTTAGGTTCTAGCTTGGGTTCTGGCTTAACTTCAGCTTTAGGCTCTGGTTTCACTTCGGCTTTAGGCTCTGGTTTCACTTCGGCTTTAGGCTCTGGTTTCACTTCGGCTTTAGGCTCTGGCTTAGCTTCAGACTTAACTTCAGCTTTGGGCTCTGGGGTGCTAGCGGGTGCTGGCGCAACGGAGGGCTCGATCGCTGGAACTACTGGCACGACCACAGGTGGTACGATCGCAGGCTCAACAGGGGGAGCAGGGGGCACGTAGTTTGGATCGACAATTTTTTCGATACTGGCGATCGCTTCGCCGCGCATCAATCTGGCTAAAGTATCTGAGCCATTGGGTTGATAGTCGATCGCATGGGCAGAGCTATTAAACGCATTGGGGATCAGTTTACCCGTGCTGTCTAAGAGTTCTAACTTTACCCAGTTCTTGCCTGGTTTAAAGCCCTTGAGGTAAATCGGTTGCCACTGGTCAAAGGTAAAGCTCTGACCGTTGAGGGTGGCACGAATTTGCCAATCTGAAACAGTGTCGTCCTCTAGAGCCACCAAATGCAGTGGGGCATTTCTCAAGTAAAAGTCCAACATAATTGGCTCTGCACCGTAAGTCCCAACGGGGCGGCTATAGGTCAGCAGAGGTACTTGAGGGCTGGGTGTGTTTTCGCCAGTCTTGGTGAAAACGTGAAAAGTGGTTTGGGTATAGGCTCCCTCATTTTTAAAACTTTCATGCCATGGGCGCGAGGCAAAGGCACGAATTGTATGGGTTCCAGGGAGAAGATTCTCGAAGGTAACTGCTTGGTTTAGGTCATACAAGGCTTTGTATTCTTGACCATCAAGCGCGACATGAACGTGGGGACCCATGCCAAACGTCGCATTTTTAAAAATGGGTAAATCTTTGACATCAAACTTAACCGTTACTGTGGTGCTGTCCAGAACGGTATCGGGTTTGGGGCTAACGATCGCCACCTGTGGCTCATAGCGATCTAAAAATCGGCTGAGTCGCTGAATTTCAATCGGCGGTGATACTTCTGTCACCCCTGCGCCCTGCACTGTGGACTTTTTGACATTACTGGGTTTGTCACCACCACAGGCTGTCAAATAGAAACACAACGCGATCGCAAAGGCTAGCGAGAACAGTTTTTGCCAATTCGATCTGGGTTTGGAGGGAGGTTGAGAATTAGTTCTTTGGTGTTGCTGTAGTCTTTGCTTTGCGATCGCCCACATAAAACCTGCCTTAAATCTCAAAATCTACATACCGCAATATACCGAAAAACGGTTGCAAACCCACTAAAATATCGAGAGTGTAATGAAAGAAAACAGTCGAGCAGCAAAATTTATGACTAGTGTGAACCGTTTACCCCTTGCTCTGTCTCATGCTTTTAAGAATCGTAGTGCCTTAAAAATTATTAGCGGACTACAAAATTTCGATCCGACATCGGTGCGGATGGTGACGCAAGCGGCTACCTATGGGGATGCCACGTTTGTCGATATTGCCGCTGATGCCAATCTTGTTAATATTGCGAAAACCTACGGCGATTTACCTGTATGCGTGTCTGCGGTCGATTCCGCTGCCTTAGCTGCTGCCGTTGCCGTAGGAGCCGATCTGGTCGAGCTAGGTAACTATGACAGTTTTTACCCACAGGGTCGCTTATTTACCGCCGATGAAGTCATCGAGCTAACCAAGCAAACCAGAGCTTTGCTTCCCAATATTGCCCTGTCTGTAACCGTGCCCCACACGTTACCCCTAGACCAGCAAGTTAGCCTTGCCGAACAGTTGGTTGCCTGTGGCGCTGACATCATTCAAACCGAAGGCGGCACGAGCAGCGCTCCAACCCATAGCGGCACACTAGGACTCATCGAAAAGGCAACACCGACCTTAGCGGCTGCCTATGCCATCAGTCGTGCGGTTTCTGTACCCGTGCTCTGTGCATCAGGTTTGTCGAATGTGACTGCTCCAATGGCGATCGCTAGTGGGGCATCAGGTGTTGGCGTTGGCTCAGCCGTGAATCAACTCACCGATGAAATTTCTATGATTGCGGTAGTCCGCAGTCTGCGCGAAGCCTTAGCAATGAATTTGGCAGCGATGGCAATTTAATCGTCTTCGCAACTTTTTGAGGCAATGATTTTCTAGGTTAATTCCATGTATGGCGATTAACCTAGAATTATTCCTACTCTCAAGGTTAAAGGATATAAAGATAGTGCTATTTGAATTAAAAATCTTATGAACTTAAAAAATAGCCTACTAAACCGTATCACCCAAACCGCTGGACAATGTGGCGGTCGCCCTTGCATTCGGGGAATGCGAATTCGTGTGGCGGATATTTTGGAAATGCTAGCTGAAAATGTTAGTACTTCTGAGATTCTAGAGGATTTCCCCGATTTGGAACTTGCAGATATTCAAGCTTGCTTAGTTTTTGCAGCACGACGTACTGATTTCCCTAGACTGACTGCATGAAAATCTGGATTGATGCTCAGTTGCCTCCAACTCTGGCAGATTGGATAACGAATAGTTTTGGCATAGAAGCTACATCTTTGAAGGAGTTATCACTCCGAGATGCCAAGGATATTGAAATCTTTGAAGCAGCAAAATTAGCAAATGCGATAATTATGACGAAGGATAGTGATTTCATTGACTTGGTTTGCCGTCTAGGAGCGCCTCCTAAAATTTTATGGCTAACTTGCGGCAATGTTACTAATCGTAATTTGCGAAAGCTTCTCAGCACTACTTTGCTAGAGGCTTTAAAGCAATTGGAACAAGGAGAAGTAATTATAGAAATTGGTAGCAATTAAGTACTGTAAGCTCATCTGTTCTTTGGGCTTTGCGTTCTGCTTTCAGTTTGGTGAGTTTTTGAATGAGTGGATCGGGATTTTGGCGTTGTTCTTCTATCGTTTGTTCGCTCCATGCCATCCAATCTTCTAAATAAGCAGTTACCTGTTGTTTATTTGCCAGATAATACAAAATCGTGGCGTAAACTTGCTCTAGTTGCAAAGAAGGATAAATCCCTGCGATTTCCTCGGCTGTGCGGGCGCGATAGATATATTCATTTATGAAAATCAACCTAGAATTATTCCTTCTCTATCCCAAATTCTTTGTACTAGATATTTGTCAAACACTTCATCACAACTGACTATCAAGAAATTGCGATGTATTGCTTGAGCAATTAACATTCGATCGAAAGGATCGCGATGATGAAAAGGCAATTCCAAATAAATTTTGGTATCCTCAAAAGTGATTGGCAACGTTTCAATATCTAGCTGCAATAATATTTCTGGTAAATCTTGAAATTCAAACTCCACGTTAAGTTTGCCAATTCCAATTTTAATGGCAATCTCCCAAATGGAAATAATGCTTACGTAGGCATTACTAGCCTGTTCAATTTTCTGCTTGATATTTGGAATTAACTTGGTGTCATCATTCAAAAACCACAGTAAGGTATGCGTATCTAGCAACATTTACATATAGTCCTTCATGTCTTCTAGTGGCGCATCAAAGTCATCAGCCATCCAAATTTTACCTTTTAGTAATCCTGCCTGACGTTTTTTGGTAGGGGTTTGCGTCTGAATAATAGCGTGGGAATTACTTTGCGTATGTTTGTTGATGAGATATTCTGCATAATCTAAAACCGCGACTTTTATCTCTTTAGGCATGATCGCGATCGCTCGAAAAAGCTCTGTATCTAAAGCATCTATGTTTTGAGACTTATAGTTGCTGTCAAAGCTCTGCACCATTGCTTTTGTTCCTTTATTGATGCTCGACTAAAAACATTATAGCAACCTTAGTTTTGTCGATAGGTTAGCGCATGGCTATGCATAGCGACTGTAAGCTCATCTGTTCTTTGTGCTTTGCGTTCTGCTTTCAGTTTGGTGAGTTTTTGAATGAGTGGATCGGGATTTTGGCGTTGTTCTTCCAACATCTGTTCGCTCCATGCCATCCAATCTTCTAAATAAGCAGTTACCTGTTGTTTGTTTGCCAAATAGTACAAAATCGTGGCGTAAACTTGCTCTAGTTGCAGGGAAGGATAAATTCCCGCGATCTCCTCGGCTGTACGGGCGCGGTAGATATATTCATACAAGATAGTTTCGATGCCGATGCGCGTTCCTTTTAACCGAATGTCTTCGGGTGATAGAAATAGAAAATAATCTTCAATATGCATGATTCATTCTCCTTTGTTAGTGAGGTTGCCTAGCACTACCGAATCTTAATTTCATCGTTATGGTGATCCATCGCCTCCAGTATCTGTTGGACTCTGACCGCTGTAATAATTTTCTCGAAGGATTTTAAGTTCTGGTAAGTCGAATAGGGCAGAGGGGTCACCTTGAAGAGCTAGATCTCTTGCATCTACTAGCATAGGGTCGTTTACGTTAACAGAGAACTCTTGTACAGCATTAGGTTCAAACTGCCCCAAAATAAGGAGATAGTTTTTTTCTAATCTACTTGGCGGAGATGGCTCCCATCGGAGAGCATTTTTCACTGACTCCATATGACGGCTTTGCTTAAAGTCATTATACTTATGCCCAAAATATAGCCAAGTCTCAGTTGCCATGAGCCTTTCAGCAATACTGATTGAACCATCTGAGATTGTGGAAAATTCAACAATTATCTCCCATTCTTGAGCATCAATATTAGGTAAAAAGCGCATTGCCCTTATTGTGATTGCTTTAAGATATTCAACAGGTTGGGCAAAGTTCTGATAATACGCAAGTAAACCTCTAATTTCAGCAAGAAATCCTTGTCGTGCGATACTTTCCAATACATTGATAGGATCGCGAATAATCCAAAATGCTTCGCGCAAGATTTCTATAAGAGTCGGAATAATATCATTGAGACCCAAAATAGATAACCTAAAAAGTGCAAAGCGAATATATCGTTGAAACTTGCGAATCTCTGGTGAACCAATATCTGGTTTACGAAGTTCTTGCCAACTATTTTGGAATAGGTTAACTAACTCTCTACATAGTTCATTTCTATTATCATTCCAAACATTATTAGAACTAGTAAAGGAAGCTGCCCATTGCATAAACTCTTCAAAAGAGTCACTGTTTGGTGGTTTCGTAGACTTCAGTTCACCCTCTAGCCCCAAAACTTCTTTCTGTGTCGCTAAATCTCTATCTCGGCTTTTTGAGTTAAACAGATACTTAAATACCTTGCGGCTGAGTTCTGGCTTATCTATATAAATTCTTATTGCTCTTAAACATTGCTGATAGCATTTAATGTTGTACCACCAAAGTTCATCATTATGATACGAGCTGGCAAAAACAGCACGATGTTCTGAATCCAATATCCAGAGAGGACTTACAATGCTATCAAAACGCTTACTTAATTTTTCTAAGCACTCATCTTCATCAACCTGTTTTAGAAATGAAGATACTTCATAAATCTTTTCTGTTTTCTGCTCATTAAGGTTTAGCCCTATTTTTTGCAATTCTTCTTTAAGAACATTCTCAATCTCATCAATGTCTGCTGGATTTGGAATAACGAGAATCATATCATCTACATAGCGATGAAACTCAACTCCCCATGGATTCCCAACTCCGAATTTTGTATCAATTGCAGTCAAATAGAGATTTGCATAAAAGCCTGATCCAATACTTCCTTGTGTTATACCTTGCCCCAACACATGTCCATCAATTTCTTTAGATAGGAGTAATCGAATCAGCCAACTTACTCGTTGACTAACTGATAGTTCTCTAGCGACCTCATCACAAATTTTACTCTGGATGATTTTTGTGTAAAACGATTCAATATCTAGACGAAGAATTGCCCCATTAGCATAGTTTCTAGCACTGTCTCGCGCTTTTGTCATATAGAAACAGTAAGCTTGAAACCAATATTCATACAAATATTCTGTCTCTCTACTTTTATGGTTTCCAGATATTCTATATGCATAACTACTGCCTCTTAATTGAGATGCTTTATCTCCTAATTTTTGAATAACTGCTACTGACAAAATCTCCTCTTCGATCCGTGAAAGACCTTTGGGGCGAGAAACAGTCATATTCTTGGGTACTTTGTAAGCGATCGCATCATCTTTCAAAGCAACATCATTGGCATAAGCACATAATTGCTCTCGCAATCCACTCAGTCTTACGTCAAGATGCATCTCAAACAAGCGCATTTCAGTTTCATCACACAGCGCTTCTCTTAAAAAATTGTTTCTTGCTCTTGCCCAAGCCAACTTAAGATTATCGAAACTAATAACATCGTTCCAATCTTTATCATCTGGCAGGTTAGAACTAATTATTCTTTGAAAATAAGCATAAAATGTTTTGGGGTTATCAGTTTTGTCTATTTTTCTAGTTTCTTTCCAATAACTACCTTGAGGGTTCTCAAAATAAATTTCATGTCTACAACAACTAAGCTGCTCGATAACATGACGTTGTCCTACAACTTCATACAGAGTAGACATCATTTCATTAACTCTCTCCTCTAAAGTTATTTGACTATCAGTATCATCTTGCACCTCACTTTCCTGATTTGTTGTAGCAACAGTTAGGATATGCATTGCATCGACTGGGACATCTTCAATCATCTGTCTGTAAGCTTGCGCTTCAGCAGTGCCAAATCTTTCAGGGCTTTCAACGAGAAATGTGCCTATCTCGGGATCAAGTTCTAGTAGAGCATTATAATCATTTTCTTGAGTTCTAAAAATCTGACTTAATGGAGAAATAACATTTAATTGAATCACTAGAATATTTGAAAGACATGGTTTTTGAGAAGACTCACGTTCTTTTTTGAGATGTTGAATAATGTCAAGAGTGGCTTCAGGAAATCCATTTTTTATATATGCAAAGTCTAAATTTATTAAGCTAGAAGATTCTAGCTTAAGCTTTTCAAGAAGTTTTTTATAAAGGAGAATCGAAAATTTATTTGGATCTACACCAAGAGTAAAAATATCAATATTCTTGTTAAGCTTACCCGTTTCTATTAAAACAAGAACCGCTTCTATAAATGCAGCAGTTCCCGCTCCAGCGCCACATCCAATATCCAGAACACAGATTCTTTGTTTGTGTTTTAGCCAACCAATCAAATTATCTTCTCCAATAATACTTTCGAGAAGATGCGAAGCCTTAAAATAATGTGCTGGGAAAAGACGGTAGTATTGATAAGCAACATGATCTAAACTCTCCCCTCGTAAGATGGTAGACCATGACTCAGATTTTTTCCTAGGATCCAATTTCTTGTATCTATTTGCCTTATTAGTACTCTCAATCCATTGATGTACAGTAGTATACGCATCTGCAACAAGAGGATGAAAACAACGATATATTGGCGTTTGATTACTCATTGATATATTTCTCAGGTATTTCGTTGATAAATTCGCTACGAGATTTCAAGTAGCCCCTAAAACCTTTAGAAGAAGCCGATATAAACAATCTTTGCTTTGCCCTCGTCATTGCAACATAAAATAGTCGCTTTTCTTCCTCTAGTTTATTGTCTCTCACACTAAAATAAGTAGGAAACTCATCCTCAGTAGCACCTGCTATAAAAACACTATCAAACTCCAATCCTTTTGACTGATGAACCGTAATGATCGGAACTTGGTTGTCATCTTGAGCAACTTGATCTAAATTTTTAGCAAGTGCTGTAAATTCAAGAAGATTGCGTAAAGACGTGTCAGGATGCAAATTGAGATCGTCGTGTTTCTTAAAAAACCTTACAAGCTCGACAAGGTTTTGCTCGCGGTTCTTTTGCCCTTGATAATAACTATAAAGTTCAGATTCCATAATCAACTTATATAATAGTTCAACAGGACGCGACGCTTGGCTTGCATCACGCCAGTCATCCATCTGTTTAGCTAGTCCTTCAAACTCCTCACCATAGCGGTATACCAAAGCCTGACGATAATCAGCTTTACGACTGACAAGAGGTATTAGCACAGCTAACAACTCAATCGTGGTTCGCACATCATCCATTGCTTTGTGCGTTGGAAGGTTTACAAGCTTCAACTGTTCCGACAAAGCTTCAAGGCTGTAGCGTTCCGACTTGATAAAACGATGTGCTAGTTCTAGCGTGTCTTCCCATTTCAGTTTTGGCGGAGTAATCCCAGCTTTTTGAGCTTGAGCAGTCACCATCTTGATATCAAAACTGACGTTATGCCCAACCAGCATGGCATCGCCAACAAACGCAAAAAACTCATGGAAAACATCTTTAGCGGGTCTACCATGTTCGGAGAGAAAGCGATCACTATGTCCATGTATCCGTTCTGAGTCGCCCACGCTTACTGTATTAGCAATGTAAGCATGAAATTCAGCTTGTGCTTGCCCTGCAACCAAACGAATTGCCGCAATTTCCACAACCTCATCTTGACTGACTGAGAACCCTGTTGTCTCTACATCAAAAACAATAATCGTATGTTCAGAATAGGCTTTCAATAGTTCGCTAAACGGATCGCCATCAATAAAGGTTCGGCTCGATGCCATATCTGTCAAACTGAAACCACAGTCCTTGCCCGATTCAACCACAGCTTTAATAGTGACTTCACCAATCCCACGACTTGGACGTAGCAACATCCGACGCATCGAACCAACATCAAAGGGATTCAAAACTAGGCGCAAGTATGCAAGAGCATCTTTGACTTCTTGCCTCATAAAAAATTGAAATCTTTCCACAGTGACGCAAGGAATCTCCATACGCTGTAGTGCCTGACTCACAACCTCTGTTCGCTTATGATTACGGGCAAGTACAGCCACTCGACTGTAAGAAAAATCTTTGCGATCGCCTGCTAACTTCCGAATTTGCGTGCCAATCCACTCCGCTTCTGCGCGTTCATCTTCAGCCAAATGAACTTCAATCAACTCACCTAATTCACAATTTGGTGATGGCGAAATTGTTGTTTGTCGATGTTCAAAGGAGTCTGCAAATCCAGAAGCAGCATTTAAAAGAGTCTGCGTTGCCCGATAATTCCAAGTTAGCGAATACTCCGTAGGCTTAAAATCCTGTTTAAATTGAGCGATTACCTGTTCTGGCTCAGATCCGCGCCACTCATAGATTGTCTGATCTAAATCTCCAATCATGGCAAGGTTGCCACTCTTTGCCGCGAAATGTTTAACAATGCCGTATTCAGAAAGATGCGTATCTTGAACCTCGTCAACTTGCACAAAATCAAACCGATCTGCCCAACGTTGGCTAATCACAGGTTCGCGCTCTAACATTGCCCGTACATAAAACACTAGATCGGCAAAATCTAAAGCATGACGTTTTTGGAGAATAATTTGATATCGAGCCGCAGATTTAGCTAAATCCTTGCCCAGCAAAGCATATAACTCTTCTAGTGGATAGTCTAGGGATAATTGGCGATTGCTAGCCTGAGTTTTACATTTAGTCAATTCAGTAAATAATTTCTGAGCTTCTCGGTCATCCGCTAAGTCAAATACCTCTTTGACCAATTCAATACAGTCGGCATCGTCATAGATAGCGAAATCTGTTGCTAAGCCAAACTGACGCGCCTCAACTCTTAGTAACGAAGCACATAAACCATGAAAAGTCTTAATCGTTAAATGGCGTACCTGATCTGGGCAGTATTGAGATAGCCGAGCGCTCATTTCCTTAGCAGCACGATTCGTAAATGTGAGGCAAAGAATTTTTTGAGGAGAGATGCCTTTATCGATCGCACGTAAAACCCGCTCTGCTAAAACACGAGTTTTGCCTGTACCAACTGGAGCCAATACTAAAATCGCGCCTTCAGTATGACCAGCGATCGCACCTTGTTCAGGGTTTAGTTCATTACTGTACATGCACGATTAAGGTAAAAGGCTTTGCTTTAATTACTTATAGCAGGATTATTTGCATTCATCATCCAGAAAATCGTTTACCTTCTCTTTCAATCCGTCCTTGAATATCCTTCAAAATGCTAGCAACCTCCTCTATGTCAGAGGCTAAAAGCACAGGAGCCTTAAGCGGACTCAGCACTTCTGTCGATCGCATGGGATATTTCCTTAAAAGTTGAGTAATGTCTGATTCGTAAAGCGTAGCGCGATCGAATTGTCCTTGCCGATAGAGCGAAGGTAGAGCATACAAGAAAATATTACTAATCAATTGCTGCTGCATCGCTCAATCTTGGCAGTAAAAAAGATGACTAGATTTTATCGAACCTAACTGCACCGAATCGCGATCGCGCCTTCACAGTAAATCGGGATCTTCACCCAATTCCCGCAGACGAGAAGCCAATCGTTCTGCCCTCAGTCGATCTGTCTCAGCTTGTTGCCGTGCTGCCTCAGCCTGTTGTTGTGCTACCTCAGCCCGTTGCTGCGCTGCTTCTTCTGGTAACAGGACTAAGGCTCCCGTTGAGTCGTAAAAACGCAACCAATTTGCCGTTTCTCGGTCAATTGTCCCTGTCCAAGTACCTAACCATAAGCCCAAGGTTTCACACCACAGCCAACCCCGACTATCAGGTTTAATCTCACGGTAGAGACTGTTGCGATGCCAACCCAACAATGATTGAGGATCGAAGGGATTGTAGACAAAGTAATCTTGGGTCTTAAAGACGCGATCGTATAACTGCTTTTTTAGCCCCAAATCTACATTGGCAGTACTAGGAGACATCAGTTCGACAATCACATCTGGATAGCGCCCTCCCTCTTCCCACACCACCCAACCTTGGCGATCGCGCTGCCCATCAACATCCAACACCACAAAAAAGTCTGGCCCTCTAAAATCTCGATTTTTGACTTGGGTGCTGCTGTAGTAGATGAACATATTGCCCCCCACATAAAAGTCGTTTCGATCGGCACGATATTGCTGATAAGAGCGAATTAGCACATTCATCGCCACGCGATGTTGATTGGTTTCCAAGGGTTCTCCGTCATCAAAGATTAAATCTGTGGGCGGCATGGGGGGAGTCCAGCCATCAGGGGCGATCTGTTGGGGAACGGTGTTTACCATAGTGAGCACCAGCAAGAAAGGCTATGTGTATATATTATCGTCGTTAAACAGGCAATTCTCATCTTCAAACATTTTTTTTGGGATTTCGGTTTCAAGGTACTACGGAAGAGGCGACAGAAGCACTTTTTGGCTCATCATCCAGAAAATCGTTTCCCTTCTCTTTCAATCCGTCCTTGAATATCCTTCAAAATGCTAGCAACCTCCTCTATGTCAGAGGCTAAAAGCACAGGAGCCTTAAGCGGACTCAGCACTTCTGTCGATCGCATGGAATATTTCCTTAACAGTTGGGTGATCCTGAATAATTTATCAGGAAGAGAAAGTGGAGAAAAAAAAGAGCCTAAAACTGAGTAGAATTAGGCTCTCCAGAATATTAATGGTAATATTTTCTCATGACAGCGTGTTTTTTGGAACCAGAGTTCAATTTTTATCAAGAAAAACGATTAGAAGTAAAGTTTTCCGAGCAACAACTGAGTACAGATGGAGGGATACTGCTAACCAGGCAAGCAGAGGAAAGGGTCAAAATAATTGCAGGAATGGCAGAACGGATAGTCGATAAACGCGACCCCAACAAAATCACGCACAGTATGGAACAGCTAGTTTTACAAAGAGTTTTACATCTAGCGAATGGGTATGAAGATGCGTTGGACAGTAATTACATGAGACAAGACCCAATCTTGAAAATAGCTATTAAATGTCAAGGTTTCTGTCAGGCGTGTACTAGTGCAACTTTCAGCTTTTTTCCCCTTTGCTCAAGAAATTTGTCAGATTTCCCATCGGTTAAGCGATCCTAATTTTCAGCTTTTTAATTAGTTTTTTCCCTTCCAGAGGATTGGTGTGTCTTTTTTTGCCAATCATGGGCGATTTGCACAGATAGGTGGCTGTAGCAACCAAAGTTTCACGACGAGACACAGCATGAATTCCCAAGGTCACCCGTTGATTATGGCTAATCACATAGAGGGTGGCGTAGGCAAAGAAAGAGGTAGTACCAGATTTGGCTTGAAATCGATAAATATAAGGGTCTTCCGCCTCACTGGCCTTGCCGTAGTAGGGTAGCAAGTTTAGGTCGATGGCAATGCGATGCGTCCCTTTTCTTACCTTAGGGGGTATCTGACTCTGTAAAGCTTGATTTAGTTGCTTTTCCAAGGTTGTCATGTCAACAAGTTTATTCAGGTGGTATCGAATCCCATTACCTGTGGGCAATCCCTCCAAACACTTTGCTGTGTGTTCGATGCTATCTCCTCGACTAGCTGCTCAAAATAGGGTTTCAAATAGTTCTTGGGGACTGTATCCCCCTTCCATCTCGATGGGTAGATTCTGGGTTAGGCATTGTACTGCTGCTTGCAGGGTCATTTCGTCATTTAAAGCTGGAACAGGGGATAATGAAGATGGGTAGGCGCTCATGGCTTTAATTCAACTCTTCTAGCCTAAGCCTACCCTTTCTTTGATGTATTTGCGTTCTATATTTTCGATCTACTGATTTTAGTAATCCAAGATAGTTTTTGGATTTTGGTAATCGAATCAAAACCAGCAAGACTTGACGTTACGGTAGGAATTTCCCAAGCATTTACCTATTTGTTGAGTGCTCCTAATTTACATTCAAGTTGCTATGGTATGGTCGCAAATGGAAGAGAAGTATTGTTCTTGAAATGAGATCGCCATCAAAATTCGCCTTACAGTCATGATTTGGCAAATCATGACTGTAAGGCGGTAAGCCTTGCCCGAAGTTGGGCGATTTCCTGAGCCATATCTAGAACCATGATTGCGCCAACAAGATTGAGTCCTAAATCTCGTCGCAACCGTTGGACTTGAGCGATACGCGCAATTTCCCGCGAGTGCAGCATGGAGCCAATGGGTTCGATCAATCCCACCTGCACGTATTGCTCGATCGTCATCGTTGAGGTTTCCGTCACCAAAGCGGCATATTCAAAAGTATAAAGGCGATCGCCTTCTTGGGAGACAACTGTACAGGAAAGGCTAAACTCGCTCATAATGTCACCTCCGCTATGGCAGAACGTGGGTTAAAACTGCTATTGGACTGAATCTTTTCGTAGCAATCGCGCTCGATATCACTCAACTCTTGCGGAGACACGATCTGAAGCTTCACAATCAGATCGGTGCGATCGCCTTTCGGTAATATCCAACCTTTGCCGCGTAGCCGCAGCGATTGCCCAGAGCGCACCCCTTTAGGAACGGTCATGGTCACGCGACCTTCTGGTGTTGGTACTTGAATTTGCGTACCTAAGACAGCTTCGTCGGGACGAATAGGAACTTCACAGGTCAGATTATCCCCAGAAAATTGAAAAAAGGGATGGGGAAACAGTTCGATCGTGAGATATAAATCACCTCGCTGTTGAGAAAAAGGGCTGGGGCGACCTTTTCCTTTAATCCGAATTCGACTGCCCCGCTTAGCGCCTGCGGGAATGCGAACGTTCATGGCTTCATTGTCCAACTGCAACCGTTTTTGCACGCCATGAAAGGCTTCTGATAACGAGAGTGCGATCGCTGCTTCCGTATCAGGGGCTGGGGCTTGACTGCGAAATCCCGCAAAGTCCTCTGGTTGTCCATCGGAGGTGCGGCGATAGGTTCGTCCTGCTTTGGTTCTGCCGCCTAAACCACCCAGTAAATCGTTAATAAAATCATCAAAGTCGCTATACTGCTCAAATCCTGCGGCATTTTCGTTCGTTCCTCTAGGAGGAGCTACACCTTCCGCCGATTGCTTCCAGTACTGTCCAAATTGGTCATACTTTTTGCGCGTTTCGGGATTTGAGACAACTTCGTTGGCTTCATTAATGTCTTTAAATTTCGCCTCAGCTTCTGGATTGCCGGGATTTACGTCAGGATGGTATTTTCGGGCAAGTTTGCGATATGCCCGCTTAATTTCCTCAGAAGTTGCAGTTTTACTGACTCCCAGAATGGTGTAGTAGTCTTTGAAGTCGGTTGCAGTGGGCATGATGGAATTCTCAGAATCGATTATTCGGCGCTCGGAACATCATTGGTTAGGGATAGGTCTCCTGCATCGCTAAGATGCTCAAAGTTTATGGGGTAGTTTCCAGTTGTGGTAAACTGCTCTGCCTCTGTAGAGTTTTCTGTAGCTTCATTACTGGCAGTTTTTGTCTCTACAAGTCGGTCGATCGCAGGATTATCAAGTTGGGCTCCTGCCTCGGCTTCGGCACTTAACAGTGCATTACCTCCTGCGTAATGATTTTGCCCTGCGATCGTTTGTAGCGCTTCAGCGGCGGCTTGATTGGAAACAGTTCCTTGAGCGACCATTGATTCGTCATTCATGATGGAAACCTCTTAAATTAGATGGTGGATAATTCATTTCTTGGTTGGATCGTCACTAACCTGAACGATGAGCTTGCCAAAGTTCTTCCCTTGCAGTAAACCAATAAACGCATTGGGTGCGGCTTCTAGACCTTTGACGATATCTTCCTTGTACTTGAGCTTGCCTGCCAGTAACCACTGGGATACATCCTTGATAAACTCAGCGTGCCGCTCTTGGTAATCGCCCACGAGAAACCCCTCAATCAAGGCTCGTTTCACCAAGAGCGGCATCAGGTTAGGTCCTGGAGGTAGTTTTTCGGCATTGTACTGAGAGATCAAACCCACCAAAGGAATTCTGGCTCCCAGATTGATCTGTTGCAACACGGCTTCTAAAATTGGTCCTGCCGTATGATCGACATAGACATCAATACCATTGGGGCAAGCAGCTTTCAAGGCGACACCTAGGTCTTGAGTTTTGCGATTAATGCAGGCATCAAAGCCCAGTTCATCTACGACATATTTACATTTCTCTTCACTCCCAACAATGCCCACTGCCCGACAGCCCTTGATTTTGGCAATTTGCCCCACAACCGCACCCACTGCCCCAGAGGCCGCAGAAACCACAACTGTTTCGCCTGCTTTGGGCTTGCCAATATCTAGCAAGGCAAAATAGGCTGTCATTCCAGGCATTCCTGTAATGCCTAGGGCATAGGAAAGTGGTACTTGATTGGGGTCAAGCTTTCTTAAGGTTTCGCCTTTTGAAATTCCATAGGATTGCCAACCGTCATAGCCCACAACGAAATCTCCCACTGAAAATTGGGGATGGTTTGATTTCACCACTTGGCTGACAGTGCTACCCACCATGACCTTGCCTAACTCCGCTGGTGTTGCATAGGAGGCGCGATCGCTCATGCGTCCTCGCATATAAGGGTCAAGGGACAAGTAAATCGTGCGGTTAAGAATTTCTGATTCTCCCAATTCTGGAAGTTCTGTTTCGACCAAAGCAAAATCGCTCTCTTGGGGTTCTGCGATCGGATAATTTTTGAGCAGGATTTGTTGGTTCATCAATCTAGACATATAACTCCTGAATACTTGCGAGAATTCTTGACAAAACACTGAGCGAAATGTGGCGATCGCCGCATCAAGTTTGGTCTTGATAGATAACCTATGTAATACTTCTATGCGACGATGGTTTGATTTACTGCGTGAATTGCTTGACTACGAGATAAATTGAATTAAACGTAATAAAAAGCTTGAAAACGCAATACATCTAAAAAACTTCCAGCACGTACAGGCAAGATGCCTGCGCTACAAGTTAATTACAACTCGTTTAGGATTGTTATAGATCGTGCGATCGCATCCAAAGAACTATCTTCGATCTAAGATAATCTCTGCATCCGCAGGCATTCCCGGTTTAGCAAATCCATTGGGTTGCTCTAGACTCAGTTTCACGCCAAACACCTGTTCCACTCGATCTTTCTGAAAGTAGACATTTTCTGGTGTAAAGGATGCTTTTGCATCGATCGCAACAATCGTTGCTTTTAAGGGATGTTGACGGTCTGGATCGTTATCCAGATAGACCCTCGCAGATCCTCCAACCCAAATTCGACCGATGTCTCCTCCGGGAATAAAGCCGCGCATATAGACTTGATTTAGATCCACAATACGGAGCAGAGGACGACTGGGCAAAACTACTGTGCCTGTTTCTACACTGCGCATCGTCACAACCCCATCGATTGGACTATTGACCGTAAGATTATTCAGACGGGTTTGAATCAGTTGGCGATTGGCTTCAGCAGTTTGAACATCGGCTTGGGCAGCAACAAGCGTAGCTTGGGCTTGGGCTAACTGAGTTCGGAAGCGACTAACATTCGTTTCTTGGCGATTAGGATTGAGGCTTGATGTTTGGGCTTGCGTCAATTTTCCCCGAGCAATTTGGATGGCTTGACTGGCGGCTTTCACTGCGGCTAGGCGACTTTGAAGCCCTGCCTCGGCAACGTTGAATGTCGTTTTTGCCAAGTCATAGCGCTGTCGCGTCTCAGCCCCTTGAGACGCGAGATTGAAATAGCGATCGCGATCGACTCTTGCCTGCTCGAGCAGTGCTCTTGCTTCTCCAACTCTTGCCTGTTCTTGTTCGAGAATTGCCTGTGCCGTTGCGACGATCCCGTCAGCTTCTGTGACTTTTCCTTGAGTGTCACCCTCAGATTGCTGTAAATTTAGTCGAGCATCTTCGACTTGAGCTTCTGCTGCCGAGATTTGTAAACGCGCGCTGACTTCTCGTTGCTTGGCGGCATCGACCTGTGAAGTGGCAGCTTGCAGTTCCGCTCGCACTTCGTCGTCACTTAAACGCACTAGCAATTGTCCTTTTTTAACCATGGTTCCCTCTCGCACAGTCACTTCTTCGACGCGCCCAGCGCCCTTGGTGCTAACATCGGTTTCATAGCCTTCGATCCGTCCGCTCAATTGAATCAAGCGATCGGTCTTAGGACGTGACCCGTACCAAATTCCGATGCCAATGCCTGCGATCGCCGCTGTCCCCATTAAAATCCATAACCAACGCCGTTGAGGTGGTTTTTTGAGTATTTGTGGAGATGCGGACGGCGCATTTTCTACTACGACCTTTGAAGAATCAACAGTTTTTGTCATAATTACCTCTTTAGTTGAATATGGAATCTAGTTCAGTTGACTTCGATAATGTCTTGCACTCACGAAAAGCGTTGTCACGGCAAATAAAAACATCGCGATCGCATTTACCCCCCAAACCTCTAAACCAACGCCCTTAAGCAAAATGCCCCGTAGAATAATTAGATAATGGTACAGTGGATTCATCTGGGCAATCCAACGAAATAGAAGAGGCATACTGTTAATGGATGTTACGGCACCCCCCAGCAAAATGATTGGAATATTTAAGAAGATACCAATCAGAATCGTTTGCAATTTATTTTTTGAAAATGCGGAAATTGCCAGTCCAATCGATACACCAATTTGAATAAACAGAATTGAGAAGATTAGCAGTAGAAAAACATTACCCCGAAATGGGATTTGGAAAATCCAATGCGCCGTAGCAAAGCACATCAGTAAGGTAACGCTTAACAAGCCAGAGATTGGTACGATTTTAGAAATCAGAATCGATGTAGAAGCGACTGGAGTCATCAAGAGCTGCTCTAGCGTACCCTGATCTTTTTCCCGCACGGCTTCTACTGCGGCGGCTAAGATGGCGCTCAATGTCATAATTGCGCCAATCACTCCCGGGACAAAGAACCAGCTATCAAGGGTTCCTGGATTATAGCGAAATGTAATCTGTGGCTGGATCGGAAGCTTGAAATCAAGGGAAAGGGGCTGATATTGTTTCAGAAGACTGAGATTGAACTGGGTTGTAATCTGGGCAACATAGCCCTTTGCCAAGCCCGAACTATAAGCATTAATCCCGTCAATCACAAATCCGACTTCGGCTTTGCCTGTCTGAAGTAGATCTCGGCTGAATGTGGGAGGAATCATCAGACCAGCATCGACTTTCCCCTGGGCAACCTGTTGCGTTAAATCTTGCTGCGTGTTGGAATAGCGATCGATGAGAAAGATATGGTTTTCAGTAAAGGCATTGATGAAATCGCGACTCATTGCCCCTTGATTTTGGTCTAAGATGCTTAGTCGTAAATGATTCACGTTGGAGTTTAGAACATAGCCAAAAATGACCATCGAGAGAATGGGTGCGAGGGTCAAGAAAATCACCAACTGTCGGTTTCGCAGCAGTTCAGTAGATTCCTTAATGAGTAGTGCAAGCAAACGGCGGCTTAACATATTCCCCTTTCCATGATGGTTATCTCCTAACGATTCGTCAATGATGCTTTCAGGTGAGACACAGCCATAAATCACATTCAACCAGACAATTGCATTCGGCGCATTCCCCACCAAGCGATCGCAAATTCGACCATGCCCAAGAGTAAAAGAGCGATCGTTAAATGCCCCGTTCCTAGCCATCCCGATCCACGAATAAATACGTCTCGACAGAGTTCAATGTAGTAGCGAACAGGAACCAAGTAAGATACAAGCGAGAATGGAAACGGAACGCTATTGAGGGGAAAAAGAAATCCAGCCAGTAGAAAAGCCGTCAAGACCTTAATGGTTCCGATCGCCTGTACTGCTGCACTTTGCGTCGTGGTAAAAATCCCGATAATCAAGCCCAGTTGCACCGTTGCCAACATGAAAATGACAGTGCCAACTATCAAAGGCGTGGGATCGCCGATCGTGCGAACTCCAAACAATAGAAATCCTACAACAAACAGAATTACCGCCTCTCCTAGACCGATAACAGTATATGCCAGCGATTTGCCCATTAGTAATTCAAAAGCGCTCAAGCTAGAAGCATAGAGTTGTAAGATCGTGCCTTGTTCTTTTTCTCGAACCAACGCGATCGCAATCAGCAAGGGTGGGAAAATCGCCAAAATCACACCATAACTTCCAGGCACAATAAACAACGACTCTTGCCGCCCGGGGTTGAACCAGAGTCGCACCTGAGCAACGACGCCTAACTCATCGGCAAGTTTGCCAAGCTGATTTTGCAGAACCGATAGCGTTGTGCCTTGGATGGCTAATCGAACCACGCGAGCATTGATCACATCGCTACCATCAATGACAACCTGCAAATCCCCGGCTCTACCTGCTGCTACATTCGCACTAAATCCAACGGGAATATTGATTTGAACGAGGGCACTACCGCGATCGATCGCATCGGGAAAGCGATCGCCCCGCCAAATTGTCGGAACAAATAGATTGGTGGCATAGAGCCGTTCGATATAGCTGCGACTGAGCGTGGTTCGATCTAGATCGCGCACCACCAAGGGAATATTTCTGGCTTCTAACCGAATCGCAAAACCGATAATTAAAAGGGCAATCACAGGCAAAATAAATGCCAGCGCAACCCCCAAGTGATCGCGCTGAAACTGCTCTAATTCCTTAAAGAACTGATTGCGAATGCGACGGATCGTCATGGCGGCGCTCCTCCTGCCCGTTGAACTTCACCAATAAAGGCATCTTCTAAAGAGAATGGGATTGATTGCAGATCGGAGAAGGATAAATTGGCACTTTGCAGTAGCGATTTGACTTGAGGAAGTTCCAGATCGGGACGATCTAGCACGATATGGAGGCGATCGCCAAAGATGGATACGCGCCAAGGTTCTAAGTGTTGCCGTAAGCGATCGTAACTCTCCTGTAATTGTTCGACATGCAGTTCAAATAGCTGCCCTGGCTGAGCTGCTTTAATTTCACTCGCAGATCCCTCGGTGACTTTGCGCCCCGCTACCATAAAACAAAGGCGATTGCACTGTTCCGCCTCGTTCATGTAGTGTGTCGTCACGAGAATCGCTGTACCATTGCGGGCAAACTCATTAATCAATTGCCAGAACTGTTGCCTTGCCAGCACATCGGCTCCTGAAGTGGGCTCATCTAAAAATAAAATCTTCGGTTCGTGCATCACGCAGGCTCCAAAGGAAACACGCTGTTTCCATCCCCCTGGGAGTTGTCGCGTCAAGAGATGTTCTTGTCCTTCCAGTCCACAGGTTGCGAGTACCCATTTGATTTTTTCATGTTGCTGTCGCTGAGGAATGCCATAAACCCCACTGTAAAACTGTAAATTTTCGAGAATGGTCAGGTCATCATAGAGGGTAAATTTCTGACTCATGTAGCCAATCTGCTGTCTCAGTTCTGGGCTTCGGAGATTGCCCGTTTCTCCCGCCAGCGAAACCTCACCCGAACTAACGGGTAAGAGGCCACACAGCATTTTAATTGCGGTAGTTTTTCCAGCACCATTTGCACCGAGCAATCCATACACTTCGCCGTAGTGAATATCGAGGTTTAGCTCGTTCACCGCATGGAAATTCCCAAAGATACGATTGAGATTATGGGCAGCGATCGCAATCTTAGCGCCTTTCCCTTGCCCTTGCTCCCCCGACATATTGTGTCGGGGAAAAGGGATCGATTGTGGCACAGATCCTTTCCGTCGTAAAAGCGTGACAAAAACATTTTCTAAGGTCGGTTCTTCGGGCTGGATGCGATCGTAGGACACTTGATGGAGATCGAGCAGGTCGCGGACTTGAATCTCGCCGTACTTGGAATCTCGGACTAACACTTCGACACGATCGCCAAAGGTTGCCACATCGGCAATTTGTCCCTGCAACGGATCGATCGCTTGTCTTAACATCTGTTCCGTTTCAAGTAGTTCTGGTGTGCGAATCACAAGCCGTTGCAGCCCTAGTTTAGCTTTCAAGGCAGATGGCGTATTCATTTGTTGAATCTCGCCATTGTGGAGTAAGGCAACGCGATCGCACCGTTCCGCTTCGTCTAGGTCGGGCGTAGCAACAATGACCGTAATCCCCTGCCTAGTAAGTCCTGCCAGAATATCCCAAAACTCTCGTCGCGCCACCGTATCAACTCCTGTCGTAGGCTCGTCGAGCAACAGAACTTGGGGTTCGGCAATCAAAGCACAACAAAGGGCTAATTTTTGCTTCATCCCACCCGAAAGCTTTCCAGCCAAGCGATCGCGAAACCGCTCCAACTGCATCAACGTGAGATATTTATTGCGTCGCGCTTCCAGTTGATTTTCTGGCACTAATCGGAGTCCAGCACTGTAGTTAATGTTTTCGTCAACGCTCAGATCGGGATAGAGCGAAAATTGCTGGGTCAGATACCCTGAGTAGTTACGAGCCTCCCTCGGAGACAACCCCAAAATTTGCACTGTACCTGCCGTTGCCTCCATGACCCCGCCTAGAATGTTGAAGGTCGTAGTCTTACCAGCACCATCGGCTCCAATCAACCCAAATAGTTCACCTTGCCGTACATCTAGATCGATGCCTCGAATGGCGATCGTTTTGCCATAGTGTCTATGCAGGTTCCGCACATGAATCGTAATCCGATTTTTTAGGGTAGGAGATAATATAGGTGCAGTGCTAACAGTCATAAGTTTGCCAGAACGTTCGCGCCTTTGACTTAAACATGGATGCCTCCTTCATAGCTAGATTGCCTTAGGCAGATTCAATCTCACGCTTTATTTGTTCAATTTCACCTCTAGCGACGAATCATGGCTGATTATGCTAGATGAGCTCATGACACAAACTCGTAGTCAATTTCTGTGATTTGCCCTTTAAAATACAGCCAGGTATCTTCTGGACGCTCCCATTCCACTTCGCCATATAAGGGAATAGACATCCCATGCTGTACTGTGTATTCACCAAATCGGCAGTTCCAAGGCATCGCTAGCAGCTTGCCACCAAAGGTTCCATACCGAGCGTCTGCACGAACGCTATCGATCGCCCCGTCAGCATTAAACCGAAATACGAGGGAGGCTGTGGTTGCACCATCGGTCAGAGTCCCACGGGCAGAGAGGTCATCGATCGCTTCCCAGCACACGCCCTGACTGGGCAAAAGTGCTGTGGGATACCACGCTGCTTCGGCAAAGAATCGGAGCAATTCGCCTTGGTTTAGCTCAGGGGTATCGTGCAAATGGGCAAGCACGAACAACCCGAGTAATGATGCATGTAAGTTGCCTTTCCCTAGTAGATAGGTATCGTGAACGAATGCATTCACACCTGGAGCCATTTGGATATGCCCATCCCAATCAAAGCCAAGAGGCTGAGCGATCGCAACTTGTGTTGAGGTAAAAGGATTCCACTTCACTTCTGTTTCGCTCATGTTGAACTGACCTCGATGCATGACCTTCACCGCAGCAATCATAGGCTGTCCGTTTTTCAACACTTTCCGAAAGAATCGTTGCACAGGTGTCGGCAGACCTTCAAGCTCTTCTTCGCGATAAAATTTGGGCTTAACGATCTGGCGTTCATTGGCAAACTTAGCCCGTAGATTAGCAGTATCTAGCTGCCATCGATATTTACCATAAACAATGGCAAGTCCAATGCCAATCAAAATCAAAGCAGCGATCGTTACAAGCCATTTCATCTATTGAATCCCTATATTGGTTAGCTATAGGGCACCTCAAGAAATTCAAAATAATTGAGAATTTAAACGAAGCCTCAAGGTTTCAGACTCTTGTTATTGAGAATAAGTCAATTAATAGAGGTGTCCTATAGATTGCTGCGATTAAAGCGAGCGTTTAATTATCTCTTCGATCTCAAATACTATGACATAGGGATGTTTGAAATCATGTTGCAAGGAGTGTTGGAATTGAATGAGTTGTATTGAAATCATTTCAAACCTTAGAAGTAAGATGTCATCATATAGGTTCTATATCGTAATCAATCAATTCATTCAGTAAATCAAACAGCGATCGCTTAGAGTACGCGAAATAGCAAGGTTATCAGTTGATTTGACCAACCAAAGGAAATGATTTTATGACGCGATTAGGCAAAGCTACCGATGCACCCAAAAAGCCTAAAACAAGATCTAGCTCAGATGTGGAGTCATCCAAAGCGCTGATCGAAATGGCGAACTGTGATGTGGATGGAGTTTTACACTTATTCGATACTTCGCTAAAGGGGCTGAGCGATCGTGAAGCCAAGCAACGGCTAGAGAAATATGGGCTGAATGAAATCGCTCGCGAAAAACCGATCGCATGGCATATCCAACTGCTGAAAACGGTAACAAATCCCCTGTCGCTGTTACTCATCGTTCTCGCGGTGATTTCACTGTTGACAGGGAGTACGACTGCCGCCGCAATCATTTTCATCATGGTGATTTTTGGGGGATTGCTGCGCTTCTCCCAAGAATTTCAATCGAACAAAGCTGCCGAAAAGCTGCGAGAAATGGTGAGTTCAACTGCTACGGTGAGTCGCCAAGATGCCATACAAAATACGGCTCCAAAATCTGAAACGAAAGAAGTAAAGGGGGCAAACGCAGGCAAAGAAATTGCAGTGAAGTTGCTTGTGCCTGGGGATGTTATTTTTCTGTCGGCAGGAGATATGATCCCAGCCGATGTCAGGCTGATTGCGGCAAAGGATTTATTTCTCAGCCAATCTACCCTCACTGGAGAGTCTCTGCCCGCCGAAAAGCACGTAGAACTCCCCGATGACAAGGAGAAAAATCCCTTAGAACTAGCGAATCTCTGTTTTATGGGTACGGCAGTCGTGAGTGGTTCGGGAACCGCCGTTGTCGCCGAAACTGGCAGGCATACCTATTTGGCATCCTTGGCTAAAACTGTCAGTCGGCGCAAACCCCGCACCAGCTTTGATAAAGGGGTGAATGGCGTCACCATGCTGCTGTTGCGCTTCATGCTGATCATGGCTCCCCTCGTCTTTTTAATCAATGGAATCGTTAAAGGCAATTGGGTCGAAGCCTTCACCTTCTCTTTATCTGTGGCGGTGGGACTGGCTCCTGAAATGTTACCTGTGATTGTCACGGCTAATTTGGCGAAGGGAGCGATCTCGATGTCTGATAAAAAGGTGATTGTCAAAAATATTGATGCGATTCAAGATTTTGGCTCCATGAATATTCTCTGTACGGACAAAACAGGGACGCTGACCCAAGATAGAATCGTCTTGCAACGGCACTTAGACCCCTACGGTCAAGAGAGTACCGATGTGCTCAAATATGCCTATCTCAATAGCTTTTATCAGACGGGTTTAAAAAACTTGTTGGATATCGCCGTTCTCGAACACGATCGCGAACTCGAATCTTTAGAAATTGAGAAAAACTACCAGAAATTTGACGAAATTCCCTTTGACTTTGTGCGCCGTCGCATGTCTGTCGTGATCGAAGAAATGGGGAAACAGCATGTGCTAATTTGCAAAGGTGCAGTGGAAGAAATCCTAAAAGTTTGCACCCAACTCAAAGTCAATGACGAGGTTGTAGCGATGGATGAATCAGCCCGTAAAAAGGTAGCTGACTTACAACAAGCACTCAACGCCGATGGATTGCGGGTAATTGCCGTTGCCTACAAGGTGATGCCAAAGGATCAATCCCATTATGCGATCGCTGACGAAAGCGATCTGGTTCTATTAGGGAACATTGCCTTTCTCGATCCGCCCAAAGATTCTGCGGCAGAGGCGATTAAAGCCCTGAAGCGCTCTGGCGTCGATGTCAAAATTTTAACAGGCGACAATGAAGTGATTACTCGAAAAATCTCTAAAGATGTGGGCTTGCCCGTCCATCATGTTTTATTAGGCAGTGAGATTGAATCTTTATCCGACGATCGGTTAGCCGAAGTCGCAGCCACCACAACGATTTTTGCGAAGTTCTCTCCCACCCAAAAAGCCAAAGTGATTCAGGTGCTGCGAAAGAAAGGCACGATTGTGGGATATATGGGAGATGGGATCAATGATGCGGCGGCTTTAAGGGAAGCGGATGTGGGTATTTCCGTGGATACGGCAGTCGATATTGCTAAGGAGTCGGCAGATATCATTTTATTAGAAAAAAATCTGTTAGTCCTAAGCTCTGGAGTGGTTGAAGGTCGCAAGACCTTTGCGAATATCATCAAATACATCAGAATGGGTACTAGCTCTAACTTTGGCAATATGTTTAGTGTCTTGGGCGCGAGTGCGATCCTACCATTTTTACCAATGCAGCCCGTGCAGATATTGATCAATAATCTGCTCTACGACTTTTCGCAAACGGGCATCCCCTTTGATGATGTGGATCGAGAAGAATTGGTGAAGCCGCCAAAGTGGAAAATTGATAATATTCAGCGATTTATGATATTCATCGGCCCGATTAGCTCCATCTTTGACTATGCCACCTATGCCCTGATGTGGTTTGTATTTGGAGCGAATTCTAAAGAGCATCAAGCCTTGTTCCAAACGGGGTGGTTTGTGGAAAGCCTGATGACTCAAACGCTGATAGTCCATGTCATTCGCACGGCTAAAGTTCCTTTTTTCCAAAGTCGGGCTTCTTTACCCATGCTCATGATTACCGCTACTGTAATGGGTGTAGGTATGTATTTACCCTTTTCTCCCCTTGCCACCAGTTTAGGGTTTGTTCCCTTACCAGCCGTTTATTTTCTCTGGCTGGCTTTAATCCTTACCTGCTATTGCGTCTTAACTCAATTTGTCAAAACTTGGTTCATCAAGAAATATAGCTATACCTAAAGTTATCCAAACGCAAAACCACCATAGCAATCCTAAATGAGTTGTCATTAATTTGTAGCGCAGGCATCTTGCCTGCACGAACTGGAAGCCCATACCGCGTTCGCAAACAATTAAGAATCGCTATAGTTGAGGGAGCTATTGCATTCCTTCTTTCCCAGTTTTATCCCAATTTTAAGTAAATTTGCAACCAATATGGACTTAAGTCCCTGATATTCCTAAGTTTTGTGTCGCTATCAATCAATTGAGTCAATTCATGCATGAAATAACCCGACAACCTGTCAGGATGATTGCAGAATAATTCGACTCATGCAAGCATTCCGCAAGCTTAATCAGGAGCAAATCCTTATTTCGTTGCTAATGGGAAAACTCATAAATTTGTCTTGCTATTCTCGGCTTACTTATTGAGAGGTTTACCATGAATATTGACTCACTTAGCCTGACTCTAGAACAAGAATTCCAAATGAGATTAGTGGAAGATTCCGTTCAGCAGATGAATCGATCGCAAATGGGAGATCTGATCGTCGAACTAGCGCGAATCGTGATGATTAAAGACAACGCGATTCAGGATTTGCTAAATAATGAAATTCTGCCAAACTTAAGATTGAGTTTGACTCTGGAACAAGAATTCCAAATGGAAATAGTGGAAGATTCTATTCAAAAGATGAATCGATCGCAGATTCAAGTTATGCTAATTGAATTAGCGCAGGCATTGATGCTTAGAGACAACGAGATTCGAGATTTGTTACACAATAAAATTCTGCCAAGCTTGAGATTTGAGGAAGATTCACTTCTCTAATGCCAGTTTACATCTGTGGGCAAAAACTTATAAGGAAGGAACCTAATGATAATCGTCCACCACTTAAACAATTCCCGTTCTCAGCGCGTGCTTTGGCTTCTAGAAGAACTCAAATTAGAATACGAAATCAAGTGCTACGAGCGCGACCCCAAAACTATGCTAGCACCAGCATCACTGCGTCAAGTGCATCCGCTTGGTAAGTCGCCAGTGATTACTGACGACGGACTAACCTTGGCAGAATCTGGAGCAATTATCGAATACCTCGTTGAACGCTACGGCAACGGACAGCTTATTCCTGCGCCACGTACCCCAGAACGGTTGCGTTACACCTACTGGCTCCATTACGCCGAAGGCTCAGCAATGCCACCGTTACTACTCAAACTTGTTTTCGACCAAATTGAGAAGCAGTCAATGCCTTTTTTTATACGTCCGATTGCCAGAGCGATCGCTGGTCGTGTCAAAAGCTCGTTTATTGAACCTCAAATTACACTACACCTAGATTTCCTAGAGGCAGAGATGGGAAAAACTGAATGGTTTGCGGGTAACGAATTTACTGCCGCTGATATCCAGATGAGTTTCCCGCTAGAGGCGGCAGCGGCGAGGGGTGGACTAAATACGAGTCGTCCTAGGCTGATGTCTTTTCTGGATCGCATTCATCAACGTCCAGCATATCAACAGGCGCTTCAGCGCGGCGGTTTATACGAGTTTGTGAGATTCTAATTATGAAAATTACCTATGAATTTATCTCCAGGAAATTCTAATCCTTTGACCTATACTGCATTGGATGATTCTGGAATCGGTGTTAATGGAGCAGCGATCGCGTTGTGGATGATTTTCCTTTGGGCGATTAGTTTAGGGCTTCTATCCCTAGCTTGTTGGCAACTGTCAATGGCGAACCGATGATTGAGGAATCTTTTGACAACTCTGCCCTAAGCACCTCTTTAGTTGAAAGCATCAAACCAAGAGTCTCCATGCGCAATAGCCTTCGATCTTCCACGATCGATGGAGGTCTGGCGGCAGTCTTTAACAGCGTGACTGGTGGCGTTTTACTCAACAAATTTCTACTAGACCTTGGCGCTAATCCAGTGGAAATTGGTATGTTGTCTTCCGTGCCGATGCTGGCAAATCTTTTGCAACCCCTAGGAGCCCTGCTATCCAATCGCACCCATAGCCGTTGTTTCTATGGGCTGTGGATATTTCTACCTGCACGATTATTGTGGCTGTTGCTGCTTTTAGGCATTATTTTTGACGCCGATCGCCCTAGGCAACTGGTGTACTTGACCCTAGCGTTAATATTTAGCTCCAATATTCTTGGGGCGTTAGGCAGTGCATCATGGATGACTTGGCTTGCTGCCCTAGTACCCGCGCAATTACGGGGGCGCTACTATAGCGTTCGCTATCTTGTGAGTAATTTGGCTAGTCTACTCTGCTTACCGATCGCAAGTTTGGTAGTGTCGGAATGGAAAGAAGGAGAGATTGCAGGCTATGGCATTGTCTTGGGTGTTGGCATTGTGGCAGGGATAGTGAGCTTGGGCTGCCAGCAATTTATGGTGGATATCAATCCGCAGGAATGCCAACAGGAGAACCCTTCCCTATACAAGGATCTATCCGCTCTTTTTGGCGATCGCAACCTCGCGATCTTTCTGCTTTACGCTGCCCTATGGGGATTTGCCCTCAATCTCAGCGCTCCGTTTTTTAATCTTTATATGCTGGATGATTTGGGCTTAGAGGTAACTTGGGTCACTTTGTTTAATACCCTCTACATTGGCGCAAATATGGTGATGCTATTGGTCTGGGGACGACTGAGCGATCGCTTAGGCAACCGTCCCCTATTGCTATGTGCGGGAATTGCGATCGCTGCCACACCTCTATTCTGGCTGCTCACCAATACTGCGCCCTTGCAGGCACATTTATTTATCTATCTGGCTTTGTTCCATATCGTTTGGGGAGGAACTTGGAGCGCGATCGATCTCTGTAGCAATAATATCCAGATCGATATTGCACCGATGCAGTATCGGGCGACTTTTTTTGCAATTGCCGCAGCGAGCGCAGGAGTTAGCGGCGCTTTAGGCACAACCGCTGGTAGTTTCCTCGCTCAGTTCGCGCACTACGAAGGCTTGTGGGGTGTATTCTTTCTGTCTGCGATCGCCCGCGCGATCGCACTTATCCCGCTATTATTTGTGAAGGAGACAAGATAGACAACAGACGAATTCTCGCACCTTTTTTCTAGCGCAAATTCAAGAGAAATTGGTATGACTTCTCGAAGGGTAGGGTGGGGATGGTTGGAAGGTATGGCATTTCAGGTTTTCATCTCCCAAACTGATGGTTCCCTAGGCATGGGGATAGTGAGAACGATGGAAAATTGCGGTCATTCTACTCGCGCCAAATGCTGTGCTTAAGCCATATAGCAACAATCCCGCAGGAATGCTCACAAAAGAAACACCAATGCCAAGACCGCAGACCAGAGGAATCGCTAGGAAAGTTTTTTGAACTGACCGCACGATCCTGCGATCTAGTTCGGAATCGATGAGGCGATTTTGGCTAGACATATATTCCCAGTGCAAGTACTGAATTAAGCCTGTAATGAATAAATTTACCCCATAGACGATCGTGGCAGAATGATATTGCAGATTTTCTCCCAAGAGCGCTGTAGAAAAAGGAATCAAGGCAACAAACATCAAAAATAGAAGATTAAGCAGAATATGGTTGCGATCGGATCGTTTGACATAATGCGCCATCATTTGATGCCCAAACCACAGCAATCCTAAAATAATAAAGCTCAAAAAATAAGCAAAGATCTTAGGACTAAGCGCAATTAACGCCTCGGTCAGTTTCAGATCGGAATCGGCATGGGGGGATTTGATCTCTAGTGCTAACAGCGTTAACACGATCGCAAAAGCCCCGTCAATAAGAGCTTCAACCCGCCGATTGCTGATATCGTCATCGACATATTCATAAGGAAACGTATTACGGGAACCTCTGAGCGAATTCATAATCCGAAGGATAAAGGGACGCATGTGAGCCTAATGTTATTTGTTCAGTAGCGGCAGTTCATGATTATCCCTACGATTCTGGGCAAAAAAAGAATCTCCGATCTGTAATTTAGGAACGAAATATATCGCTACTTCTTTGCTGATGTAGCAGCTTGTTCCCAAGCATCTCGCACCGCATGTTTGGCTTTTTCCCAATGTATGCGCGTATCGCCGTGAGTGTTCTCATAATCGCGCCTTAGTTCGGGTTCGAGATCGTTGTAGCTTCGACCCGTATGAGCATAGTGAGCGTAACCTTCATAACCAATGCGATAGCCAGGTTGGTAGTCTTCATATTGCAAAGTTGGGTCAGCATAGGGACGAGTGGCGTAATTTTCGCGCCAATGATTATCTTCAAATGTAGGATTCACCCCTTCAGCCGTCTCTTTACCTGCCAATCCCCCAATCACCGAACCTACCAAGGCTCCCACGACTGCTCCGACCGGTCCACCGACTACGCCACCGACTACGGTTGCGATCGTGCCCGCTCCTGCGGCTCCCACTCCCGTCCCTAGGGGATGGGCTCCCGGTTCACCAGAAATGGGATCGCGATTTGCATCATTCCGATCGGCTTCAACTTCAACCATATCTTGATTACTATTCATCTTGATTTTCCTCTAAAGTGTTTGGTATGAGATGGAAGGGACTGTAAGATAAGTTATTTCTTACCGATCCACTTTGCCGCGATCGCTCCCAAAGCAGCACCAACGATAGGATTGCTAAGAAACATAACTAGAGCAGGTCGATCCGCCAGTACATCATGAAAAATGTCAGGGTGAGCGTGATAGGCAAAACTAGCTAACTTGCTCACATCTTCAGCTTTCATCCGATTGGGATCGTGGGTAGTCAGATCCAATTGTTTTTCTAGATCCCGATCGCTTAGCCCCCTCTTCTTCAGGTTGTTTAAAAACTCCTTTGCAACATTTTTCTGTTCGTTGGGCTTGATTTGAGCGATCGCTTTTTGCAACTCAGGTTCCATTTGTGCGGTTGGAATGCGATCGTGGTTGAAGAAGTTGCTGAAGAGGCTTCGCCGTTCTTCGCGTGAAGATCTTTGGGCAAAGTCATCAAAGCTCTGATACTGTTCGCCATCATCTGATAGGGGCTCTTTATCGCCCCCTGCCAAATCCTTCATCACTTGGCGTTTGTACTCATCACTAGTATTCGGCATATTCTCTCTTGGTTTTTCTAATAGTCAATCTCTCAGCTAGGCTGCTGATATTCAATTTGCTTTGACTGGGTATCGTAATGAGCGGTGAGAATCAACTGTTTATCTGGTGCATAGACTAAAACCGTAAAGTCGCGATCGGGAAAGTTATGGCGAAAGCCCTGAGTTAAGGATTTTGCCAGAGTCTTTACATCGCTGGGTAAAACCTTAGGTGAAATCACAACTCCCAATTTGTTGTTGTCACGCACATAGACATCTTTAATTAAGCCTTGGCTAGTTTTAATTACCCAATCGCCAAAGTTCTGTCCTTGGGCAGAGTTGCCCCTAGCTAACTGTTCATACTCTGCAGGTTGATTTGTGGCGATCGAACGAACGGATTGAGTTGTACTCGCTCCACAGGCAGTCGTAAAAATTAGGATAAAAGCTAGAGCGAATGCAGAGAAGAGCTTACGAGCATTTTGAGGGAAGTTCATTGTTCATTCCTAAGATTTAGTAGAATTAGATTTTTCTGTTCCTCTTTCGGCAAAGTATTTGTTTAAGAAAGTACTGGCAAAAGATAGGATAACGGGAGCAAGGATGAATGCCAAAAGCCCATTCATACTGAACCCAGGCACGAGAATTGAAGCTAGCCACAGACAAAATCCATTGATCACTAAAGAGAAAGCACCCAAAGTTAAAAAAGTGAGAGGAAGCGACAAAACCGAAAGCACGGGTCTAATCGAAGAGTTAACTAGTCCAATCACGATCGCTGCCAACATCGCTGAGGGAAAGTTGGCAATGTCTACGCCTGGCACAATAATGTCAACCACAAGTAGACTTAAGGCAGTTGCCAAAATGGTAAAAAAGTATCCGAGCATATTTTTCTCCTAATAAATTTCGTAGTTAGTTATTTGTCGTTTGTTCTTGATGCTTAGTAATCGCCCACACAGCATGGATGCTTCCAGGTACCCAACCTAATAAGGTCAGCCCAATGTTGATTAACAAGGCGCTACTGAACCCATAGGACAGAAAAACGCCCACGGGAGGCACAACAATTCCCAAAATAATTTGAAGTATTTTCATCGTTAATTTCCTAAGTAATTTCCGTGACCTTAATCAGCGCTTAGCTTTTCTACCCTGCCAAAGGGCTTGAAGCGTCGCTTTTAATTGCTCTTTCACCTCGTGCTCTTTGCGAGCAATTACCGTACCCAGATCGCCCAGATCGCTCTCAAGTTCTGATTGCTTTTGCTGTAAGGGTAAAGTTTCACTCGCTTCTGCTTCGGTTTTGGTCTTTTGATACCAAGTTTTGGCATTTTCCCATTGGTGTTTGACTTCACCGTAGCGATCGCCATAACGAGCTAGTAGCTTCTCATCCAAGCTTTCCAATTGGGATTTGAGCTTGAGATATTGTTGCTGAAACTTGACTGAATCATGGTTTTCTCTCACGGTGCTAACCGCTTGACCAACTGCCGACTTCATCGAGTCCTCAGGTGCGTTGGCATCGATATTAATCAGGACAATCCCAACTTCTCGATCCAATTGTTTTTGTTGCTCATCAATCTGAGCTTGAATTTCTTGTAATTTTGCGCGTTGCCGATCGATTTCTTGCTGTCTTTGATGAATACCTCCCTCGATCGCTCCTTGAATAGAGGCTGTTATTTCTTCAGTGTCATGCTGTCCTCTTCCTTTCAAATCGGCAATCATGGCAGAAACTGCATCTTTGACAATCAGACCAATCTCCCCTGTACCTTCTTTTAATTCCGAGATCGTTTGAGAAACTGCATCTCTGACAATTTCTCGAATGTTGTCAACTCTCAGTTTCCCCTTTCCCTTTGCCTGTTCAAGGTTGGTATTGATTTTTTGTCCAATTGGTTCAGACATGGTTTGTATATCCAAATTTTTTGTGGAGTATGAATTAGCTCGGGTCTAGGATACATTCGCACTGGTGCGAATGTATCCTAGGAGAGGAATGTGCTACTTTCGTTTTTTGTAACACATCCCTTGATTGAATCCCAACAGGATTTACCATAGCCCCTGAACAGGTGCAGGTTGACCGCTTGGAGTCTCCGATGGACTGGGAACCGTTGACGATGGTTGCGTGGTTAAAATTGGATTAACCAATGCCATGACTTCCTCTTTGGTTGCATATCCGTCAAATGCCTCAGAACTGAAGGGAATAGGGGAATCACCACGATTTTCGTTGTAAATTACCTCACTGGCATCTCTAATCCAAGGACGCACATCGTTACCCAGTAACGTTTGTCTCAAGAAGCGGATACCTGCGGCATGGCGAGCTTCCACCGAATGAATCTCTAAGGCTGCAGCCAGCACCGTTTTACCTGATTCACCTGCCATCAGTAAATTTTGTACCTGTCCTTTGTAAGCAGCGACTCCTAGATCCTCAACATATTGTCCTGCAAGCAGGAGGTCAGCAGGATTGGCAAAGGGGTCGCGATTTAAAATAGCACTGTAATTTGGATTGGCTGGAATGGCGATCTCATCAGGGTTACCTCCTAGTGAGCGCAACACAGATGAGAGGTCAGTAACATGTTGCATTTCATCCTCACCATAGGAAGCCAGCAATGCTTTTGCGACATCAGGAACTCCTGTTAGAGAACCACTTTGCGTCGCGGTAATGGCGTGACGATAAAAATCAGCTTCCAGCTTTTCTAAGGTCAGGGCATATTCCACTACCTGCTGGGGTGTGAGGATATCGCTCTGAGTTGTACTTTGAGCGTAGGCAGAAACAGTTGGAGCAAAGGCTAAGGAGAGCAGAAAAATTAACACGGCATATTTCGCAGAAGCTAGGATACTGTGAAAAGTTTGGCTCAATCGGCTGAGTAGATTGCTAAAGAAGTGGTGATAAGGCAAGAAAGTTATTCCTGTTGGTTGCGCGATCGCGTTAAAAAAGAGTTTCATAGTTCAAGATCTCCTTGGTTAAGCGACTAACGAACCGTTAATCGAGTTGTTCAATATTCCGAATGAGCTAACCACAGAGACGATCTGCTTCGGCGTGTACAACTCGTCGTAAGCACGACCTTTAAATGGATTCAGATTTGTTTGCAGGTCAGCATTTCTGATCGGACGTTCGTTGTCTGATTCGGTAGTGGGTCGTCCCAAAAGGGCTCTCATTCCTGCGGCATGACGAGCTTCGACAGAAACAATAGAACCTGCTGCCAGAATATAGGTTGGGTTGGTCAAGCTTGGTCCTGCACCGTTATAGGCATGGATGCCCAAGTCTTCTAACGTAACTGCTGTATTTAAGATTTTGTTGCGATCGCTGAGTAGCATACTTAGTCCCTGACGGTTGAAACTCAGATCGCTAGTTTGAAACGTGGCATTATTTCCTAAGACACCGCGTAGGAACTTAACATGGGCGGCTTCATGGTTGCCCAATGCACTCAAATAATCGAGTTCTTTGGCATCAGTGATTTGGTTACTCTTAATTACGGCTGGATAAAATGCTGCCTCCAGTTCCTCTAATAACAGAGCAAAGTTGAGAATGCCAAAATCATCCGCGTTAAAAGTCAGCATCTTCATACTGCTTCCGGGTTGAGCCATTAATGCTTGAGGAACTCCTGTCAGCATTGCTGTGCCCAAACTAACAAGTCCCCACTTCATCAAAGTACGACGTGAAGCAAGAGAACTTTTTCTCAAAAGTAAGTCTGGAAAAGTCATAGTGGTTATCCCTGTAAATGTTATCCAAACATTCTTGTGGTTTTGAGATGATTTCTAAAATCTCAAAGTGTTTGTAACTTTAGAGAATGACATGCCTATGATTGAAATCGTGTAACAGTAAATGTGTGAATAGTCATGACTGTATACTTTGTCCAAATACTTTTCAAATCTTAATCCTTGTAGAACATGGAAAGATGTATAGGCTTAATTCAGAACTTTGAGCGAACTCTGAATCAATTTTATCCCAAATATAAAGCCCCTCTTCCAAAGTAAGAAGAGGGGCTTTATTAAGACGATAGACCGATCTCAAACGGGAAAGAATGAATTATGCTTGCGCGACAGGTTCCCTAGCAAGGAACTTCTCTAGCTCCGTGAGAGCATCCGCATCTACCTTGGTCTGCATTGGACAGAATTTAGGCCCACACATAGAACAAAACTCAGCGGTTTTGTAAATGTCGGCAGGCAGGGATTCGTCGTGATATTCCTTCGCCCGTTCTGGATCGAGAGATAGCTCAAACTGACGATTCCAGTCAAAGTTATAACGAGCGCGGGAAAGTTCGTCATCGCGATCGCGTGCGCCAGGGCGATGACGGGCAATATCCGCAGCATGGGCGGCAATTTTATAAGCAATCAAGCCGTTACGCACATCTTCAGCATTGGGAAGTCCTAAATGTTCTTTAGGTGTGACGTAGCAAAGCATTGCCGTACCATACCAACCTGCCATCGCTGCCCCGATCGCACTGGTGATGTGATCGTAGCCTGGAGCAATGTCTGTAACCAGAGGTCCTAGCACGTAAAAAGGAGCTTCAGAGCATTCTTCCATTTGCTTGCGCACGTTAAATTCAATCTGATCCATCGGTACGTGACCGGGACCTTCAACCATGACTTGAATATCATGTTCCCACGCGCGACGAGTCAGCTTACCGAGGGTTTTGAGTTCGGCTAACTGCGCCTCATCCGAGGCATCGTGCGTGCAGCCAGGACGCAGAGAATCTCCTAAGCTGAACGACACATCATAGCGCTTAAAGATTTCGATAATGTCACCAAAGTGGGTGTAGAGAGGATTTTGCTTGTGGTGATGCAACATCCATCGCGCCAGAATACCGCCACCACGGGAAACAATGCCTGTAAGCCGATTTCTGACGAGAGGCAAATGCTCGATCAAAATGCCAGCATGGATAGTCTGATAGTCAACCCCTTGCTGTGCTTGCTTTTCAATGATGTGCAAGAAATCCTCTGGAGCAAGATTCTCGATATTGCCGTGGACGCTTTCTAAAGCTTGGTAGATGGGTACTGTACCGATGGGCACGGGCGAAGCATTGATGATTGCAGTACGAATTTCGTCAAGATTGCCGCCACCTGTGGACAAGTCCATCACGGTGTCCGCACCATACTTCACGGCTAGATTTAGCTTTGCGACTTCTTCACTTAAGTCTGAGACATTGGGCGATGCCCCGATATTGGCATTGACTTTGCACTTAGAAGCAATCCCGATCGTCATCGGCTCTAAGTTGGTATGGTTTTTATTGGCTGGAATAATCGCCCGACCTCTGGCGACCTCTGAACGTATCAGTTCAACGGGCAAATTTTCTCGCCAAGCCACATAGTACATTTCTTCTGTGATGTCTCCTTGACGAGCACAGTGCATTTGAGTGCCACGATATGCCCCACGACGAGTTGGAGCAGAATGATTGCTTGATCCAGTCATAAAATTTAGAATTTCCTTAATTGTTTGCTTTCCTACGCCGGTGTGAGCCGAATCAGGTTCTAAGGATGTTTTCTCAGCCTGGTGATTACCCAGACACTCCTAGCGTTCAGCGTATGATAACACTCAGGTTATCTAAGTTGGGGCAACTTTTCACAAGTCTTCAGGTTTATCACTTTCTGCTGCTACAATCCACTGCCATATTTACCTGCAAATTCTTTGCGAGGAGAGGTAGTAATGAAAGCATTGCATTGCTTTGGAATGGTGCTGTTGGGATTGGTTGTACCATCGGTAGCGATCGCTGAGGAGTTGACTCCTAATCCCAGCCATAAGCAGTCACCAACCTCAGTGCCCCAACTAGTTTTGGTAACGCAAACCAAAGCAGGGATCGATCAGTATGTTGATGTTGCCTCGATTAAAATCCAAGGGGAAACCACAACCTATGCAGTCTATACCCGATTTAATACCAACGAAGTTCAAGGTCTAGCCTTGGTGAAAGCCCATTTAGTCGGAAACTGTGAAACAGGCGAAGTAAGCACGCAAGGAGTTGTTGCTTACGATTACAACCGCAAGGAAATTATTAATCGCTCTTTTCCACCCAATAAGCTCGTAACGCAGGTGTCTCCAGACTCGGCAGAGGCATCTGCTTTGATTCTCGCTTGTTCGTATCAGACCCATCGTCCTGCACAATCTAGGAATTGATGACAAATCCATGCTTTTGAGTTCTGCTCCGCTCAGCACCCGTAGGTTGAGCGGAGGTCAGAGAGCGAAGATCGGGGAGCGAAGTCGAAATGAGTCGAAGCCTACGCTCTTATACTCTTCATTCCTAGTGGCTATATTCCTAATTGGGTGCTAGCCACTTTTGGGCATTTAATCTTTGCATGACACCAAAGACCAGTAAATCTAGCGTTGCCTTACGCTCATCAATCAGAAATGGCTCAATCGTGCTCGGTGATAGGCCACCATCGGCACAGGAAAAAGCTTTTTGAGCGCTGATATCTTGCTTAGAAAAATAAACCGTAAATTGGCGATAGTTTTGGTTCCACCGTCCTTGCACTTGCGAATTTTCAAACTTGAGCTGTAAATCCGCAATTCCTGCCTTCTGAAAGGACTTGGCTAAGGCAGGTAGATAGTGCTCGTTAATGAACTGCTCGAAGGGCAATTCTTCAACGGTTGGCTCTTTGACCTTTTCAACCTTAGCTTTTGCAGGAGCTTTCGCAGGAGGCTGCGCTGGCACTTTTGGGGTAGCTTCTTCTGACATAGAAAAAATGATGGGATTGTGGGTTTTGAATTGATGCGTTGAAGACTGAGGTAAAGAGTTTACCGCTGAGGTGGCTAAACTATATTCCAAGTTCCGAATTCTAAATTCCGAGTCTGAATGCTGAGGAAGTTATTATCCCTCTGCTTCGGTGGAAATAATTTGCGGCAAGCCCATGCTGTAATTGAGGGCGCGGTGATTGAGGTTATAGGTAAGTTCGCCATTTTGCAAAAGCGATCGGACAAAATGCTCTAGATCGGAGCCAATGCGACGCAGATTATATTCGGTGAGATCTGCGCCTTTATAGTTTTCAACCAAGGCATCAAACTTACTATTTACCTTTTTAATTGCCCCATCTGTCCAGTTCAACTCATTTTCAGGGTCAATGTCTAGGGTTAGGGTATTTTCGCTGTCGATTAACTCATTGTTTTCGACGGTGGCAGCGTAGATTTGAATATGGCGTGTGGTTGACTTGATTGGCATATGAGGTTATCAGTTATCGGTTATCTGTTATCGGTTGTATAGCAAGCATTCCGCAAGTTAGAATTCCCTGCTATCGATCGCCTTGACTGCCTTAGGATATCCACTTGACGGAACAACCGAGAGCTGGCTCCATCTCTTTGGCGTAAGGCTTGCTTTGAAGTACAAGGTCGATCGCTTCTCGTAAATCTTGCCGAGTTACAGCACTGGCATCACGATAATTATCATCGATTTGTCCTCGATAGCGCAGAATACCTTGCCGATCGAGCACAAAGGGTTCAGGCGTACAGATTGCACCAAAGGCTTGGGCAACATCTTGGGTGCGATCGCGTAGATAGGGGAAATTTAGTCCCCAGTCCTGAGCGTAGATTTTCATTTTGTCAAAACTATCTTCGGGATATTTTTGTTCGTCGTTGGCATTGACGCCAATGAGCGTAACTCCCTTAGCTTGATAGTCATTTTGCACGGCAATTAGCCGCTCTAGATAAGCTTTGACATAGGGACAATGGTTGCACATGAAAACAACCACGATCGCAGAATAGGTTTCTAAACAGCGCCCCAAATGAACGACGTCGCCTGTTGTACTAGGTAACTCAAAGTCAGGGGCGTAGGCATTGATTTCCATGTCTGTTTGGCTTTGTTTACTAAAAGCTATTCTACCTCTTGGTGCTTCCGCAATTTAGTCCCCCCAAGATCTCTTATACCTTGGTCAACCAATGACTATACTGGGGCAACAGTCCATGAATTGCCTTGCTATAAAGGTCTCGCAGTTTGGTAGAAATTGTGCCAACCTCACCATCGCCCACAGGTCGATTATCAAAGCTAGTAATGGGTGCAAGTTCCGTTGCGGTTCCGACAAAAAATGCCTCATCGGCAACATAAAGCTCGGTGCGATCGATCGGGCGCGAAACAATTGACAATCCAAGTTCTTGTTGGGCTAGCTGAATAATTGTGTCGCGAGTAATGCCTTCGAGAATATTTTCGGTAATTGAGCTAGTAATTAGTTGATTATCTCGCACTAAAAACAAATTCATGGCACTGCCCTCAGCGACATGACCTTCGTTGGTGAGCACAACAACATCGTCAAACCCTGACAAGTATCCATCCGTCTTTGCCAGAGCTGTATTGACATAAGCCCCATTTACCTTAGCTCTTGCAGGAATGGCATTATCATCCAGTCTGCGCCAAGAAGAAACCCCCACCTTGAGTCCTTTACTGGTGTCTAGATAGCCATCCATCGGCACGGAAAACAAGCAAAAGTCATCCTTCGTATTTTCAACGGTGAGAATCGGCCCAATACGCAGGTCGGCTTTATAAACAATTGGACGAATATAGGTTGGACCTTGGCATTGGTTACGACGAATTAAGTCAATGGTCAAATTGCCCATTGTTTCAGCGTCAATCGGCGATCGCAACCGCAAAATTCGACAGCTTTGCAATAACCGCTTGTAATGCTCCACCATGCGAAACACTGACATCTGACCAGTTTCAGGAAGCCAATAGGCTTTAATGCCCTCAAATACTGCTGTGCCATACAAAAAACCGTGAGTTCGGATATTAATGGTGGCATCGTCTAGGGATACAAACTCCCCACGCAGATAGGCATACTGATCGGACATTGTTAAACCTCATGATGATAACGATCTATCTAATCAATCATAAATTAACCACCGAGATTTAGGTGAGAGTTTCAAGCGATTCCTTGCAATTCTTCGTTGTAATTCTTTATGGATTAAATATTACCGATAGCCCCTTAATTGCAATATTCGCGCCTGAATGCGTCCTTGCAGGGAGGGATCTTGCTGTTGGGTCACGGTCAGTTGATTAAACTCGCGGTTGTTGCTAAATCCATGCCTACGGATTTCTTGTTCAGAAAAATCAATTAACTCCTGACACAGGCTTTGAATGTCTGCGGGTTGCTCAGATTGGTTGAGGCTACAAACGTCTACACCTTTCCTATTAGCGGTTTGTGCGATCGTTGACCACCCTGGAGAGTTTTTAGCTCGGCGTAGGATTTCTTCACGTTTCTTTTCGATCTTATTAACCGCCTCCGAATATCGATTAATTTGCTCTTCGGTAAATTGAGTCTGTGCTAGCAGAGTTTGAGATTCTACCTGAGCAAATGCTGAGGAGAGATCTAAGCGCAATACCGACTCTGCCATCACACCCATTCCTAAAATCAGTAGAGAACTCAAGATGGATCTGCCTAATAGACACGCTAGGCGATTTTGCCCTAGCGAGAGACGAGCCAAATTGGTGAGCTTATCGTTCGAATCTTGATGGTTTAAATCTTGGGGTAAGTGCCAGTTAGTCATAATTTGGTTTCGGAGAATATCAAAACAATGGACGTACTACAACTTCCCTATAGACTTTAAACAGGTTGATTTTGTTGCCGTAAGTAAGATTGAATAAATGGATCGAGTTCGCCATTCATCACATCTTGAATGCTGGTCGTTTCTACACCCGTGCGCAAATCCTTCACCATTTGGTAGGGATGAAACACATAGTTACGAATTTGATTGCCCCAAGCAGCCTCGACCATATCCCCGCGAATATCCGCAATCTTTTGAGCGTGTTGCTCTTGCGCAATAATCGACAACTTCGCTTTCAGAATTTGCATCGCTTTTTCTTTGTTTTGCAACTGCGATCGCTCTTGAGTACAACGCACAGAAATCCCTGTAGGCAGGTGGGTAATGCGCACCGCTGTTTCTACCTTGTTGACATTTTGCCCGCCCTTACCGCCCGAACGCGTCGTCGTAATTTCTAACTCTTTGGGATCGATATCAAGTTGGACATCTTCATCGAGTAAAGGCATTACCTCCACACCTGCAAAACTGGTCTGACGCTTATCATTCGCGTTAAATGGCGAAATTCTTACCAGTCGATGCGTGCCTTTTTCAGCGATCAGATAGCCATACGCATATCGCCCGTGGACGAGTAAGGTTACAGATTTTATCCCTGCTTCTTCACCCTCTGATATGTCAGAAATCTCGACTTGGTAACCCCTAGACTCACAAAAACGCGTGTACATGCGCAGCAACATCTCTGTCCAGTCTTGAGCATCAGTACCACCTGCCCCAGCATTGATGGTTAATACGGCATCTTTTTGGTCGTAGGTTCCTGACAAAAGTTGCTCGATATCCCAGCGATCCAGTTCATCGGTCAGTTTTGCAATATCTTGGCTAGCTTCTGTAAGGAGCGCGGGATCGGTTTCTAGTTCAAGCAATTCCGCGATCGCGGCTAAATTTTCGACCGTAGCTTTCCAGCTATGAATTTTCTCTAGATTTGACTTGAGCGCGTCAAGCTCCTGCATCTTGGTTTGGGCATGGGCAGCATCGTTCCAAAATTCAGGCTGAGCCGCTGTTTGCTCTAGGTCATCGATCTTGGCAGTTAAAGCAGGCAGGTCAAAGATAGTCCTGGGCTTTACCCAGGCGTTGCGACAAAATTTGCAGTTGACGTTTTATTTCAGTAATGTCCATTTGACAGATTCCTATACTTTCCCGATCTTCTACTTATAGAACTTACACTAAGGAAGGGTTCTCGATCTCAGATATTTTGGCAACTTTTGCGATCGATTCTAGTCTCTAGGATTAAAGAAAGGCTCGACTGACATTACCTTCATGAAAATTCGCAGACATACTCACACAAATTGCTTAAATATCTTGACTCAAGCAGAGAAATTTAGAAGTTTGTTGTAAAACATGGGGTTAAGTTGCGTTTGTAGGGTAAAGTAATGCGAGACTTAATGAAGATAAATTCCACAGGTAATGTCTAACAGTTTGATTAGAATTGCTTTTAGTTGGGATAATATAGGCTTGATATTTTGCCTTTGTTAAGTTAAGACATTTGCACTATGAAAACTAATGCGATGTCTGGTTTGCTATTCATGATTAAATTGACCTCACCATAGTTAAGGTAAAGTGGCATGATTGATTATGGAAGCCTGTTCGTCAAAATCAATCTTTTCTCGATGGTCTAATGAGTGAGACAAACGTTAGTCATGCTCTGTTAATTTCAGATGCTAGGGGTAGCAGAAAGCTATTACTAGACGGGTTAAAGTACACGATTGGACGGGATGTTAACAACAACATTCAGTTGTACTCTCGGTTTGTTTCCCGTCAGCATGCAATATTACTGAGAGTACCTGGGACTGAGCACGGGCGCTATCTCTATCGTATTGTTGATGGAGACTTGTCTGGTAAACCTAGTGTGAATGGTGTGATTATTAATAACCATACAAAGGTTTCGTCTTACGAACTTTGTGATGGTGACACAATTACATTGGCACCAAACGTACAACTAACTTATTTGATGGACGTGGTTACAGGGGCAAAAGAATCTGCCAAGACAGCATCTTCAGAGCATACAGGTGCTTGATCGCTGTGTTTGACGATCGCAAGTTCTAGATTACATGAGGAAAATATGCTAAAACTCTTCGGTGGTAAGCGGAGCCGTGCTTCGATTGTGCAGTGGTACTTAGAAGAAATTCAAGTTCCCTACGATTTCGAGATGCTAGATATGCAGGCTGGAGATCATCTTAAGCCAGAGTTTTTGGTAATTAACCCCATGGGGAAAGTTCCTGCGATCGCAGATGAAAGCTTTAACTTATGGGAATCTGGCGCAATTTTGCTCTACTTGGCAGAAAAATACGGGCATCTTACCGATTCCTTAGAGCAACGGGCGATCGCGACGCAGTGGGTGATGTTTGCCAACTCCACCTTGAGTACGGGGCTCTTTACTGAAGCCGTAAGAGAAAAAGAAATGCCCCGCTTGCTAGGAGCCTTGAGTCAAATCTTGGCGGAGAAACCCTTTTTAGGTGGCGATGCATTAACCGTAGCAGATATAGCGGTGGGTGCGGTGCTTGCCTATGCACCGATGATGCTAAACATTACCTTCAACGACTATCCTGTGGTAGCGGCTTACGTGCAACGCCTATCTGAACGTCCCGCTTTTCAAAAAGCGATCTTGGGAAAAGCTTAGGGCAAAACTTTAGTAAAACTTTAGTAGGGATATCACCACTCATCAGAGAGAGGCAGTTACCTGATTGGGGCGGTAAAATGATGCAAGTAAGATAGCCAAGCAATAAACATGGGATTTTTTGACTCGGAAATAGTGCAACATGAAGCCCGTAACCTGTTTCAAGACTATCAGTCTCTGATGGAACTTGGAGGTGACTATGGCAAGTTCGATCGCGAGGGGAAAAAACTCTTCATTGAAAAAATGGAAGAGATGATGGATCGCTACCGTATTTTTATGAAGCGGTTTGAGTTATCTGATGACTTTATGGCACAGATGACGATGAAACAACTACAAACCCAGTTGGGTAATTTTGGTGTTACACCCCAGCAAATGTTCGATCAGATGAACGTGACCCTTGAACGCATGAAGGCTGAACTGGAAAAGCCTTAATCTTTTTCCTTAATCTTTTCCTAGGTATAACTTTGGTCTAGCTAGGACGATCGCGCTATTCACTTCGATCTTGGCTCTAGCTAGGGTGGCGATCGCTTCTCGAATCGTCGTACCCGACGTGTAAATATCGTCTAGCAAAATCACAGCCTGTTTGAGTCGAACCGAGTCAGGAACCGCAAAGGCTTTCGCTAAATTTTCTAAGCGTTCTTGTTTGCTTTTGGTTTCGATCTGGGGCTTGGTTGATTTCACCCGTTGCAGAAGTTGTGGCATACAGGGCAGTTTGGTGACTTGACAAAAACTACGGGCTAAAATTTCCGCCTGATTAAAGCCTCTCGTTTTCAACTTTTCAGCATGCATGGGAATGGGGATCACTGTAGGCTTAGTTCCCCGAGTATTTGAGCTTTTTAGCCACGCTTCCCCGATCTTTTCGCCCAAAACTTCCGCAATTTCAGGATGATGCTCGTATTTGCAAGCAGCGATCGCCCGTTTTAATGCGCCATCATATACGCCCCAACTAAATAGCGGCACAGAAAGATTGCGATCGGGAGGCAGTTGCAGGGAATCTTTAAAGCGACAGGCCGTAATTTGGCGATCGCAATCAACACAAATAATCGAGGCGGAAGAACGCCCGCATAGAGGGCAGTTGGACTGCAAAAATACATCCAACAGTTTGCCCAGACGCACAACAAAGCTCCTTATACCAATTTCTCTTGAATTTGAGACAACGCGGGTTTTGGTTTCCACGCAGAGCGCGATCTTTTCAAAAAGTGAGGCAACGTATCATTTTTTGAAAATGGTATTATTCGCGGCTCGATTTACCCGTAACCCGATTGAGCAGCCACAACGAAGTGACCAAACCCGCAAAGTGCGCCAAGATAATATTCGTATTTGCCTGTACTACGAGCAGATCGATCGATTGCACGGGAACAACCATCAACACACCCACACCTGGCTGTTGCTGCTGTGATTTAGCTGTGAGCCATCCCACGATCGTAAATGCCCCAATTAGGGTGATCAGCATACCCACAAGGCTAATTACGATCCCAATCTTGAGCAGGCGAATGGTCTGGACTCGATTGGGGCGATCGGGCGATCGCAACTTTTTAGATAGTTGCGTGTAACGAAAATTCCAATAGATGCTGATGCCAACAATGGCAAGCCCTACCCAAGCAAAGCCCAAGCCCGGCAGCGTACCTGGGTTAACATTTGTAGGGGCTGGGGTGTTGACAGCACCACTAATGGCACGCGTACCGACAAATACCAATAGGACGATGGCGGCAATTACGCCCAAAACCACCTGCGACCAAAAGCCCACCCAGCCCCAAGTCCGAAAGGCAAGGATCACTTTTAAAACATTGGGTGATGGCGAGTCGTTATCTACTGACCCTTTTAGATCTTTCGTCATAAAGGGTTAATAGAAACTAGAGATATCTTCACCTTTATCGGCAAGGTAACTAAGCGATCGAAAACGCAGTCCAACCAGTTGATCATAAAGCGGGTTAATCTTGCACATCGCGGGAATATGCATGATTTTACGACCAAATAGGGACACATCTCGCTCGAAAGGACATTGAGCAGGAATAACCTTACAGATAAATCTCGCTAAACTGTTATCGTGGACTTCCATGCGATCGAGCCACTCTTTAATCGGTTCGAGTAAGTCTGGATGCTGTTCTTCGTGATGAGACGAAGCTTCTAATTTCCCCCTTAGTTCTAACAGAGGTTTAATCTCCTGTTTGAGAGCTACACAAAATTGCTGAATGGTTGCATCTTCTGTATCCGTATAATGCCCATCCGCAAGAGCCATCATTACAGCGGTGCGTAGAAAATTTTGTGCGATTTGAACATCTTCGCCCAAAGCCGTTGCTAATTCTTCGGGGCTAATGGGTTCAAAAATGCCTTGCTCTGTCGTTAGTCCTAAGTCGGGACTATGACTGATCTCATCGAATAGACTACGCTCTTGCTCGCTGTAATCATTATCAGCCATAGCAATGCTGATTAGGCCTCTCAGCCAAGCAGAGATTTGAGTTTGCGTGTAAGACACTTGATTTGTCGTCATGGCTCAATAGTTGAACGCAATGGTCGCTAAACTGACATCATCATAAATCCAAACTTGACGAAATCTTGCAGAACTTCAGCGTTAATCCGTATAGAAGATAACTTTTTTAAGGATCTATTGTCGCTTGAGGCGATTGATTTGGTCTTGGAGTTCTTCAATTTGGCGACGCAGTGCCTCGGCTTCGTCCTTTGTTTTTGGGTCTTGCTTGGTATCGGCTTTAGGTTCTTGCTTGCCCTTGGGTTCCTCAGGCGTGACATCGACCGCACCCGTTGCGCCAGAACGCTTGTAGTTACCCAGTCGAATCTGGCGATATTCCTCAGAGCCAGCCCAGTCGCGAATGTAATGCACGCGTTCGACGGGGAAGGGATGGCTGAGCATAGAGCCAGAGCCGTACCCGTTATAGAGCAAAAATTTGTAAATTTGGTTGAGGTTATCTTTATCCAACTCCTGGTAATCTTCGGACTGACGAATAAACTCTGGCAAGCTCATCTCATGGGCAAAGGCATGACTTCCGCCAGACAATTTCATCATGGTCTGAAGTACGGTATCGACATCATCTGTAACCAATAATGCCGCTCGATCTGAGGAGAGTTCGGCTTTGCGTCGCCACTCAAAGAAAGCATAGATTAATCCAGAACTCACAATGCCCCCTAGGCCAAAGGTCATTTCGCTAATGGCTGAGACGACACTCATCGCCCACATTGCCATTTGAATTAGCGTTGTATGTCCGCATTTGATATGCCCCAACTCATGGGCAAGCACAGCGCGAATTTCAGCTTCGCTGAGTAGGTCTAATAATCCCGAGTTGACTACGATGTAAGGGTTATCTTTTCCCAGGGCGTAGCTGTTAGCACTGGGATTTTGCGACACAAATAGCGCTGGTTCGGGATAAACATCTAGGTCGCTGACGCTTTCTCTAAATAAACGGTGGATGGTGGCATATTGACGGGGTCCAACTTGGATACAGTTGCCTGTGTTGTAAATCAGTTGGGGACGTTCGTAGAGAAACTCTACAAATTTACTAGCAAGTAGATCGAACCCTGGCACGCTGCGTAATGCCTGTTCTGCTTGACGATCTAATGGATGTCTAAATGCTTCGCTAGAAATTCCTGTGTATCGGGGCATAGTGCTACCTTTGATTCGTCTCTACTATTTTAGCTAGAGAGCGATCAGAGGTTAAAGTCACGGCGAAAGGTAAACCATTTTGCTAACAGGAATTGCTTCCCTTTATCGCTGGCAGATTTCTGTTCTGCAAATTTGGCGGCGGTGGTGCTTACGATCCCAGAGGAAATATCGGCTAGTTGGGCAAGTTGATGGATTTTGAGCTTGGTGTGTATGGCGATCGCGACGGTTTCGATTAATTCTCCAGCACAGTCACCGACAAGGCTAGCTCCGACAATCTCGCCATTCTGGCGGCAAAGCAACTTACAAAAGCCTAGATCGTCATAGTGATGCCGCAGCACATAAAGATTTTTGCCATACCGCAGCCTTGCATCCACCTCGGTCATACCCAGATGGGCAAGCTGTGGAAGCGTTTTTGATAAAATCGGCGCGAATGCAGGTTGGGCAGTCGGCGTAAGCGTCCAGAACAGGCTGTGCCTGAGAATTTTGGCAATGTCAGCACTGGTATAACAGGCATAGATACGGGAATTACTGGTTTGAGCTTTGGCGTTGACCGCGATCGCTTCTCCCTGCAATTTCACCTTGGCGGCTTCAAGGTTGAGTCGTAAAGGATCTGAGAAGAAAGGCATCAAAACGCGATCGCATTCAAAAGTGCGTTCCCCTACCCAGACTCTCTGGCGAGAAGTTCCCTGCCCGTTTTGTTCGCTCGTCATTTCTAAGGGAGAAATCGCCGTAACACGGGTGGAAGTGTAAATTTCAATGCCGTCCACCTCTAGTTTGGCTTGCAGCAACCTGACTGCCTCCACATCGACATCGGGCAAAATATGGCTGCTGTCGCAGAGTAGCGTTACCGTGACACCCAGATGGCTTAAGATTTGGGCGATCGTGCAGCTATATAGATCTCCACCCACGATCGCGAGCGACTCAGGTAGACGATCCAATTGAAACAGGGTCTCGTAGGTTAAATAGTTACTCTGTTCTAGCCCGATAATTTTGCGCGTTGCCACAGGGGGATCGGTCACGATCGCATAGGTACGCGATCGCAGTTGTCTTTTACCCACAGCGTAAGTACGCGCATTCACAAACTGCCCACTGCCAACGATCGCATCGACCCCCAAAGCCCGTAGGGCTTCCAATTCTGATTGGGGCGCAAGAATGGCAAGTACTTGACGTAAAAATGCGGCAAATGAAACCTCTCCTGCGATCACATCTTTTTTCCAACCTGCGCTACTTTTACGCATCTGGATGGCGATCTGCTGCAAGCGAGACTGACTTAAGGCATCTGGCTCAGTCACCAATGCTACTCTTGCTTTAAGCTTTGCGGCTCGATGAGCCAACTCCAAGGCATTTGCCCCATTCCCGACGATAGCTAGATCGTAGTCAACTGCCATGCGCTAAATTCTGATTCCTGTGTAACATGTAGGATCCTACACCCCATGGCTCAGCTTGTAACTAGCAGAAACAGCGTGGAAAACTCGATTAGACCCAAGCAGGAATTACCTGCCATGCCTGATTGAGCGAGCGATCGAGCTTCAGGTAATTGGGTTCGTACTTGCTCACCAAAGCCCAAAACTTGGCAGAGTGGTTCATGTGGACTGTGTGACAAAGCTCGTGAATAAACACGTAGTTCACGGCATCAGGCTCTAAAAACAAGAGTTTAAAGTTGAGGCTAATATTTTTAGAACTCGAACAACTTGCCCAAAGCGTCTTTTGCCCCCGCACCGAAGTTTGGCGATAGGGTAACCGTGCGGCAACGCTGACTTTGCGCAGCCAAGGGATCAGTTCTTTTTGGGCTTTGCGGTTGAGCCATTGTCGAAGTAAGGCTTTACCCGCTTCAATATTCTCTACATTGCCTGTAACAATTAGTTTTTGCCCTTTCTGTTCTTTGGCAGTAATAAATTTTGAGCTAGCTGGTGAATATTCCACCTGCCATGTTTCCGCGATCGCACCGAGATAGATCGTCTCAGGCAGGAGATCGGGAGACTGAGCTGCCAGATATTCTCGTTTTCGATTGACCTGTTGGAGGGCTTTGTCGATCCAAGTCCGCTTTTGCACCAAAAACTCTAGAATGCGTCTACGATCGAAGTTTTCAGGCACGACGACCTCCAAGCCTTTATCCACAGAGACAGATAACCGCATGTGCTTTGCCTTGGGGCTGACTCTAAGTTGATATTCAGGCAGATCCGTCAAGTTTGCAGGTAGCTTTGGCGTAACCATAAAATACATTAGAAATTGTAAGGCGGCGGACAACAAACATTGCCCAAAACTGAGTATGCCATAGGTTTCTAGATTTTGATGTAGCGTAGTTTTATGCTAATCTAAAACAGACCGATTGGTCTTTTGCCTATAAATACGCATGAATAAAGCTCAGGAAACTAGAGAGAGAATTCTCAAGCAAGCAGCGGACTTGTTTAACCAATATGGGTATGCAGGTTCCTCTATGTCAGATATCATGAGGGTTACAGGCTTACAAAAAGGAGGGATTTACAACCACTTTAAAAGCAAAGAAGAATTGGCATTGCTTGCCTTTGATTATGCGGCGGCATGTCTTGGGAAACGCTTCCTTTCAGCCATTCGAGGCAAACGCCAATCGCTAGACCAACTCAAAGCGATCGCCGCCGAATTTGCCACAATTACCGAATCGCCGCCAGTAATGGGTGGATGTCCCATTCTCAATACGGCGATCGAAAGTGATGACGCGCACCCAGTTTTACGCCACCGCGCCCAAGCAGCCATGGATACTTGGCGATCGCTGATCTGCCGCATTATCGATAAAGGCATCAAGAAGGGCGAAATTCCTCAAAACATTGAAGCCGATGCGATCGCCACCATTATGATTTCCACTCTAGAGGGAGCCGTGATGATGACCAAGCTATATGGGGATTCCCTTCATATGCAGAGAGCGATTAAACATCTAGATGCATATCTGGAAAGCAGCTTAAACTAGCCTTGTAAGGGTCAAAAAATTTTTGAGGGAAAAGACCGATCGGTCTGTGATTTACCAAGATTTATCGGATAGGAGATAATGGAATCATGATACAACTCGTAGAACCGAAACAATTGATAAACGTGGAATTGAAACTCCCCGTACAGCCCTATGACATCGACTTTGCAGGAGTTGTCAGCAATATCGTCTACATTCGCTGGCTTGAGGATCTTCGTATTGCTCTGGTTTCAGCTTGTTTCTCTCTATCAACCATGGTGGAACAGGATATTGCTCCTATTCTTTTAGAAACCTCCATTCAGTACAAGCAACCCGTTGTCCTGTTTGACCTTCCCATTGGTCGCATGTGGATGAGTAAGATGAAATATTTGAGATGGACAGTCAGTGCAGAGATTCACGTCGGTGAGAAATTAGTTGCCACAGCAGAACAGATCGGTTGTTTTATCAATTTATCTAGCCGCAAACCAGTATCAATTCCCAAGGAACTCTCTCAGGCTTTTAGACTCAGGGAACCATGAATTTCTAAGGGATCGCGATCGGAAAATTTGAGAAAATGGGTATAGATAGGTTTACGAATAGCAAAGATCGCAGTTTTCTTCGCTATTTTTCTCTACAATCAGAGTAACCTAACCTTATCTGGGTGCGATCGCCATGGCAGCAAAAGTACTTGACGGACGGTACAAACTGATCAAAACATTGGGAGTAGGGGGATTTGGGCAAACATTTATTGCCCGCGATATGCGTCGCCCTGGCACCCCTCCCTGTGTGGTTAAACAACTCAAACCTGCCAGTGATGACCCTAACTTCATTCGAGAAGCTAGACGATTGTTTAATACAGAGGCTGAAACCCTTGAGAAGCTAGGTAAGCACGATCAAATTCCCCAGCTTTTGGCATATTTTGAAGAGGATCAGCAATTCTATTTGGTGCAAGAGTTTATTGAAGGTAAGTCCCTTTACGATGAAATTAACCCAAAAATTGCCGAAGAAGCATCTGATGATGATAACGATCCTGAGTCGCTGATTAGGATATTGGAATCCAACGAACCGCCCAGAAGCAAGCTGCTGTCTGAGTCAGAGGTTGTTGCCATTCTCAAAGATGTCCTAGATATTTTAGCGTTCGTTCATTCCGAAGGCGTGATCCATCGAGATATTAAGCCTGACAACTTAATTCGTCGCAAAAAAGATGGAAAGATGGTTCTGATTGATTTTGGTGCAGTCAAAGCCTTACAGGAAGGGGGCCCAATAGAAACGAGTAATGGTGAATCGCGATTTACTGTCACCATCGGTACGCCAGGATATATGCCCAACGAACAATGTGCGGGTAGACCGAACTATAGTAGCGATCTCTATGCGCTAGGAATGGTAGCGATTAAAGCCCTGACAGGTTTAAGCCCCACCGATCTGCCCACCGATCCTGCCACAGGTGAACTGGTTTGGCGCAATCAAGCGAGAGTAAACAATGGTTTGGCAATGGTGCTAACGCGGATGGTTCGCTACCAGTATACGCAGAGGTATCAATCGGCAAAGGAAGTGCTGCAAGGACTGACGGCTTTTAGTATTTCTGAAGACACAGTAAGCAAGACACCCACAGCGCTTGTACCCACGACAGGAAAATCATCGAGCAGTTTAACGAACTATAACGAGACTCCTGCACGTCCCCATGCATCAACCTCCACAAAAACCGTATCGAAATCTAACTCGCAGTCTAATTCTGGTTCTGGATTTCTGGTTGTTGGGTTACTGGCAATGGTAGCGATTACAGGGATGTCGATCCCAATTTTTATGCGATCGCAACAAAAGCCTGCAACAGTGCCAACGCCTGTTCCTACAGTGGTTGTAGAAACCACCCCCAATCCTTCACCTAGCACGACCGATCCCTCTGGAAAACCCTCACCCGTGGCAACGACCGTGAGTGGCAATCCCGACCCGAGCAGTCAGGCATTAAATCTGGAGGTTGGGAAAGAAGCGATCGCCAACGGTACGCTCAAAGCAACTTCGACGAACAGCTATCTCGTCAGCGTCAAAGCCGGTCAAAAGCTCAAGGCTGCATTATCAGGTGCAGGTGTGGTGATGACGGTAATGGATGCCAATAATTCACCACTGAGTAATGCTGCGGGAGTGACTTCCTTTGAAGGAAGTCTACCAACGACTGGAGTTTATATGATTCAAATCAAGACGAGTCCAGACGTAACCCAAACCAACTACATTCTCAAGGCAACATTGAGCGAAGATGCAGCTCCACCTACCAACATTCGTCCCATTGAGATTAAGATCGATCCGAAAAAATGACCATTGAGGTTGCAGTATCGCAATTTTGGCCCAAACCCTTACTCCATGTGATTTAGTAAAACGGTTGCAACTTATTGAAGAACCACTGAGATATAGGGGTGAATATAAAGGTATTGCCTTTATATTCACCCCTATAATTCTAGGTTAAGAAAAGAATCTCTTGTGGATCGAATATTGCTATATCACCTTGAGAAGCTTGCTACTCCTTTCAAAAAAGCAGAGAGCTAGGGGTAAGGAGTTATTAAGTAATCACCGTGGGGCGATCGCGTCCCGTAAATTCGCGAATCTGAGCGACTTCCTCAGCAACTGAGATTAAGGATGCTAAGGCGACTTGCGGATCTTGATGGTGCTTAGCCACATTGGGTTCGTAGGACTCTACATACAGTCTTAATGTAGCGCCTTCTGTACCTGTGCCTGATAAACGGAAGACAATGCGAGAACCATCTGTAAAGCCAATGCGAATGCCCTGCTTGTTGCTCGTACTTCCATCCACAGGATCGGTGTAGCTGAAGTCATCGCTAAATAGAACTTCGTATTGCCCAAACTGCTTGCCTTTGAGGCTAGAACCTTTAGCTCTCAGCAGATCCACTAGGGTATTGGCGCGATCGGCATTCACACCTTCATAATCGTGGCGCGAATAGAAGTTGCGTCCGTACATCTGCCAGTGTTCAGTGACAATCTGCTCTACAGACTGCTGGCGTGCTGCCAAGACATTCAACCAGAATAGAACTGCCCACAAGCCATCTTTTTCGCGAACGTGATTAGACCCCGTACCAAAGCTCTCTTCACCGCAGAGCGTAGCTTTGCCAGCATCTAACAAATTGCCAAAGAATTTCCAGCCTGTAGGAGTTTCATAGGCTTCTATGCCTAAGCGAGCGGCAACGCGATCGGCGGCTTGACTGGTAGGCATCGAACGGGCGATGCCTGCTAAGCCAGACTTATAAGCAGGTACGAGATGGGCATTTGCAGCAAGAATCGCCAAGCTATCGCTTGGCGTGACAAAGAACTTACGCCCTAAAATCATGTTGCGATCGCCATCGCCATCAGAAGCTGCACCAAAGTCAGGGGCATTCTCACCAAATAGAATCTCTACCAGTTCGTGAGCATAGACTAAATTAGGATCGGGATGTCCGCCACCAAAATCTTCTAACGGAATGCCGTTGATTACCGAGCCAGCTTTTGCACCGAGACGACCTTCAATCAAAGCATGGGCGTAAGGTCCCGTCACTGCATGCATGGAGTCCACGCACAAACGGAAAGGCAGTTTGGTTAACAGTAACTGAATGCGATCGAAATCAAACAGAGATTCCATTAGCTCGGCATAGTCCGCAACGGCATCAATCACTTTGACAACCATGGAGCCAAGTTGAAAGTCTCCCTGCCGATCGAGATCGATGTCGCTTGCTTCTAAAATTTTGTATTGGCTGATGGTTTTGGTGCGATCGTAAATTGCATCCGTAACTTTTTCGGGTGCAGGACCGCCATTGCCCGTATTGTATTTAATGCCAAAGTCGCCGTCTATACCACCTGGGTTATGGCTAGCAGAGAGAATAATGCCCCCAAATGCTTGGTATTTCCGAATTACACAGGAGGCAGCAGGCGTCGATAAAATTCCACTAGCACCGACGAGGACTCGACCAAACCCGTTCGCGGCTGCCATTTTTAAAATGATTTGGATCGCCTGACGGTTGTAATAGCGACCATCTCCACCTACAACCAAAGTTTGACCTTGAAAGCCTTCTAGGCTGTCAAAGATCGATTGCACAAAATTTTCTAGATAATGAGAGGTCTGGAAGACGGTAACTTTTTTACGCAGTCCAGAGGTACCGGGCTTTTGATCTGTAAATGGTGTTGTCGGTATGGTCTTAATATTCATAGCAATTGTTGATTCTGGACATATCAGGCTAAGTCTAGAGAAATGGTTATTTAAAACTCAAAGACATCTTACAATTTTTACAAAGCAAAATTATCCCTACTGACAGATTGCTTTTGCAATTGAGAAGCTTTTTCTCTCTTGTGCTTTACTAGGTTAGGGAAAATACCTATTCAATTCGAATATGTGTTGATATTTTTCTCAGTCATTTTTCTCAGTCATTTTTCTCGGTCATCCTATGGATATTCCCAATCCCCAAAAATCCTAGTTGCAAATTAGAGCCCTTTCCATTATTCCTGTCTATTCTCGCGATCGCTGCTAGATAGAACTCTTATAAAAGCTGTTGAGAACATTCCTACATCCTCATGTTACCTTTAGGTTTATCTTTACTTGTTTTGAATTTACAAAACAGAATATTTTGTGAATGCCAAGCCAATTCAATTTGAATAATCTGTAAGAAACCTGCCGCGATCGCATTTTGTAGCGATGAAAAGATAAACGATCGTGTTTATGTTGGGAGTGCGTTGTTTTTATCTTAGTTATCTGCTTAAAATGTGCAATTATTTATCTAGAGTTTATACGGAGTATATATTTAATTGTTGTTTAGGTTGCTCGTGATGAAAAACTGAGCGCGTTTACAGGGAGGGTAAAAAATAGATCTAGTGCGAAGTGAAGTACTTAACTAATGAACATTCAAGAAAAGCTAGAACAGCATAAAGCCTGGTTGAGAACGGATGGTGGAGAGGGCGAGAGGTTTAAAGCGAGTAAAGCTGACCTCAGCGGATCGGATCTGTTTGGCGCTAACCTCAAAGGAGCTGACTTTAGTTTTGCCAATCTTGCTGGAGCTAACCTTAGTGATGCCAACCTTGGTTTTGCGAATCTCTTTGAAGCCAACCTTACAGAAGCCAACCTGAGTGGCGCTAACCTTAAAGGGGCTAACCTTAGTTTTGCGAATCTCACAGGAACTAACCTAGAAAGTGCAAATTTGATTGAAGCGAATCTCGTTGAAGCAAATTTGATTGAAGCGAATCTTTGCAAATCTAAACTCAGAGAAGCTTACCTCAGTCGAGCCAACCTCGAAGCGGCTAACCTTAGTTTTGCCAATCTCACAGGAGCCTACCTTGAAGGAGCCAATCTGGTTGGTGTAAACCTCAAAGGGAGTAGTTTCATTGGAGCTTATCTGGATGGAGCAAATCTCACGGGAGCGAATCTTTCGGGAGCGAACCTGATCGGAGCAAACCTGTTTGGAACTATTCTAATTGCAGCAACGCTCTGTAATACCACAATGCCTGATGGAAAAATTGATAATTCAGGTTGTTAGTAGTTTCTACTTTGGTCTTTTATGGTTAGAAATCTCCTAAGTCGCTAGGAGTTGTTGAATCGTAGCTGCCAATTGTTGCAGCCTAACGGGTTTGGTCAGGTAATCATTGGCTCCTGCTTGTAAACAGCGATCGCGCTCGGCAGGCGTGTCTAGGGCAGTAAGTGCCAAGATCGGCACATCGACTAAGTATGGATCGTAGCGGATCTGTCGGATTGCTTCAAACCCATCCACCCCTGGCAGTTGAATATCCATCAAAATCAGATTGGGGTGTTCAGATCGAGCCAAATCAATGGCTATTTGTCCGGTTCTCGCTAAGAGTAAGCTATAGCCTATAGCTGAAAGGTAGTTTGAAACTGTAAGGATTTTGGCTTCGTTGTTTTCTGCCAACAAGATGAGGTTAGATGACGCTTTCTCAGCTTGCTTGGTATCTTTACTGGATTGTGGTTGAGTTTTGTTAGTGGAAGATGGCACAAAATCAGTACAGGGAAGATCGATCGCAAAACAACTGCCTACCCCCACCTCACTGGTTAACCCCACATGACCTCCGTGAAGTTCGACGATTTGTTTCACTAGAACTAGACCTAAACCCGTCCCAGTATATTTACGATTGAGGTTGCTATCAATTTGAATGAAGGGTCGAAACAGTTTACTGATATCTTCTGGAGCAATACCAATACCTGTATCAACGATGGCAATTCGCAGGAAAGACCTCTCCCCCATCCCCTCTGCCTCAAGGAGAGGGGAGTTCTCTTTCTGTTGCTGTTTGTGCGTGACTTCTAAGGTGATACGTCCTCCCTCTGGCGTAAATTTGACAGCATTGTTGAGCAGGTTGATCAAGACTTGGCGGATGCGTCGTTCATCCACATATAGATCGGGCAGGTCAGGTGGGAAGTTTGTCGCAATCTGGATGCCTTTTTTGAAGGCTTGTTGCTTGATAAATGCCAGACTCGATTGGCAGAGAGGCACTACAGGGACGGGGGCGTAATCGAGTTCCATCTTACCTGATTCTATTTTGGCAACGTCGAGAATGTCGGTAATTAGCTCTAATAAATGGTAGCCACTGCGCTCGATAGTTTTTAGCGCATTAAGTTGTCTCTCTTCGATCGCGCCAAAAATGCCGTCCTGTAGCCCTTCAGTCATTCCTAAAACGGCGTTGAGAGGAGTGCGAAGTTCGTGACTCATGTTGGCGAGAAATTCGTCCTTGAGGTGGGTGGCATGGATGAGTTCGGCATTGGTAAGTTGTAATTGCTCTTCTGTTTGCTTGTGCGCTGTGAGTTCCTTCTGGACTTTCTCATAGAGTTCGGCTTTCTCGATCGCAATCGCCAATTGGATACCAAGATCCTGCAAGAATTCGGCTTCTATGGGATTCCATCGATGCTGCTCGTTATGGGTAGTGGCGACAGCGAATCCCCAAAGACTAGCAGCTCTACCATTGAATGGAAGCACAATGGGTGCAATTACTGATGATTTTGACCTGAATGCATACAGCAGATCGTACAGACAATGCTGTTCGCAGTCTGAGGCATCCTTAGGAATAATCTCGCGGACTCCATGCATATATTGGTTATAGCATGCACTAGAGAAACAAAAATTGCTGCGAAGGCTTGTGGCAACGAGCGGATCTTCTGCATTTGTGGCTATGACATTTAACCTGTCACCCTCAGCATTGGGTCGCAAGATGATTACCCGATCTGCATTTACCAGATGCTGGATTTCGTTAACTGCCGTGGTGAGAATATTCTCTAAATCGAGTGATTTGTGAATCTTTTGAATAATTCTCCTAAATGCAGATTCTCGCTCGATTTGTCGATTTTGAATTATTGCTGCAGTTTTATGCTGGCTGATATCAAACATCATGCCAACAGCACCTATAAGTTGTTCGGATGTGTTGCGATTGAGAACTGCTTTGGAATTTACCCACGTAACTCGACCATCTTTATCTAAAAGCCGATGTTCGGACTCCCACGGTAAGCCTACATGAATAGTTTGCTCCCATTCTGATAACACGCGATCGAGATCTTCGGGATGAATAACTTGACTCCAATCATTGCCAATCATCTCTTCTACTGTCAGCTCAGCAGTTGCCAAATAGCGATCGTTAACGAAAATATTATGCCCTGGTAGGTTGGTGAAGAACATGCATACGGGTACACCTTCTAACAAACGCAAAAAGCAGGAGTTTGTTTCGCAGAGATCGTTTTCTAAATATTGAATCTTTGTGGAGCTAGACATACTTATTCCTAAGTAACGATCGTAAAAATGACCTACTAAACCGTAAAAACCATCTTTTTATTTTTCGTATATATTTCATAGCTCCTAACAAATAATTTTAACAGTAAAAAATGAGGAAATTCTGAGGAAGCCAAAAAACTTTTGCAAAAAAGATATAAATAAGTCAAAAATCTCGGGAATTTGTGGAATACGTGCGATCGCTCGCTCGAAAAGCTTGGCGATCGCCTGCTTAACACTGTTTTTCGCTTGATTGGAACGAACTATTTAACGTGAATTTGGGTCAAGGATTTCGGAACAAAGCAATCTGACTTGCTGGAACCAAGGGGTTTGATCCCCCTGCCCGATAGGGCATCCCCCTTGCAAAAGGGAAGTGTGTTCTCCCCCCTTTTTTCAAGGGGGGCTGGGGGGGATCCTTGGGATGTATAGCGTTTCAGGTTTTCTTATCCCGAACTGACGTTAGTTTTAGGCGAAGGTTTACTAAAAATATCGCGCCAACTAAAAAATTCCCCGCACCACAGAATTCCCTCATTTTTTGCCGTTAGGTTGAATTGTACTAACTAAACTAGGGGTGATAGTTTTGAAAACATTAGAAATTCTGAAATTGCTGGATGAATACATAGGAGGATTTGGAAGTTTCTCTGTTGGGAATTTCAACGACAAAACCCTTGCTGAGTTTTATCCAGAATATTGTGGTTTTGAGTTAGATCCGCATGTATTTCAATACATCGGAAGAAATGTGCATGAAAAATTTATTGCGATTTTTTTCTCTGTACCACCCGATCAACAGGCAGACATCATCCGTGGAGTTTTAAAGAAGTTTCCGCTAAATGCGCCATCTTATTGCCCAAAGTCGAGAACCCAAGATCTCTATGCAGAATTATTAGGTGTCGCTGAATATCTGGAATGTTTATCACTCCAACTAGCATAACAAGGGGGTTTGATTTACTTTGAAAGCACAAGAAGTCTTGAGCTTGCTTCATCAATACATTGGTTTATCTGAAGATTTTTCGCTTGGGGATTTTACCCCTCAAACGCTTATTGAGTTTTATCCAGAATATTGTGGTTTTGAGTTAGAGCATTTTTTCTATCGATACAAGGGAAGCCTATACATCGAAGACAATGTGTATAGAAGGTTCATTACGATTTTGCTGAGGTCACCTGCCGATCGCAAAGCCAAGATAATTCGTGGGGTTTTAAAGAGATTTCCGCTAGATGCGCCATCTCGCCCAAAGACGAGAACCAAAGAGCTTTACGCCGATTTATTGAGCATTGCTGAGAGAATAGAAGGTTCATCGACCCCTTAGATTGGGTCTTAGCTAAAAAATTACCCTTTGCTTGTCACCCAAGGCACAGAATCTCCTCATTTTTTACTGCAAGCTTAAACTGTATTGACTTAAATTTCAGGGGGGAGTTGTGGGTTTCATTATAGAGAGGCTCTTAGGATTACTTGACAAGTATATTGGGGTATTTGAAAGTTGCTCTCTGAATAACTTCAGCAATCAAATGCTTACTAACTTTTATCAAGAGGAATGCGATATCGCGCTGAATCCCTGGTTGATTGAAGAGATCGGAAAAACTTCACACGAACGATTTTTTTCTATTTTGCTGATTTCCCCATCTGCTCGCAAAGCCAAGATAATTCGTGGGGTTTTAAAGAGATTTCCACCAGATGCGCCATCTCAACCAAAAACGAGAACCAAAGAGCTTTACGATGAACTATTGAGCATTGCTGAGAGATTAGAAGGTTCATCACCTCGTTAAATTAGTCTTGGCTAAAATTTTGCCGCGTTGCCTGTCACCACAGAATTTCCTCATTTTTTACGATTATGTTTATTCTTGGGAACTTCAGTCGCTATGAAGTAGCAAGGGTTATTTAAACGCCTGAAATGCTCTGTGCTTAAAACTTCAAGCGTCGATTAAACATAATTCGAGGGGATATAGTGGTTTTTAAGATAGGAAGTCTCCTAAGATTTATAGATGAATATATTGGTTCGGATGAATATGTCTCTCTGGGGGATTTTACCGATCTCACGCTCGAAGAGTTTTTTCAGGAATCTTGTGATGTTGATGACGATTCGTTGTTTTTTCAATACACAGGAAAAAATGTGTATCAAAGATTTATGGCGGTTTTGTTCGTTGCTCCTCCCGATCGCAAAGCAAAGATAATCTATGAGGTTTTAAAGCGATTTCCGCTAGATGCGCCATCTCATTGCTCAAAGACAAGAACTCAAGAACTTTACGAAAAATTATTAGATATGGCTGAAGATCTAGAAGGTTTATCGCCACAAAAGGATAACGAGGAGGTTTCTTTTTTCACCGATAAAACCTATAATCAAAAATTAGGGAATTCGCAACTACCAACCTAAGATCTTGGCGATTTGCAAAACCAGCTTAACGGAACTGAAGGGCTTGGCGATCGCTCCCTTAACGCCGAGTTGAGAGAACTTGTGGGGTTCGGTGAGATCGGTGCGAGATGTGAGCAAGACGACGGGAATACTTGCAAGGGCTGGATCGGATTGCAGTTCTTTTAGAAAGGTAAATCCATCCATATCGGGCATCATGACATCTAGCAAAATCGCATCGGGCTTAGATTCTGCGATCGCTTCTAATCCATCCTTCCCTGAGGCGGCAATCGTGGGTTTCCAATCGCTAAAATATTCTAGACAAGCCCCCACAATTTGGCGAATGTTCTCTTCATCATCAATAAATAAAAGCTTTTTATCGGTGTTGGTCGTATTCATGCTTTCGGTCAGAAATTATTCGCGATCTCGGTTAGCCCCAATATAAAATACAAAAATGAGAACAATCTGAGGAGAAATACCTACCAGCCCAACAATTGAGCAACTTGGTCGGCAAGGGTGACTGGATTGAAGGGCTTGGCGATCGTCCCTACTACCCCTAATTGAGAAAACCTTTCGCGATCGCTGGCTTGTACTTTTGCAGTTAAGAGAATCACGGGAATATTTTGGGTGTCTGGATTTTCTTGTAGGTTGCGATAAACGGTAATGCCATCCATCTCAGGCATCATCACATCCAACAGAATAGCATCTGGCTGCACGGTTTCCAAAAGTCTAAATCCTTCTCGCCCAGAATTTGCCAAGCGTACAGTCCAGCCTTTAAAGCTCTGTAGGCAAACCGCAATTACCTCAGAGAGGTTTGGTTCATCATCAATCAGTAGAATAGATTTAGCAGACACGAGTGGAACCTCCTATATATAAAAACATTTGCTAACTGACCCGATGGGGAATTGTAAATGAGAAGGTACTGCCTTGCTCCAATACACTTTCTACCCAAATCTTGCCACCATGCTGTTGCACGATGCTGCGGCAGATGGCTAAGCCCAAACCCGTTCCGCCTTTTTGGCGAGAGTCAGAGGCATCGACCTGATGGAATCGCTCAAAGACGCTCTCTAACAGATCGGCTGGAATGCCCCGACCGCGATCGCTGACATGAAAAACAACGCCATCGGTTTGCGATGCTACGGCAAGCTGCACTTTGCTCTGGGGCGATGAGAATTTCACGGCATTACTGAGCAGGTTGACTAGGGTTTGCACGATGCGATCGCGATCTACCCAGATTTGGATAGATTGCGTCTCAAAGGACAGTTCAATCTGATTTTCGGTAGCGATCGCCTGCATGGTTTCTAGGGCCTGCTGGCATAACTCGGCAGCATCGCACCATTGTCGATTTAGAGAGACGTTGTGCGACTCCAGTCGCTCTAAGTCGAGAATGTCATTGACGAGGCGCACGAGCCTTTCTGTATCAAAGACGGCAATGTCTAGCATATGCTGGGCGGTGTCACGCTTTTGCGATAACACGCCAGAGGCAAGCAGTCCCAGCGCCCCGCGAATAGAAGCTAAGGGCGTTCGCAGTTCGTGACTGACGATCGAGATAAATTCGCTTTTTACCCGCTCAATTTTTAATTTATCGGTAATGTCTTCGCCAATGCCAATTACGCCAATAATCTCACCCGCTTGGTTGCGTAATAATGTGTTATTCCAAGCGATGACTCTTTCCTTACCTGTCTTGGTCAAAATGGCGTTTTGATAGTGCGGATAGAAGTCTTCTTGCAGAATGTCCAAGAAAACACGGTTGACTTGCTCTTGTTCCTGCTGGGGTAGAAAGTTAGAAAACCAGTCTTTGCCTAGAACTTCATTTAGTTCGTAGCCTGTGGTAGTGAGAAAAAATGGATTGATATATTCCACCTTTCCTTCATGGTTTAGACCGACGACAATCAGACGCACGTTATCGAGCAAAGACTGCCAACGACGGTTTGCTTCAGTGAGAGCAATTTCGTTCAGCTTGTTGGATGTAATATCGTAGAAAACCATGAGCATGGTTTCAATCTCACCATTCGGATCGTATTCGGGAATGATATGCGCTCGGTAATATCCCATTCCCCCTTCCTTGGGTAAGACTTGTGAAACTTCATACTGTTGTTCTTCGCCTGTTTCCAACAGCTTTTTGACAGCAGCTTGCGCCAGCTCGATATTGTTTTGAGGGAAGCCCATCGAACAAGCTGTTTTGCCAATTAACTCAGTGGGGGGGAGTCCCGACCTTTTCTCGGAGGCAGGGTTGGCATAGAGGTAACGCATTTGGCGATCGATTCTTGCGATTACGTTCGGCGAATTTTCGACAAGGGCAATAAATTCCTGCTGGCGTTTGTAAAGCTCGGCGGTACGCTCGGCAACGCGAAGTTCGAGTTCGGCTTTGGCTTGCTGAAGTTCGATCTCTGCTTGTTTGCGATCGCTAATATCGACAAAATAGCCAATAATCTCGATGGGGTTGCCGCGACTGTCGCGCACGAGATACATCTCATCCTTGACCCAAATATAGCGACCTTCCCGATGCAAAAATCGATATTCAAGGAGATGGATACCCCGTTCAAATAGGGTGGATAATTCGGCAAAAACTCTGGCAGCATCGTCTGGGTGAATGTGGTCTGCCCAAAAGTTGAGGTTTGCTAAAAACTCCTCTGGCTTATAGCCTAGGCTGACTCGAACATTCTCACTAATGAAGGTCGCTTCGTAGTTGCCAGCAGATCTACAGCTATAGGTCGTGGCGGGACTAGAATTCAAGAGATATTGATAGCGTTCCTTTGAGATCCGAAGTGCTTCATAAAGTTCTGCCTGTTGAATCGCGATCGCCAACTGTACTGATAACTGCTGAAGCAAGCGAATATCGGTTTCTTCCCATTGACGCGGCACAAAACATTGATAGGTACAGAGCAAGCCCCATAGTGGGTTAGTTTCGTCGTTTGGGCGTAAAATTGGCACGATTAGACTTGCCCTTGTGGGAAAGCTTTCTAGCAACTCCAGATGGCAGGGGCTGAGATTTGCCGTATAAACATCCGATGCGGCAAAAATTCTTCCTTCTCTGTATGCTCCTCCCATGGTTTCAGGGAAGTGAGCATCGCTCAGTTGCCTGTGAAAACAGGCTTCCCAAGGTGGTAAGACCGACTCGGCAACAACCGCCCCACTCAGATCGGGATTGAACTGATAAACGACCGTGCGATCGGCATGTAAAAACGCTCGAACTTCTCTGACAGTGGCGTTCAAAACCTCTTCTACATGCAGAGATTGTCGAATGCGAAGCGCTATTTCGGCAATTAAACTTTCCTGCCGCTGCGATCGCTGGAGTTGACGGGTAAGCATGATGCGATCGCTCACCTGACTGACACAGAGCGCGAGGGAAACCGCTGTGATATCCCCCTTGACGATGTAGTCTGCCGCTCCTAATTTCATCGATCGCACGGCTATTCGTTCGTCTCCATATCCTGTCAGGACGATCGCAGGTAACTTGCCATCGGGGTAGTCTGCACTGATGGTTTCCAGCAATTCCAAACCATTCCCATCGGGCAAATATACATCCACCAATAGAATGTCTGGGTGCTGCGATCGCCATGCTTCTAAACTTTCCTCTAACGTCTCGGCTTCGATGATGCGATAAGACCGCTCTGGCTCTGACTGGAGATAGCGAATGTAGGTAGCGCGATCGCTATGAGAATCATCCACGATCAAAACAGTCATTGACGATGGCTGGCGATCGGGAAAGCTGGCACTTCCTGAATCTGGGAAACTGATATTAGAGCTTGGATCCATCTTGGCTGATATTCCCTTATACTTCGCTGTACTTCAGATAAGCCCCCCGCCCCTAATGCTGGGGGAGCAAGATCTCTTAAAGTCCCCCAGCATTGGGGGATTTAGGGGGCAAAGATTGTGGCTATATTCTTTCAACCTCTCTAACTGCAACAATCCGATTTCTGCCAGCCGCTTTGGCTCGATATAGTGCAGCGTCCATATTGCGATATAAAGTCTCTAGATTATTACCATCTGAGGGGTATTCAGCCACACCTGCACTAAATGTAACGTAAAAGATTTCTGCCCCATCCGTTAAAAATTTTTGCTGTCGCCATGTTTCCAGTAATTTCGTCAGGCGTTCTACGCTCTGCTGGCGATCGGCGCCATAGAGTCCGACGACAAACTCTTCACCGCCCCAACGCATCGTCACATCCTCACTGCGAAAGTGCTGTTGTAAAAGACTGCCAAATTGCTTGAGCACTGTATCGCCCATGCTATGCCCATAGCGATCGTTCACCTGTTTAAACAAATCTAGATCTAAAATTGCCAGACAGAGGGTCTGATGGTTGCGCGTTGCCAGCCGCAAAAGCTGTGTGAGATTTTGGATGCCCCGACGATGGGTATATACCCCCGTGAGTCCATCAAAATCGGCTGTATGTCGCGATAGGCGACTGCGTTCTAACCGACTGAGAATGCGCGTATGTAAATCTTCTTCGCCGATCGGTTTGCTGAGATAGTCGTCGGCTCCTGCGGCAAACAATTGTCGAATCGTGGCGCGATCGCAGTGGGCAGACAAAAACACGATCGGCAAATCGTGCCACAGACTCGCCGTGCGTACTGCCTGACACAGATCGATGCCGCTATAGTCGGGCATGATCAGATCGAGAATCAGCAGATCGGGCGAGGTGGCTTCGAGGACTTGCCAAAACTGATGCGGATCTTGCAAGGTTGTCACCTCTAGCCCCCAACGCTCTAGAAAGGTTTGCATAAGCTGGAGAATATTGGGATCGTCATCAACCACCATGACCTTACGGCGATCTCGATGATGTTGGTGCAGTACCTGCGCGATCGTATTGAGAATTTCCTCTGCCAAGGCAGGCTTTTCGATAAACGCGCATCCACCGCCCCGTGCTGCCATGACGCGATCGCTCAGCCCACTAGAAGATGTCATCATCACTGTCGGAATTTTTAGCTCCCTTTGTGCCAGCTCGTTTAAAAAGGTCAGTCCTGTTTCAGTAGGTTCGGGAAAGACAAGATCCAGCAAAATTACATCGGGTGGTTCTTGGGCAATCTTGACTCTGGCAGTTGTCAGATCGTAAGCCGTTTGCACGCGCATTCCTACGGTTTCTGCCTCTTCTTGAATATCTTGGACAACCACATCGTCATCGTCCACAATCAGTAATAGAGGGGCTTTGGGCATATGGGGCTGGAAATTGGGTACTGAGGGCGAAACCGCGATCGCAGGAGAATCGCCAGTACTCGTCTGTAAATCGGCGATCAGTTGCTTTAGGGGCACCGCATCTAAAGGTGCGAGAGGCGCGTCGCTTTTTAAAAGTTGCTCGATCTGGCGTGCGATCGCCGAGCCTGTGGGAAACCCCAAGGAACCCAGCGAACCAATCAGGCGATGGGCTTGCAGGTATGCTCGATCTCGTAAATCTGGGTCTAGGTTCTCATTTGTTAGTGCAGTTGCCACGCGATCGAACAGATCGATCTGCTCTGGCAGGCTAGCCAGCACTTTTTGGCGAATCTGGGCGATCGCGGTTTGAACCTTTGCCTCCGCTGCACTGACAGATGGCACTGCCGCGATCGGCTCGGCAGCTTTACTTTCTAAAGATTCTATTTCTAAAGATTCAGTTTCTAAAGCTGCGGGTGTTCCTTCGGAGAGGTCGCGCAATCGATATCCCAAACCGTAAACCGTCTCAATCGGATCCTGAGCCATTCCCACAGATTTGAGTTTTTGCCGCAATCCTTTAATGTGCGTCGTGACCGACTCTTCGCCCGGAAACTCACCCGCTGTCCACACCAGATCGAGCAAAGCACTGCGGCTAAACAGTTGCTTGGGGTGTCTGAGCAAAACCTCTAACAGTCCATATTCTTTTTGGGTTAAGCGTAAGGGTTTGTCGTCATAGCTTGCCGTTCCCGATCTCAGATCGAGATGAAGTTGCTCCCAAGTAAATATTTCCGATCGCGATAGATCGGGATTAGCTTGACTGCGGCGTAAGAGGGCGCGAATACGGGCAATCAATTCTTGAAGTTCGTAGGGTTTGACCACATAATCATCTGCACCTGCCTCTAAACCCCTGACGCGATCGCTCGTGCTGTTTTTAGCCGTCAACAGCAATATTGGCAGTTTGTAACCCGCAGCCCGTAATTTGCCACATAGACCGATCCCATTGCCATCGGGGAGCATCACATCTAAAACGATCAGATCGTAGGCATAGGATTCGATCTGCGCCCAGGCAGCCTTAGCCGTATCCACGGCATCGATCGTGTAGTAATGCCCAGTCAAAGCAACTGCTAACGCTGAAGCCGCATAGGGGTCGTCCTCTACCAATAAAATCTTCACGTCAGTTGCTCCAGCCTTGTACCTTCAAGATATCTCGGTAGTACGATGTATTCTCTTCTATAAAAATAAAGAGATCGTGAGGAAGAGGTAAAAATTAATTGTGGCTCAGTGCTAGCCGTTTTGCCTCAGTCAGATCCCGTCCTTAGGGAATTAGGAACTCGACCTGCCCAGTCTTATCAAAAATGGGACGAAAGAGATTTTCACTAAACTTGTGCGCTCTTGCCTGTTCCTTGGCTTTCTTGGTTAGAGATTTGTTGAGAACTTGGAGCAATTGAAACAGTTCTGTCTGTTGAATAGAGATTGCCAACTGGGTGGAGAGTTGTACGACCAATTCAAGCATTTTGACCGATGACGATCGGCTATTTTCTCTCAATTTGGCAAAATTCTGCGATTTATTCCTTATCCAATTGTGTAGATCCGATCGCGTCCGTCATTTTTAGCTTGATAGAGTGCCTGATCGGCGATCGTAACTAGAATTGTCGGTGCTTCGTCTAGAATCGGAACCATGCTAGCAACACCAAGGCTGACGGTAACATAGTCCCTGAGGTGGACGGAAGTCAACAAGGAAAATAAACCTCTTTTTTTGAACATATATCAAGAACTAATTTAGGCAGTACCAATCCATCCAATATCGAGAATTCCATTTCTTCG
>NZ_CBDDRA010000013.1:0-159095 GCF_965232925.1 Tumidithrix helvetica PCC 7403
TTTTTTGGCAGTGCAGGGCATCTAGGGTAAACACGAATCCTTTCAAATCTAGGATTTCTAGCAGTTCTCGTACCGTTGTAATCTCACTAGTCTTTTTGTTTTCCATCACTTTTACCCCGAGCACAAGTCCTCTTTGGTGAGTGAAGAGGGAGACAATACTGATAAAGTTTTGCTCTGCCGAATCGTAGTCTGTCACTGTGTTTTTGAGTCCTTTGCCATCAATGCTTACCCANTCATGACTGGGTAGATTGCCATACTGACTTGCCCATTGGTTGAATACTTTTGCCAATTCTTTATAGTCTAAAACCATCATTACTCGACGAACGGTTGAGTAGGATGGCACTCTTGCTTGCGGAATTGCTAGGGATTTAATCAAGTCTCGTCGATGGCGTTCGATAAATCTTCCTAGTCCTTGATAACTCCAATAACCACTTGTGATACCCATGATGATGATGAGTAGGACTAGCCACTGTGGGTGACGACATCCTTGCCGTTCGCGAAAATCGGGGATCTCTTTGAGATAGTCAATTAAGCTCTTTTCCACGTCTTTCAGACTAAATATAGGTAAACAACCATATATTTACCTATATTTATCTTTTTTATTTCTTCTATCTCAAGAATGAAACAGCCCTGCCCTTGAAAAAGGGGGGCTGGGGGGGATCCTTGGGATGTATAGCGTTTCAGGTTTTCTTATCCCGAACTGACGTTAGCTAGGAAAGTTTAGGGAAGATAAGACTTTACGCTGTACCTTTAGTTTCTGTCGGAATCACTTTCAATATCAAAAATCACTTTCTTCCAATACCATTCCTCAGGCATATTGGGATAGTTTTGTTTGGCAATATCGATCAGCCGTTGTGCCATCGCCATATTGCCACCCACTAAACCTAGGAGCTTTTGCTGGATTTCTGGACTAGGTAAACTAGGCAGCGAAACATTGGGATTGGAGGTGGGATAATTCACAGAATAATTTCCCCGATCGCCGAGTAAATCCTCAATAACATCGCTCGTTCTCTTTTTCAGGTCGGATTCCTTTGCAGCGATCGCTTGCTGCAATGATTTGATCCGATCGAGCGCCCGCTGATATTGCTTCATATCGCCATGGTTAAACCATTGATTGGCTGCCTGTTGATAATCGTCGATCGCTCCCTGTAGATCGCCAAACTGATTCCGAGCCTCAGCGCGATCGCAATAGAGTTCGGGATTGTCGGGTTGGAGACTAATCGCCCGTGAGAAGTCTTCAATACCCTGTCGATAATCGCGGAGTTTACACCTTGCCTCCGCCCTTGCTACATATACCTCCATGGCACGAGGATACTCTTGTAAGATTCGATCGAAGTCCGCGATCGCACCCTGAGCATCGCCCATCTCCGTCCGAATCATTCCCCTAGTTATTTTTGCTCCCAAATCTTGGGGATTGAGGAACAGGGCTTGATTGACATCTTGCATCGCTTGCTTGTGCTCGCCCAATTTACTCTGCACCACGGCACGCAGACAAAAAGCTTTGATATTTTGGGCATCGAGTTGAATCATCCAATTTAGATCGATCGATGCACCCAGATAATCTTTGGCTTTGACTTTATTCGTTACCTGTTGAAAAAAGTCCTCTATTGAAGGCGGTTGCGTGGCTTGCAGTTTTTGATAGCTCTCAATACAACGGCGACAACTCACTTCATCTTTTTGGGTGAGATATAAATTCGCAGCCCGTTTGTATGCCGCGATCGCTTCGATCGGCTTCCCTGATTTTTTATAAATCAGTCCGAGAGTCTGATAAGCCATTGCCGCTTTAGGATTCTCAGAACCTGTAAGTTGAATAATTTGATTGACATCGGCGATCGCCCCCTCTAAATCTTGAGTCACCAGCCTCGCCATACTCCGCCCCAAGTAAGCATCGAGAAATTCTGGCTGAAGCGTGAGGGCTTGGTTATAGTCGGCGATCGCACCTTGGCGATCGCCCAAGTCAAATAGGGCTAAGCCGCGTTGGTAATATGCCTCAACCCATTCAGGCTTAGCCTGCAAGGCACGGCTAAAGGCATGGACAGCCCCAAGATAGTCTCCTGCCACAGCCTTCGCGATTCCCTGGTTATAGTGTTCCTGCGCCATAGTGTTTGAGATACTGAGGATATAAGGCTTAATTTACTGCCTAGAACAAGGCATTAGAGCCTACAGTAACAACAAATTATCAAGAAATATAGCTGAAACTCACGGGATTATGGTACTTACAAAGCAGCAAAAGTATTTTTTAAAAAAATTCGTACTGGTTGTTTCAAAGTAGCTGTTGATGGATCGTTAGACTCATGCAAAAACGTATACTCTCGATTTTATTAGCGATCGCGATTGCGATCGGCATTGGGTTTCGCCTTACAGAACTCGGGCATAAACTCTATTGGCACGACGAAGTTTATACCTCCCTGAGGGCAGCAGGTTATCGCAGCGTTGAAATTGGTAATGAGATCTTTACCGATCGCACCTTCTTACCAAAAGAATTGCTCAAATATCAGCAGCTCAAACCCAATAGTACGCTCTCAGACACCTTTCAATCCCTCGCTTCCGAAGATCCTCAGCATCCTCCACTTTATTACGCGATCGCACGTTATTGGATGCAGATCGTGGGCAGTGACATTGCCTCTATGCGTTTGCTAGCCGCTTTACTGAGTTTGCTCGGGCTTCCCCTCATGTATGGGCTGGCAATGGAACTCTTTGGTTCCCCTTTGGTTGCTTTACTGGCTGTGGCATTCTTGGCACTCTCTCCTTTTGATATTCTTTTCGCGCAAATTGCCCGGCAATATAGCTTGCTGACCGTGGCGGCGATCGGCAGCAGTTTCTGCTTTCTGAGAGCCATGCGTCTTAATGCTGGGGGAACTGGGCAATCTTGGCAAAGTTGGGGAATCTATGCCATTGCCAATGCGATCGGGCTTTATACCCATCCATTTTTTAGCTTTACGATCGTCGGGCATGGCGTTTATTCAGTTGTGCTGAGTGGATGGAATGCGATCGCAAACAGAAATTCTCAAAGCGAATCTTTAAAACCATCTTCCTTTTTGAGCTTTTTGAAGTATTCGATCTCTGTCGCTGTCGCTCTACTTCTCTATAGTCCTTGGCTCATGGTTTTAGCGGGGAACTATCAAAGAGCTTTAAGCACGACTAGTTGGGCAGGGGGTGAAATCTCTTGGCCATTTGTCAGCAGAATCTGGATGCTCAGCTTCACTGCCCTATTTCTAGATTTGGATGTAGGCTTTGATAATGTTTGGACGTACATTCTGAGATTGCCGATTTTGCTCTTGATCTTGGCGAGTTTGTACGTACTCTATCGCCATACTAGGCGAGAAACTTGGCTATTTGTGTTCACGGCAATTTTTGTGCCCTTCTTAATTTTGGTTTTGCCCGATATCATCATGGGCGGTCGGCGTAGTGCGGTTAGCCGCTACCTGATCGCTTGCTTTCCTGGCATACAGTTAGCGATCGCCTATCTACTGGCAAAAAATCTAGGAATTCAAGCAGCAATCCCCCAATTTGCACTTAGAGAAGAACTTAGAGAAGAACTTAGAGAAGAACCTCAAGAACAGGCTAGGGAAAAAACCGAAGAAGAAGCCAGAGACAAAGTTAAAAATGAAGCCAAGTTCTTTGGCTACCACTGGTTTTGGCGCGTTACATTAGCATTGCTCTTTACCTGCAGTATTGCCTCTAGCACTGTGAGTGCCCTGTCAAATACTTGGTGGAGTAACGTCCCCAGCTACTTTAATGCAGAAATGGCTGACCAAATTAATGCGATGCCTCAGCCAGTCTTGCTAATCGACGATGGTGAAGATGGCACAAATCTAGGCGATTTGCTTTCCCTCAGCTATCGACTCCAAGATAAGGTGAAACTTCAGATCCTGAGCTTCGCTCGCACGCAAAAGCCACCAGAGCTATCTAAAACCTACTCTGATTGGCTGGTATTTCGCCCTTCAGGTAAATTGCGACTCTATTTTCGGGCAAAGGGACAAGATTTAGAAGTTCTATCGGGCGCAGGTGGGCTATGGCGAGTTCCTAAATAGCAGTTTGATTGCTTGTTTTTCAGACAAAAGTTGCACATCTCCTATAGAATGTCAGAAATAATGAATTTTATAGGCTACCCAGTAAAGTTAGTTACAAGCTGAGGAATCTACTATAGATGGTTGCTGAAATCCGCCACTTTGAAGCACAACATTGGGTAAAGACTCGCTCATCCCTTGAGCCAAATCAATCCATCTTTCTGACTTGGACAGGCTCAATATATGCTTTTGTCCCAGGTGAAAAGAGAAACCGCCTATTTAAGATGGTAGGCGTGAGTGTCAGCAGGTGTATTCCTAAGGAAGAGGGAAGTTGGGATTTTACCTCTAGGGAATTGACTTACTATCTTCACCCAGAAACGGGAGAAATTTTGCGAAAGTGGGAAAATCCCTGGACGGGGGAGTTAGTAACGGTGATGCATGTTGCCAATAACCCAGTACAGGGCTGCTTTAAGAACAAGTTTCCCGCCCAAGTAGATGACAATAGGACAACCTTTGTGTTCGATTTATTTGCTACTTACCCGAACCCCCTTGCCACAGAGCCGAAATTTGCCGAGTATAGTCCCAATCCCACTTATCAAGCAGCCGAGTTGTTTAAACTAACCGTTCCCACCGAAGAGCTATTGAATCCTGAAATCCTCTCAGTTTCTCAATTACAGCTTTCTTGGGATCGAATCGGCCCTTGGCTTCCTTGGATGAAAATGGGCGATCGCTCTGGTCAACTAATTTACAGTGCTTATGGCAGTAAAGTCAGCGGTTTTAGCGAATTGCCCCAACTGCTTCAGGATGAAATGAATACTCGCGTGCCTCTCTATAAAAATGCACCAGCATCTTTCTTGGATGTAGAAGATCTTACCTCTTGGCTGTATTTCCAAAAGCACTTCGATGCTTATTTAGCTGGAGAAACTTTTCCACTACCAGCAGTCGAGGAGATTTAAAGAATCCATACAGCCATCCTGCACGAGAATCGAGTATCTCATGTTCTATTCGTGCAGCCTATGCTCTGGGCATTTTTTGCTTTCTTTTCTATTCAAGTCCAAAAGCTCTACCTATAAATTTTATGATTGTGCCGCAGATCAGGTACGTTCCAATTACGGCAGGAACGGCGAGGTAGGCGATCGCACTCGACGATCGCTCATGCCTCAGGCGATCGCGCACCGCCAAAAATGGAATGATATTAATCGCATGATAGTTCGTCATCGGATAGGGCAGAAATAAGAGCATCGGCGGAGCGCTAAAGAAAAAGAAGAGACCACCATCACCTAGTGCCTGCGCCAATCCCATCAGAACAATATAATGCCAGAGCGGATAATGAAATCGGTTGATGAAATACCAGATAACCGAGAAGATCGCGAGATAGGCCGGCACGGTAAAGAGCAGATCGAGCATATAGTAAAGCAATCCTTGCGTAAAGGACGTATCCCAGCCAATCCGCAGCGATAGAAAAACTGGCTTAGAGAGCATATGAAAGCCCTCCACCACCAGAGCAAGGATAGTCCCAAGCAGAATGAATCGCACCTTTGGCGAAAACCAAGGGAGCGCCTGCACCAAGATCGAACGCCAGGCGATTTGGCAAAAGAGGAACGCAATCACCAAGAGGCGGGTGATGCTCTCAGGTGAGCGACCAGCCAGAGCGACTGCTAGGCAAATTGCGGCTGTAGCCCAGAGGCAATAGAGTTTAGCTCCAATCCCCATCGTTTTGTCGCCAGACCTAAAAAATTTCAGCACGATCTTCAATAAATGCTTTCTAACCTTCTAGCAACGTCCAAAAATAACCATCTGGCGCCACAAAGGAAAAACTCTTTTCTCCAAACTCATTCCTGACGATATCGGTAATATTTTGAGCTTGACTTGCTTTCAGGCGATCGCTAAACAGCTCTAATCCATCCGTGCGATAGGTATACAAACACATCCCCAAGCAACCTGGTTTCGCCAGCTCAAATTGCGAATCTAACGCCAGAGAATTGGGAAATCTGATCGTGTAGAGTCTCCCAGAACGGGCTGCCATGAAGTCCGTTTTTGACGATCGCGGATCGTCAAAAGCAGTAACCACAAACTTTTCACCAGGTTGTAAATCAAAAATCTCTCGACCCGCCAGCGATGATTCGTAGCTAGTTTCTACATCGTCTCGTACCCGCAGCAAGCCCAAAACTTCTTCATAGAACTTGAGCGTTTCTTTGCTGTCATCCTGAATTACCATGCCCATGTGGGTGAACTGGCTAGTTTTAAACGCGGCGTTTGCATCGATGTTGCCGTAATCGGGCAATGTATAGCCAAATCGTTGAAACAGAACCTGTCTCGTCGAGGGTTGCAGTACCAACATTTCTCGCACGCCGATCGCTGGATCGATGAAAGGACGGCTTTTCCTCTCTTTGTTGTAGATAATTTCCCAGTGAGGATTTGTATGCTGAATCGGCAACCCTGCTTTGGCAGCCTCTTCGACATGGTTTAAGAAATTCAATAGATCTGCGGTTAAAGTAGTCGCCCAGCGATTGCCCTTAACTTTCATCGACCCCATCCCCAAGCCATCATTTGTGGGGTTTTGCCAAACCATCAACCGAATCAACCCATGATCGGCATTTTGGTGAGCGAGGCGAATCGATCGCAACCCAGAATTCACCCCATATAATTGCTGGGCAACTTCTGCGGATAATTCGCCCATGCGATCGATGCGATAGCCAAATTGCGCCCAATATTGAATCGCAGCAATGGGTTCCGAAACGCCAATACATACCTCGTAGATACCTGTAATTCCAGGCGATCGCTTCTCAGTCATAATCTGAATGGGTGAAATTTATTTCCCCGAATGGTAATCGGCTTTATCATAAGGTAACAATACTTGGTTCTCTCGATAAACGCTATGGAAGCCAATCCGATCGAATCATTTCGAGCTTTAGCACTTCAGGTAACTTGTCACGCCGTCAATCAAGCCCGCGATCGCGCTGAAGCCTCTGCCCTGATGCAAAAGGCGATCGATCGCTTGGCACAACAAATTGCAGCGAGTATTGCGTTTATTGGCTCTGACTGTCGTTTGATCGTCTTGCCAGAATACTTTCTGACAGGCTTCCCTATGGGAGAATCCCTCTCGGTCTGGGCGGAAAAAGCCTGTTTGGAAATGGCTGGAGCCGAGTATGAAGCGCTCGGTAAAATTGCTCAAAAGCATCAGATCTTTTTGGCGGGCAATGCCTACGAACTCGATCCCAATTTCCCAGATTTGTACTTTCAAACCTGCTTTGCGATCGCCCCTAGTGGTTCCGTTGTCTTGAGGTATCGACGGTTAAATTCGATGTTTGCGCCGACACCGCACGATGTCTGGGATAAGTATTTGGACTGCTACGGGTTAGAGGGGGTATTTCCAGTTGCTAAGACGGAAATTGGCAATTTGGCAGCTTTAGCCTCGGAAGAAATTCTCTATCCAGAAGTGGCGAGATGTTTGGCAATGCGCGGGGCGGAGATTTTTTTACACTCTACCTCAGAAGTGTATGGCAAAGAGCGATCGCCGAAAGAAGCCGCTAAAATCAGCCGTGCGGTCGAGAATATGGCATATATAATTTCCGCTAATACGGCAGGCATAGTGAATACACCCATTCCCTCCGCTTCTGCCGATGGCGGCTCTAAAATTATCGACTATCGAGGATTGGTCTTAGCCGAGACCGCTACAGGCGAGAGCATGGCAGCTTTTACTGAAATAGATCTAGCTGCTTTACGCCGCTACCGCCGCCGACCAGGGCTAAATAATTTACTGTCGCGCCAACGATTTGAACTCTTCGCAGCCAGCTACAGCCAAGCGCATTTCTATCCAGCCAATACGATGTTGGACAAGGAAATAGAACGCAAACATTTCTTGCAAACTCAACAGGTTGCGATCGATCGCTTAGCCGATTTAGGAATCATCTGACCCACCACTAACGAATAAAGCAGAAAACTAACAAAGAAAATAACTCCCGCTTTTGTCTCCCGCGTCCTACTCTCCTCCTCGTTTCCTATCTAATGACGAAACCCATAGCAGTCCGCAATCCCCGCACTGGAAAACTCGACCATACGATTGTGCCCCCATCTGGCGATCTGTTAGAACGGCAATGCCTGCGATCGCGTCAAGCCCAAACACACTGGCAAAAAATAGGCATCGAAGGTCGGATTGAAGCCTTACAGCAATGGAAGCAAGCCGTATTATCTCAGCGCGATCGCCTAACCGAAGCTTTGGTCGAGGATACGGGCAGATTGTCAATTTCGGTTCTAGAAATTGATTCGTTTCTCTCCAGTATCGATCGCTGGTGTAGGTTAGCGCCAGAGTTGTTACAAGAATCAGAGAAAGCCACGGCAATCCCGTTTGTTCGTCTCCAACAGACCTCGGTTCCCTATCCCTTAGTTGGGATCATTAGCCCTTGGAATTTTCCGCTCTTACTGTCAACAATCGATACGATTCCAGCCCTACTAGCGGGTTGTGCTGCGATCGTCAAACCCAGTGAGATTGCTTCTCGCTTCGTTGCACCCTTGATGCAAGCAATCCGTGACGTTCCCAATCTGCGCGATGTCTTAACTTTTGTGGAAGGTGATGGTAAAACGGGAGCCGCTTTAATCGAATCTGTAGATCTAGTCTGCTTTACAGGTAGTGTCGCCACAGGTCGCAAAGTTGCCGCCGCAGCCGCACAACGCTTTATTCCTGCCTGTTTGGAATTAGGAGGGAAAGACCCCGCGATCGTGCTGGCATCCGCCAATCTAGAATTAGCGACATCAGCAATCCTGTGGGGTTCGGTAGTCAATACGGGGCAGTCCTGTCTGTCCATCGAACGTATTTACGTGGCGGAATCTATTTTTGCCGAGTTTGTAGACCAGCTAGTTACCAAAGCCGATCGCTTAAAATTAGCCTACCCCACCGTTGAAAGTGGCGAAATTGGCCCAATGATTGCCGAGAGACAAGCCGCAATCATTCGCGAACATTTGTTGGATGCGATCGCAAAAGGGGCAATTGTACGCTGTGGCGGTCAAGTAGAAGAGCGGGATGGAGGATGGTGGTGTCGTCCGACAGTGTTGACTCAAGTTACTCATGCCATGAAAGTGATGACTGAGGAGACATTTGGGCCGATCTTACCCGTCATGGCTTTTGCAACTGTAGAAGATGCGCTTAACTTGGCGAACGACACAATTTACGGACTCAGTGCTGCTGTTTTTGCAGGAACCGAAACGGAAGCCTTAGCCGTTGCACAACAGATAGATGCGGGTGCGATTTCTATTAACGATGCTGCGCTTACGGCTTTAATTTATGAGGGAGAGAAAAATTCGTTTAAATACTCTGGGTTGGGTGGTTCGCGCATGGGAGCGGCTGGCTTAATGCGGTTTCTGCGAAAAAAGACTTTTTTGGTGAAAACAAACTCCACTCCCGATCCTTGGTGGTTTAGCGATCGATAAGAGAAAAGATTAGAATAAGGAAATATTTGCAAAGCAAAAATAACGTCATGCAGCTCACCTAACAACGATACACTTTGAATCATAACCGATAGAGTAGCAATCCGTTCCGAGTGCAGCCGCTTGTTAGCCAAGGCTTGTACTTTTTGAACTTTCTATGAGTTGAAGATAATCATAGCAAGGGAAGCAACTATTTTAGAAAGATCTATTTAGTTAGCTGAAACAATCACTAGGAGTACATATAAAGCCGAGAGGATCGTGGGTAAAATGAAGCACTGGGATATCCTCACCGCCAACATCAAAAGCATCTTTCGCAGAAATCCACTCACCCTTGATTTCAAGTTCAACATCAGTGCGAATGCCGGGAATACGGTCTGGGAGCCCCCGGCTATCACCAAAGCGGACAGCTACTCTGACCTCAGTAAGACCTTTTTGGGCTGATTCCACTTCGGATTTAGCATCCCCTGACACCCATTTTGTTGGAATAATCGTGAACTGCTGATGCTTAGCTCCACTAAGATCGTCAGCAAAGACACGAGCAACTTTAGCTTCAATCTTAACAACCTTGCGCTTTCGTGGCTCGGGTGGACGACGTCTAGGTCTTCTTCGTTCAGCTCTCTCAGCCCCTGGACTTATTTCTTCCTCTGGCGACTCGGCACGCTCAGCTTGCGTCTGTTCCCAATGGACTAGAAAACTATTGATTGAAGTATATCTACCGAAGCCTTCACTAACATTAACAAAACTTTTAGGAAACAGAATTTCTGGAGATTTTATTTCCTGTCCTGCTGAACGGTTTTCTGAGCGTCCCTCGGCAAAAATATCATGATTTCCAAGATCGCCAAAGTCGAGTTCTGTTAGCTCTTCAATTTTCTTGACCGTAGAGATATATTCTTTACTAAGTTTTTTGGGCCAGACAAATGCAGCCTCTTTAGATTCAGGTCTAGCTCCAAATAGAGCATCAGTAGCTTCACTTTGATCGGCCAGAACAGCAAAGACGATTGGCTTGCCATTCTCAACGCGGGCTACAACCTTCCAAAAAATCTGGGGTATAGTAATTGGGCCAAACTCTTCATCTTCATATTCGGGATCGTCATCACTAAACACTGGTCCAGTGATGACCGTAACTTTGAGATTGGCATCGTCAGTTGAATCAAGAATAAAATTCTCAATTCCTTGCCAAGCCTTTTGAGAACCATTAAAGGCTTTTTGGACTTGTGGGCAGGCATTCGTATGATGAAAGGTATCATCATTGGCACGCTCAGCAGAATTGGTGGTACCCCAATTAGGATCTTCTCGACGGGTGAGGTGACCACGAGCGAAGAAGTCGTCGTCAGGCGCTCTCAGATCTCGCCGCAGACGTGCATAAAAGGCATCACTGAGTTGGACTTCTTCTGGAACACGAGGATCCAGTGCCCAAGTTTCTGTAGCTTCTGGTCCACTAACAGCCCTTCCCGTATCTCGGTCTATCCTGAATCGCTTGGCACCATCAATATTACAGATTGAGAAGAATGCCATCCTGCGGGTTGCATTCAAGACCACGCTGAAATGTTGATACTTCAGCTCAAAAGGATTGGCGATTTCCCCAACGCCACTGACCCTTGCTGCTTGGCTGCGTTGCGTTGCATTGAGTTGCGGCATTGGCACTTGGAAGCCACTTAGAAACCTCTCGGAATATCCACGACGATTTGAATAGTTGCGGTCAATCCGGTTTGCAGGCGCACCACCTCCGCGCTCACTACTTCCTTCAAAAACGGCAAGTGTTGCTCCATTATTCATGGTATAGCTAGGGTAATTGTTTTCTGTAATTATTGACGATAAGGACTGGGCTCCATCACTTGGGTTCTGTCGAATCCTGCGGGTACCAAACTCTCCTGGGGCTGGAGCCTTAAGTGCATCAACAAGTAACTGTCTCTCCAGGGTCGTCATCCCGGACAGTCGCTTCTGTAGTTCATGAACAATAGCGCTAACTCGGATACCTTCATTGACATCAGTCCTTAAACGTTGGCTACCTCTAGATTGCTCCCGATGGGGGGCTCCCCAATGATGTAAGGCAACTACTTGCCACTCATCGTTAAAAACAGGCGAACCGGAAGCACCCGGTTCGGTATCGGCAACATAATGCAGAACGGTATTCCCTCGATGCACTATCCGGTTCTCGCGCACAATAACTTGCTTGTAGTCGCCGTTGGGGTGCTGAACAATGTTTACTGGCTCGCCAACTGTATGTTTTGCACTACTTGAGCTGAGAGGGCAACAGCCAAATTCTGATACACTTACACCACTGTTGATTGGTCGGCCAAGGGCAATAAGCGTAAAGTCGAGATCGTCGGTCTCGTCAGTTTCAAAAAAGGCATCTGGATCGAGTTCAAATCGAATAGGTGCTGGGAGGCGCTGATCTAAACCGAGCTCATACCGAAACTCGACAAGCATCCCCCGCGCTGAAGCTTTATCTGCGATGACATGATTATTCGTTAAAAACAGCCGATCAGAAACAAGAAATCCTGTGCCTTGTGGCTGACCATCCAAGAAGACAATCCGTGCAACAGCGTGAGTAGCAATTCGGCCTGCTTCTAGCCATGCAACACCAACATAGTCAATCGTCTTGCCTTGAATAGCCTCGGCTTTGCGTAGGGATTCGCCTGTGAGTCCCAGTGCAGATGGATCTTCATTGTTTACAATCCGAGAGGCAGTTTCCGAACTGATGCGAGCAATCGCTGCAACTCTTTGTACAGCCCGATCCCGATCTGGCTCAGCCTGGAGAGGGATCCCATTTTGAATGTAATTACTGACATTTTGAATAGTTGGTTGCGCTATCTCGATCCGACGAAGTGCTGCCCGAGTAATTCTGTCTGGAACTTTTATCATATTTTTCACTTGAAATTGAAACTATGAACAGAATTAGGCAATTACATCTTGATAAAATGTTCAATGTCATGTAGCCATCATTGTTAGTGTTTTTCTGTTCTTTCCCTCCTAAATTTCGGCTAACGGTTTAGTTGAACCGCATTGGCTACGCTCAACGGTTAACTAGAAGTCGTTTGATAATGTCGATTCCAACGACTAGTTCTATACACCGCGTTTCAGGCTTTTATCATATATTATCAAGCCTTGCATTAGCGGTCGATAGAACTACGATATAATACTGAAATTACCGTGTAACCCTAAATCTGTCTACCGTACTTAATAAATCTAAATTATTAAGGCATTTTCAATAATTTGATCTTTACTTCTCTTGCTTGTATGTCTGACCTTGCAAACTTTTACAAGCCATCCAATTCCCCTTTTATTTATCAAGTGCGACAAACGCTGAGGCTCAAGCCTATGAGTCGCAGCACTAAGAAAAGTTATTTGTATTACAACTTATGAGTGACAGGTATCATGATGTTTAGGTGGTTATTGCCAAAATACTGTAAGTAACAAGGAGTGCGATCGTGGCTTCTATTCGAAAAGAAATGCCAGTGCTTGTCCGCCATGAAGGAGATTGGATCGGAACCTATACATTGGTCGATCTGCAAGGAAACATCCTCGATCGCCATGCATCTCACTTAACCTGCGAATTTCCCACAGAGGGTGCTTTTCCCTATTACCAAACCAATCGCTACACTTGGTCTGATGGTAGGCAGGAAGAGCATAAATTTCCTGGAACCTATCGAGATAAAGCCTTATGGTTTGACACGGAACGGATAGATGGCAAAGCATGGGAAGTCGATGATTCCACAGTTATTTTGTACTTTTCCTATAAAGGAATGCTGGGCAGCTACTTGTACGAAATGATTCAAATTAGCCCCTGCAATAATTATCGCGCTCGCACTTGGCAATGGTTCAAGGATCGTAAAATCGATCGCCGCACCCTCATTCAAGAAGAGCGGATGCGATAAACTGTATGCAAAAATCAGAGGATATCAGGCATGAGCAATACTCGCGAAGTTATTATTCCCAAAGGGATGGAAATCCTATACGAAAAATATCACTACTGCCCCGGCATTAAAGTAGGGAATACATTGTATATCTCAGGACAGGTAGGACGCGATCGCAATTTACAGGTTGTAGAGGGAATAGAAGCTCAATTCGTTCAAACTTTTGAGAATGTCAAAAACGTGCTGTTAGCCGCAGGAGCCACTTTTGACGATGTAGTCGAAATGGTGACTTACCATGTCACAGGGGTGAATCTTGGCAATTTACAGCCTCAGCCTCCTCAGACTTCATCGCAACAACCCTTTACGATTCCACACCTGCCCCTGTTTATCCAAGTCAAAGATCGCTATTTCACGCATAACTTCCCGACTTGGACGGGCGTTGGTGTCACGGCTTTATCGACACAAGGACTGATCGTAGAGATTAAGTGTACGGCAATCTTGGGAAGCTAGAGCCTCAGCTATGCTGAATCGTTCAGAAAGTCGATTACGGTCTTCGCCACTTCTTCAGGCATTTGATTCATCATGCAAATTGTGCCATTTTCAAATTCCACGACTTTGCCATGGGGAATGGCTTGAGAAAGAAAATAGCGATCGTTAACCTTTGCTAGACTCTGCTTTTCAAATTCTTGCATATCGTCCAGTCCCCAGATAATCAGCGTTGGACAAGCGATCGCTCGAAATCTTTCGGGTGCATCTAGACAATAATTGCCCACTGCCCAAACTGCATATAAAGGATGACCAAAACATTTTAAGTCGTCCAAAACCCAACGGTGATTTAATTCGGCAGAACCTACGTAGCGAGAACGCGCTAACCATCTTTTGATCAGGTGCGAACCATCTGCTTCGATCTTAAATCCTTCTTCAAATCTTCTAAACAGCTCTGCCTGTCCGCCTTCCCCAAAACCAGCGACGTTACCCAAGATGATTTTTTCAACCCGATCGCCATAGGCAACAGCTACCTCCCCCGTCACAAATGCACCCGTATGATTGCCAAAAATACTCGTCTTTTCGATGCCTAATTCGTCTAAAAGTGCGATAACTGTTTTGGCGTAGTCGGCGATCGCATACATTCTCGGGGGCTTGTCAGAGTCACCAAACCCCATCAAATCCATGGCAATCACTCGTCTGTGCTGAGCGAGGATGGGCATGAGTTCGCGATATTCATCGCTACTACGGGGGTTCATGTGTAGCAAAAGCAGAGGTTCGCCCTCACCACCGATGCGATAAAGAATCTGTCCGTCTTCGGTGTCTAAAAATGCTCTCTTGATACCTCGATTCATGGGTAAACCTCATCCCTACTCATTTAGGATCGTAGTCGTGAATACATGCTACTTCGATCTGCGGTTTAAATAACGTCCACTGGGAACGCCTAGGATTTGTTCGCGATCGTAAATTCGCATCCCGCGTAAAAAGGTGGTTTTGACTCGTCCAGTTAACTCCATTCCTTCAAAGGGCGTATAGCCCTGCTGTGACTCTGACTCAGCCGCACGAACCACAAAGGTTTCACTGGGATCTAACAATACCAGATCGGCATCATAGCCAACAGCAATATCCCCTTTGGAACTCAACCCAAACCTTTGGGCAGGATTCCAGCTTAGCAACTCAGCCATATGACCGTAGGACATACCGCGCTTACTTCCCTCACTAAATACGCCAGAAAGCAGGTATTCCGTACCTCCAAAGCCCGATTTTGCCAACCAAATATTATTGGGATCTTTGAGGCTAGCTTTCTGCTCCGCCGCACAACAGGCGTGATCGCTGACAATCCAATCAATCTGGCGATCGCGTACGGCTTGCCACAGATATTCCACATCGGCGCGAGGACGGATGGGTGGGTTCACCTTTGCCCATTTGCCCGTAGGGGCATCTACATCTAACAAAAGATGCCCAATCGTGACTTCCCGTCGAAAATTGATGTGAGGAAAGACGGTTTGCATCATCAAAGCCGCTTCCACTGCTTTACGCGAACTGAGGTGTAAGAGATTGATATTCAGACAATTGGTTTCATGGGCTAAATAGGAAGCGATGCAGATGGCTAAGCCTTCGGAATGGGGCGGACGGGCTGCACTATAGGCTTTCAAACCCGTAAGGCTAGTATCTTGCTGAACGATTTTGGTGTAGGCATTGAGAATTTCGGCAACTTCACAATGGAGGCTGAGACTAAGGCGATCGCTTGCGTCTGGATGCAATTCTCTTAGCTTAGTGAGACCGCGCATGATGAACTCAAAGTGAGCGAAGTCGTACCTTTCTTCTTTTTGAATCATCAAGAAGAGATTTTGTTGGTCAGACAGTCCATGCAATCCATAGCCACCATAGAACATAAAGATTTTGAACGATCCAATGCCATATTCCTCAAATAGCATTTGCATCTCATCGATATGAGTCGCGCTAATGGGTGCAATGTGGTAGCTGTAATCGACGAAAAAGTTTCCCTGCGAAAGTGCTAATACCTCTGGGAAAAAATCTCTGTAAGATCCGCCTTTATTGAGATAGTACTGCCCAGTTCGGATGTAATTTAGGCTGGTCGTCACCCCTCCCATTGCCGCAGCCTTGGTTTCAGCCACAGCATCGCGATCGAGGGCTTGATAAATACCGATGTGCATATGGGCGTCAACCACCCCAGGAAATCCCAACAGATCTTTGCCGTCAAATACCTCTTTGCCCTCGTCTGGACTAAGATTCGGCTCGATCTTGGCAAATTTCCCATCCTTTATCCCTAAGTCCAGTAGTTCGATCGCATCCTGATAGGGACGAACTACCCGCACGTTTTTAATAATTAGATCGAATACTGGAGTTTCAGACACAGTAGACCTCACACGAATATGTTTAAAGAGCGATCGCGGCTCAAGATCGGATAAATCAATTTGAGAGGACGATCTCGTTCTATTGTCCAGATGCAAAAAAGCGATCGACGGTCAGGGCTAGGTCAGGAAAGGTAGGCGAGACAAGGCGATCGCCATCTCGAAATTGCCGCATATCGTATTCTCCATCCACCAATTGACAGACTGTAAAAGTAGGTTGTTTGGGATTGCCGATAAAGCGCCGCCCACCCAGTGCAGCATAATCCACAATCCAATATTCCCGAATGCCTAGGGCTTCGTACTCTCCAAGCTTAGTGAAGTAATCATCCCGCCAATTGGTTGAAACGACTTCCACAACGATCGCGATCGATTTACCCATAGTGACAATCGAACCACTTTCCCAATCTGGTTCATCCCTTAGCGCAAGTTCATCTAAAACGATCGCATCTGGTTCGTATCCAGAATCGCCATCCAGAGAGCGAACAATACATTCTCTGGGGATGAAATAAGGCAAGTTCGCCTGACGGATGGCAGCGCCTAAGTCGTAAGCTAAATCGCCTGACACTTTTGAATGCATACCTCTCGGTTTTGGCATTTCAACAATTTCCCCACGGTGTAATTCGTAGCGGCATTCAGAGGTTTCTGGCAGCCACGCAACAAACTCGTCAAACGTAATCGGCTGATGCAATGATTGGATCATGGAGTCACCTCATTTTCCGCCTTAACTTCCGTCATGATAATATCATCTGTAATTTTATCAACAAGTTTCGTGCGATCGCCGATTTTAGGGACGCAACGAAACCCAATCTAAGGAGCGAGCGAACTCAATTCGGCAATCTCGCTACAGCAAAACTGTAGCCTTTGAACTATCTGACAATTTCGATCGTTAGGAGACAAGATCGTGGAAAGTTTTAATGAATACCATCTCGATCCACAGCAATTTCCTTTTCTCAAAGGTTTTCAAGATGGTTGGCAAACGATTAGAGATGAGTTTACCGACTTTACTCAGAATGCGTCAAATGAGGAATTAAAATTCACCTACGATATTTTAGGGCCTAAGAGTAAAACAATTAAAGTCAAAGGCAATTCAAAATACAGCGCTTTGGGGATTTTATTTCAAGGTTTGTTTATTGAGGAATATATTCAGTTTCATCGAATCCAATATCCCAATTTTGGAACAGAGGAGGCTTCAGTCAAAGCCCTAGCCTTACGCCAAAAATATTTCCCAAGTTTAGCTGAAGCGATCGCACAGGTAAACTCAGTCGAAGCGAATATCCTGCGAAATGTTTATTTTGGGACATTTCACCCTGGCCTAGATATCAAGCTCCATGTCAACGATAACCCTCATATGAATCGCGGCTATCTAGGATTGATCGTGCCCGAGGGGGATGTCGCGATGAAAATATGCCACGATCGCCTTTATTGGCAGGTCGGAAAATTCATGATCTTAGATCACAGCTATCCCCATTGCCCCCACAATTATACCCATTTCGATCGCACGGTTTTGGTTGTGGACTTTTTTAAACCCGATTGGGACAGAGCCGATGCGATTCGGTTTGAACGAGAACAGGTTGCGCAAAGGATGCAGGACAATCCCTACAGCTTAGGCGTTTTTGGCAAAAGCGATCGCGCCAAAGAAGAAGATTTCATCAAGTATGGTTTGGCACATCAACTAGAGTGGGATAAAGTTTTAGGGTAAAAAGGTAAATGGAAGCATTGGAAAAGAACGCAAAAACTTACAGGAAATTAATCGCCAAGCAATTTCACCAAGATTTTCAATCTGCGGTTGAAATTGTCGAACTTCCCATTCCACAACCTGCGGCGAATCAACTTTTAATTCAAAATAAATTTGCTGGAATCAATAGTGGTTTTGATACCCTGCTTTGCCAAGGTAAAGTTCCCTATGTAAACCTTACACCTCCTTTCGATCTGGGTGTAGAAGCGGTCGGCGAAGTTGTTGCTGTCGGAGAGGATATCCAAGATTTCCAAATTGGCGATGCCGTAGCTACCACTCTGCGGGGGGGAGGCTATCGGGAATACCAAGCGATCGCTGCAAATCTTGCGGTTAAAGTGCGCCAAGCAACCCCAGAAGTCTTAACCCTCATGCCCACAGGCATATCCGCTTTAGTGGCGCTAGAAAGAGTAGGAGAAATGAAAAGCAATGAAGTGGTGTTAGTAACAGCAGCAGCAGGAGGAACGGGTCATATTGCCGTACAGTTGGCAAAGTTAGCAGGGAATCATGTCATCGGAACTTGCAGCTCGGAGCAAAAAGCAGCGTTGCTGAAAAAACTAGGGTGCGATCGGATTATCAACTACCACACCGAAAATCTCGCTCAAGTCCTCAAAACTGAATATCCCAAGGGCATCAACTTAGTTTTTGATTGTGTCGGCAAACAAGTTTTTGACACCTGCGTCGAAAACTTGGCAATGCGGGGGCGTTTAATTGTGGTGGGTTTTATTTCCGAATATGGCAAAAGCACAGAGGAAATCGCCCAACCTCGCATTTATCACAAACTATTTTGGAAAGCTGCTTCTGTGCGTGGTTTTTTGATGCCTCTCTATCAAGAGTACGCTGCCGAAGCCCGCGATCGCTTATTAACTCTCTTCTACACTGGCAAACTCAAGGTTGCGATCGACCCAACTCAGTTTCGTGGCATAGAATCCATTCCTAGCGCCATCGAATACCTACTGGGGGGACGAAATTGTGGCAAAGTGGTTGTCAGGTTTTAGTCATTTCGATGAATCCCCATGACAGAGAATTCAGAAAATACGTTAAAAACTGCCCATCAGGCTTTTGAAAACCTACAGCATGGTTTGACAACAGGCGAGTGGAATCCCATGTTGGATCTGCTTACAGAAGACTTTGCATTTTGGTTTCCAGTAGGCCCATACCAAGGGTTAAACGTTGGCAAGGAAAGGGCAAAAGCCTTTTTCCTCTATGTTTCTGAAGTGTTTGGTCAAACCATTAAACTGACTAGCCTAGAGCGCGTTACCAGCAATGAGACAACGGTTGTGTTTGAGTTTCGAGATGAAGGAAGGATGCGGAGCGAACCTTATAAAAATCGCATAGCTGTATCCTTTGATGTGCGAGGAGACAAAATTTGTGGCTATCGAGAATACTTTGGTAGCGACGGTAAATCGAATTGAAAGACTCGAACAGTCAGTCAGTCGAAGTCTACAAAAACGATATCGCCGCGATATAGCTAACAGGCAGTAAAAAATAAAAAAGCGCTCTTTATAGAGCGCAGAACCTATATTCAAACAAATCGACAAAGTTGAGCTAGTTTCGTTAAGAGATCGCAGGAGCGACTAGCGCGATTGGTTGAGTTTCAGCAAATGCCAGATCGAGCGGGAAATTATGGGCGTTGCGTTCGTGCATCACTTCAATTCCAATATTCGCTCTGTTGAGCACATCAGCCCAAGTCGGGACTGGGCGTCCGCGATCGTCAAGCACGGACTGATTAAAGTTAAATCCATTCAGGTTAAAGGACATGGTGCTGATCCCCAAGGAAGCAAACCAAATACCGACCACAGGCCATGCTGCCAGCACGAAGTGTAGCGATCGCGAATTGTTGAAGCTGACATGTTGAAAGAAAACGCGACCTAAGTAACCATGGGCTGCCACAATGTTGTAGGTTTCTTCTTCCTGACCAAATCTATAGCCAGCATTGATCGACTCTGTTTCGCTGGTCGCACGCATCAAGCTGGATGTCACTAACGAACCATGCATGGCTGAGAATAAGGCTCCTCCAAATACCCCAATTACACCTAGCATGTGGAAAGGATGCATGAGTACGTTATGCTCTGCTGTAAACACGATCATAAAGTTGAAGGTTCCTGAAACACCCAACATCAGACCGTCAGAGAAACTTCCCTGACCAATTGGATAGATCAGCAACACAGCCGTAGCCGCTGAGACGGGTGCAGAGAAAGCAACAGGAATCCAGGGACGCATTCCCAAGCGATAGCTGAGTTCCCATTGGCGTCCCATGTAGGCATAGATAGCAATCAGAAAGTGAAAAACGATCGCTTGATAAGGCCCGCCATTATAGAGCCATTCATCCATCGATTCTGCTTCCCAAATCGGATAGAAGTGCAGTCCAATCGCATTAGAGGTGGGTACAACTGAAGCGGTAATGACGTTGTTGCCATAGAGCAAAGAGCCACTGACGGCTTCGCGAATCCCATCAATATCTACTGGAGGCGCAGCAATAAAAGCTAAGACAAAGATCGTTAATGCCACCAGAGCGGTTGGAATCAGCAACACCCCAAACCATCCAATGTAGAGCCGATTTCCTGTACTGGTAACCCAGTTACAAAACTGTTCCCATAAACTGTCGCGATCGCGACGTTCCAAAATCCTAGTCATGATTGTAATGAAATAATGAGTGGTATGAAATGTCAGAACCTGTATTTAATATATAACTATATAATTATATAAGCAATAGTTTAGGTAATTTTTTTGAAAAGCTCCTGACCTGCAACGAGTGATTCCTCAATAGCCATCGCACTCTGGAAAGTTTTGAACGCAAGGAAAACCGCAGGAAATCCTAGGAAAATTCCCCAACTTGAAAGGTTTCAAAACCTGTCAATCGTTATTGAGTGGTAACGGCTAGATTCCCATCGGTTAAAGCACAAACACAGGGATCCTGACTCAGCCACTGCGTTCCCACTTCCTGTAGAGCTACCATAACTGGCTTAATCTGGTGTCCTTTGGGGGTAAGAGAATATTCAACATGGGGTGGAATTTCGGCAAAGATGCGGCGCTCGACTAAGCCAGAGGCTTCTAATTCTCGAAGTCTCTGGGTGAGGGTTTTGGTGCTGATACCAGGGAGCGCAGCCTGTAGTTCGTAGGTGCGGCGATCGCCACCAACCAGTTCCCGCAAAACCAAAATTGACCACTTGTTGCCCAACAAGTCCACCACAAATTGAATTGGGCATTTAATTTCTTGGCACCGATCGGTTGACAACATGAACTTTATTTCCACTGAATATTCTCAATATTCTAACCTTGGGAACCCGAATTCTAACCTTGAGAAACCGAGGCTCCCTCAAACCCTTTAGGAATTATAAATATTTTCTAGGGTGCTTGCGATCGATTCTGACAAAGGCACAACATTTCTTTATAAACAGCTCAACCCTAGAAGTAATCCTAATTTTTTACTTCAAGTCACTATGGCATCGATCGGGTAACTGACTTGTGTAGGGTGCGGGTTTAGGAAAAGATGTGATTTAGGAACTTTTAAGAATAATCAATTTCATGGTCAATTCAGTTGTCCTATCTGAATCAGCAACTCTCCGCTTAGAGTTCAAAGTAAACGTTCGAGAAACATGGCGATCGCTTCATTTAATCATGCGGTTTCTTCGAATGTGCTGTATGTACTAGAAACAGATAGGACGAAACGAACGCCATCTCTTGGGAGCATGCGAACGCGTCACGGATAAAAACTAGACCTCCGATATCCAAAAGATCAAGATGTCGGATGTTGTACCACGCCCATACTCAAGACATCAATCAAAATTCTTTCCATGTCAATACTTCTTCCTCTTCACATTGGGCAACATATTGCTCGCTATCCCATTCTGCAAGGAGCCATGGCAGTACGCATATCAGGAGCAAGGCTAGCGGGTGCTGTTGCCAATGCTGGTGGCATCGGTCTGATTGCGAGTTTAGGCATTGGGCTAAACTCGCCTTACTTTGGGAAAAGACAGTTTTTTGCTGCCAATCAACTGGCTCTGATGGATGAACTACAACTCGCGCGACAGATTAGTCCTGATGGCATCATTGGCGTAAATGTTATTGTCGCCACTAGAGATTATCTGGCAATGGCACGAACAGCAGCAGCTCATGGCGCTAATCTAATTGTGACAGCAGCAGGTCTGCCTTTAGACCTACCAGAATATATGGAAGATTATCCAGATGTGGCACTCGTGCCAATCGTGGCGAACTTACAGGCAGCTCAGACGTTGTGTGAAACTTGGCAACAAAGGTATCAGCGTTTACCCGATGCGCTCATTCTCGAAAATTGCAAGGCGATCGGGGGACATTTTGCCAGTCAGTGTCAAGAAAGCGATACAGACACCCTTGAAACCGCGATCGCCCAATTACAGAACTACTTAACTCGACACTTTAGAACGCGGATTCCCCTAATCGTCAGTGGCGGAATTTGGGATCGAGGGGATATTGATCGCGCGATCGCGATCGGAGCCGATGGCGTCCAAATTGGCACGCGGTTCATTACCACTGAAGAATGTGAAGCGGATCGACGCTATAAAGAGTTTCATCTTCAGGCTCAAGCCCGGAATGTCGTTGTCGTTCCTAGTCCCGTGGGGAAACCTGCGCGTGCTATCCAAAATCAATTCGCAGAGAATGTCCTAGCGGGTTCGCCGAATCTAGAAAAACGATGCATTGCCAATTGCTTAGAGTCCTGCATGTGTCGAGACAGAGGAGAATCCTACTGCTTGATCCAAGCCCTCGCCAGAGCTGCCCAAGGGGATATCGAACAGGGGCTCGTATTTTCCAGTGGTGCGATTAAACCAGTCGAGCAAATCCTGCCCGTATCAGAGTTGATGGCATCGCTCACCGATCGGTCAGCTCAACAGAAACTTAACGATTTCTTTAGAACACCTGCAATGCGATAGCCATTCCCTATCCTTTACTTGCAGTAACTATAGGGGCTGAGGGGTAACTACCTTGCAATTCTGACTAAGATTCCTAGTATGAGTAAATAGCAATCCTATTTGATTTACTCAGTAGGGGCAATTGATGAATCGCCCCTGCTATTTTTCTAGGTTCCATCGCTACCCATAGGAGCTTCCATATGAGAAGGAAATCTTTGCAACCAAACATCGATCTACTTAAAATTCCTACCGATCGCTTGAACCTGATGGGTTATGTGAACGAATCAGAGGTAAATGGTCCTGGTTGCCGAGCTGTAGTTTGGGTGCAAGGGTGTCTTCGTCGCTGTCCCAAATGCTTTAACCCAGCATCTTGGTCGTTTGAATTCAATCAACTCATCCCTGTTGAAGACCTGACCCAACAAATTCTCAGCAATCCGCGCAATACAGGTGTGACTTTCTCAGGTGGGGAACCATTTTGGCAAGCCCCAGCCCTGACAGAATTAGCGCGTCAGGTAAAAGCCGCAGGTCTTAATGTGATGTCGTTTACGGGGTTTACGCTAGAAGAGTTAAGCAGTCCTGGCAGTCCTCCCGGGGCAGCGGAATTACTGGCAGAACTCGATCTGCTGCTTGATGGGCCCTATGTGGAATCATTGGCGGTGAATATACCCAGTTCCCCCGTCTCATCCAGCAATCAGCGACTGCATATTTTTAATCCTCAACTGCAAAACCAGGTAACTTGGGCGAGCGATCGAATTGAGGTGCATATCCTGAAAAATGGCGATCGCTTGTTTACGGGATACCGCAGGTACGAAGTAGAAAATAATTGAGGTCTCCGCTTTGACCGCTATGGAAACGATTACTTTTTAGGTTTGGGGAGAAGACGATCTGCAATGAGAAACTCTATGGCTACGAAAGAAAGGGCTATCCAAAAATCCCATCCGAAATCGAGTCCGCCCGAGCAAAAATCAAAACCGATCAAAATAGATGCCCTACTCAAGCAGCTAGATTTGGTAAAGCATTTAGCTGATTCAGATTACTGGATTACAACAGAAGAACTAGGCGTTCTACTCGATTTCGATACCTCCCTACTGGAATGGCTCAACCGCCAAGCACCTCTCTATAGCTTCTCTTGGCGTAACTTTATCGTGACGCAGCAGGGTTATCAAAATCACGCGAGGATGTGGTCGATCGCCGACCAACAAAAAAAGACGAGTCCAATAGAAATTGCTCCAGAACGCAAGCAACCTCTTATCCAACCTGTTTCTAACTTAGAGGCTGGTCGAATAGCGATCGCCCCAGAACAGCACAAGCTAAAATCAGAGAAGGATGAAGACGAAAGCGAAGTTTTGCCATCTCCCTACGTCATTCTTGAAAATTTCCTTTCCACGCAAGAGCTAGCCAGATTTCTGCAATACACGCAAGCGCAAGCAGCGAACTTTGTTCCTGCAAAGATTTACACGAAAGACGTTGACTATCGCCGCACCAAGGTGCTTTACGAATTTCCTGAATTTTCGCAATTGCTAATTAATCGGGTAATTGCGATCTCGCCGCAGATTCTATCTTCCCTGGGCATTCAAAATTTCACGCCGAGCAGAATTGAATCGCAGTTAACCATGAATAATGACGGCAATTACTACAAAATTCACAATGATAATGGCAGCCCCGATACGGCAAATCGCGTATGGACGTTTGTGTATTACTTCCATCACGAGCCTAAAGCCTTTACTGGTGGGGAGTTACTACTATACGATAGCAAGATAGAGAATAATTTCTACGTTGCGGCGAAGTCATACAAAACGATTCAGCCTAAAAATAACAGTGTTGCTATTTTTCTAAGCCGTTGCCTGCATGAAGTTCTGCCTGTAAGCTGCCCGTCTAGGGAATTTTTAGACAGCCGCTTTGCCGTTACAGGTTGGGTACGAAATTAAGATTGTTTGGCATACTTCGCTCCTGTTTAGCTTTGTATCATTCCACCCCATGACTAAATCCCTGTGGCAAGGTGGGCAGGTAGTAGCGAAATCGCTACAATTGCCAAGAAGATTGCGGCTGAGCAAGTTTCCAAGATTGCCACATTCTGAATTCGCGTTGTCTGATACCATTCGAGTCGCCCCAAAATCAAGCCAAACTTGAGCAGCACGACACCAAAAGCTAAGGCTGGAATTGCGGCAAGCCACCCACTGAGCCAAAGACCTAAGATCGTTAAGCTGGCGATCGCGTGATAAATCATCCCTGGAATCAGCGAGGCAGTCTTGGGTTTGCGCAGTTTCACTGTAAAAATGGCGCTGCTAAAAAAGAGCGCGTTCAACAGCCACAATCCAAACACAGAAATAGTTAGCGTTCCATTAGTGGCAGCATAGGCAAATGGCGCAGCGAGGCAAACGGCAGTAAAAGTAAGGATTTCGTTGAATACAGATTTTTGCTTTCGATAGAAAACCGCGATCGCATCGATCGATAAGGCAGCGATCGCGCCCAAATACAGCCATAGCAACAGAGGCGTTTGTAGATACAGATACCCAGCAAGACTTAGCGAGATCCCAGTGTAAACTCCGCCCCAAGTCAAAAAACGAGGTTTCCAACTGCGCCGCTGTTTAATTTGCAACACCAATGGATGCTCAGCCTGAAAACCCGCAAACCCACAGATTAAAGCCAAAGTTGTGGTTAGCGTCCATTGTTGTGCTGCCGCTGCCCCCGTCAGAAACGATACCAGCAGTACGACATAGACGCCATGCTCGGGCGAAAATGTTGGACGATACCATGCTGAAGCATGGGGAGAGATGGTTGACTGGATCTGAGAGGCAGAATTTTCTGGGATAGGGTCGGTGTTAGAAAGTGTCATAGCGCTCAATTACCAGAAGTTAGTAAAGGTGCATACATCATTAACGCATTATTTTCCGTCACAAACTCTTCTTTTAAGAGTTCACCCGTAACCCGATTCTTTACGGTGCGAAAGAGTTCATTATGTCTCATATATCGTCCATCCAAGGGTCCAGTAATGATGTGCCCACTTTCAAAGACTTCATATTCATATAAAGTTTCGACATTAGAACGAATCTCTCCACATAAATTCTGCTCTGTCAACCAAAAGCATAGCTGGTAATCATTCCCTGTGTGATTTGCAATTTGCAGGTCAATGTAGTTATAAGCAACAGTTGCCCCACTACCAAAGGGCAGAGAACGATTGACATCAGGAAAAACATCGTAGCTGTGTCTCCATCGCTCTTTAATCGATAAGGGAGAATGCAGCGCCATCCAATAGATGAGATTGGATAATTGACATAAACCACCACCATAGCCTGGTTTGACTTTCCCATTATTAAGTGTCATGCCTAGTTTAAATCCTCGCCTTTGGGTTGGATTACCGATGAGATACCAAAAGGAGAAAACCTCTCCAGGCTTGATTACTACACGATCGATTCGGGCGATCGCTAATCGCAAATTTTCTACTTTGTTATATTGAAGATACATTTCAACATCTTTGAGTTGACGTATTAACAACGATTGATGGGCGAAGACTCGAACAGGGAGCTTTTCTAATTTGCGATCTGATTTCTTTGAGGTTGCGAATTTGATGCCAGAAAATTTCCATGCTAACTGACGCTTAAGCACATAAAAAAGCCGACCTATCCATAGCCTAATTTCACTACGCTTTATCTGTTTGGGAAAATCATATGTTTTCATAATGCATTGTTAAATCGCGCGGCAAACCAAGCTGTACAGCTTTTGGCACTAACCCGCACAAGCTTTATTTTGACTCGAATTAAGTTACTCAGTTTTTGAAGTTCCAGATCTGGAATTTCAATCGGACAGCCGAGATAGTAATATCCCTGCCAAAGTAGCAACGGGATCAAAGCCGGTAGATGCCGTATACCTTTAAACTCCTTGGTGAATCGGGTGCTAATTTCGGCATCAATTAAGTTAAGTGCGACATTTCCCTTAGGATCGACAAGCGTAGCGATCGCTTGTTCTAAGGTGATCTTATTTTGTAGCAGTTCTCGCCAAGGGTTTACAATTCCAGTTGTGTCAATTTCTATGGCTGGTTGCTTTGGTTTAGGGCTCTCGACCACATCTCCCAAAATTTCCTGCTGGATCTCTTGAAGATTTTTCTCTAGAGACGCTAAAAGTTCCCAATAACTAGTAGCAAGCTGAGGCTTAATCTGTGAGATGGTATCGAAACTTTGTGTGAACTTCTCTCTTAACAGCTTAGGATTTCCAATGGAACTACCCGTTGAGGATGCTTGTGTAGGCGAGATTTCAGTCTGTAGAGAGGAATTTTGGGCAATTAGGGTCTTTCTAAGACTATCGATCGCTAAGTGGGTTTTTACTCTGGCTAGTACCTCTTCGCCATCAATCGGTTTGGTCAGGTAGTCGATCGCCCCCACCGAGAAGCCCTCTAATTTATTGGAAGTATCAGAGAGCGCCGTCATAAAAATGATGGGAATGTCTTGGGTATCAGGATTTGCCTTAATGCGACGGCAGGTTTCAAAGCCATCGATGCCTGGAGGCATCATTACATCCAACAAAATCATATCGGGTCGGACGCGCTGAAGCTGTTTAATTGCCAATTCCCCCTGATCGGCAACCAGCACTTTAAACCCATCTGCCTTGAGTAAATCGACGAGTACGCTTAGGTTAGTGGGATTATCATCCACTGCCAAAATTGTGCCACTGGATTGTTTGGGTTCTGTCATGACGCTTTTACCTCCATCTGGGCGTTGAGATAGTCTAAAATTTTACGAAGTTGGAATCCTTTGGCAGATTTAATAATTTCCCCTGTAAACAGTTGCAGTCTCCGATCGGATTTTTCTAAATTTTCGGCACGCTCTTGTAGTAGTTCTAGATCGCCCATTTCTGCCAGTTCCAGTAGCTCCTGCATGACTTGAACTGGCGGTAACACGAGACTTGCGGGTACAGAACTTGCCATGGCAGGTTTAGCTGCGATCGCTGCAGTAGCTCCCTCATCTCGGTATTCCCACTCTATGCCCAGATGGGTTTGTAGTGCATCCATTAAGGTCTTCATCGTGACTGGTTTGGGAATAAAGTCATTGCAACCAGCAGCTAGGCTCTTTTGGCGATCGCTTTCAAATACATCCCCTGAGATCGTAATTACGACCGTATCTTTAAATCTCGGCGTCTGACGCAGTTTACGGGTAACCGCGCAGCCATCCCCATTGGGCATATTCAAATCTAGTAAGAGGGCATCAGGGAGACTTGCCGCTGTTTTTCGCAGACTATCAATGCCATCGACCGCTTCGATCGTTTCAAATCCAAGTGGTGAGAGCATATCTACTAGCACTGAACGGTCTGATGGTTTGGCATCTGCCACCACAATTTTGCGTTTCTTCCCTTTGTAGCCAATGATGTCAAGCAGCCTTCTCTGCATCTGAGCTGTATTTTCCGAATTCGCGGCAGCAAGTAAATCGATTTCTAGCCAAAATGTACTCCCCTGCCCGAGGGTACTGGTTACCTGTAGCGCTCCTCCCATCATTTCGACAAGTCGCTTGCTAATGGGTAAACCTAGTCCTGTGCCTGAATGCATTTTTGCCTTATCACCCACCTGTTCAAACGATTGGAACACCTTGGGTAAGTCCTCTGGTGCGATGCCCACGCCACTATCTGTGACATCAAAGCGGATTCTGTTGTTGCTCGTACTTTGAACCACCAGCGTAACAGTACCTTTGTCCGTAAACTTGACAGCATTACCCAGTAGGTTAAATAAAATTTGCCGCAGCCGTTTATCATCTCCTTTCACAATTTCTGGAATTTGTCCAATCGGTTTATAGAGAATCTCTACGCCTTTGCTACTTGCTTGGATGGTAAAAATATCAATCAGACTCTTGAGAAATTCGGCTAAGTCAAACTCAGTCGGATGAAGTTCTAATTTATCGGCTTCGATTTTAGAGAGATCGAGAATGTCATTGATTAATGTCAGGAGATGTTGTCCGCTACGCTGGATAATCTCTAAGCCATCTTGGTGTTTTTCTGGGTCTTTACTGCGCTTAAGGATTTGAGCATAGCCGAGAATCCCATTCAGAGGGGTTCGCAGTTCGTGACTCATATTGGCAAGAAACTGACTTTTGGCTTTATTCGCATTCTCTGCTGCGGCTTTGGCAACTTCTAGCTCCACAGTACGTTCTCGGACGAGTTTTTCTAAATTCTGATTAAATGATTTGAGTTGGGTATTGAGCTTTGCCAACTCTTGACGGCTTTCAGCGAGACGAATCACCCCACTGTAGGCTCTCAGGCTGGAAATTAGGGCTGTAAATAGTTTCTGTTCGGTCAGTTCTGTTTTTGATTTGTAGTCATTAATGTCATAGTTCACAATTACCGAGGATTCTGGAAAGTCCCCTGGTTGACCTGTCCGCAGAATTATTCGCACTAAGTGATTTTTTAAGACTTCACGGATATATTTGACGGCTCGCAACCCCGCATCATTGGTTTCCATCACCACATCTTGGAGGATGGCAGCGATATCAGGTTGCTGCTCCATAACTTTAATACCCTCTGAACCAGAGAAGGCTGAAACGATCTCTAGTCCTTTGCCTGCAAACTTAAAGCCATCTAATGCCAGTTTTGTGACTGCATGTACAGAGCGATCGTCATCGCAGATCAAAACTTTCCATTTCGACCCACGCTGTAATGAAGGAATTTCGTCGTGATTTTCAGAAGAGCGAGCTTGAATACCAAGATTAGAAGATTTCTCATCTTCTTCATCTACAAAAGTTAACTCCTCATCTTCTTCTGTGAAAACTAGCTCGTCATTATCTGTAGATATCATCGATCGCCTAAGCCTTTCCATTAGACCTTGAGTTAAATCTTAGCTTTGTTTCATTGTTATATTTTACCCTCAATCTTTAAATATATCCAGTTTCAGGGGTTTAGGCTTAAATATCAGCTTTTTTAGGAAAAATATTTAGATTTTCGCTCTAAATCCCATTATTATTTTGGATATATTTTATTAATTACAGAAATCTATAGCAATCCTTGATGATTTGGGTGTAGAGGCAATTCATGAATTGCCTCTACGATTCTATGCAGAAGAAAGAATCTCTTCTGTGTCATTTAGGATTGCTGCCGCATCTGTTGTTAAAAGGCTTGAACCTTGAAAAAATATTTATAAGGTTATTGATGAGACAATTTTTGCAGGCGATCGATGAGATACTCTTATGCTTGGAAAACTCTGTAGATAATAATGTTTCTATAGGCAAAATCTACTCTCAAAAAAAATTAGGGATGAGTACAACTAGAGTATTTAAAAGTTCTCAATTTTTCCAGCCAGCAGATGGAGAGCCAATTCGCTCAGTTGTTACGGAATCTAAGGATGCTGTCGTTGTGGCATGGTACATCAAGCCAGGTCAGGAGATCGCCGCACATCTGCATCCGAATGGTCAAGACACTTGGACGATATTGAGCGGTAAGGGAGAATATTATCTAGATCGAGCAGGTACGACCAAGCCAATTATGGAAGGCGATGTGGTCATTGCTCCGATCGGCTCTGTGCATGGCGTATTCAATCATGGAAACGAGCCATTAATATTTATTTCCGTTGTATCTCCAGCCGATGCTGGGTATCAGCTTACCCTGATAGAGGATGGGCAAAGTATAGCGAAATAGTTGATTATAGCGATCGCGCGATCGCCTTTTGTGATGCCAGATTCCCGATCAATTAAAATTGGGCTCAGGATAATACGAGAGGTAGGGTGAGAATAAATTTTGTGCCTACACCCATTGCGCTTTCACAGACAATGGTTCCCTTAAGATTCTGCGTTACAAGATTGTAGATAATATGTAAGCCTAGCCCACTGCCCCCTCTATCTCTAGCGGTAGTGAAAAACGGCTCAAAAATTTTGGCTAAACTATCGGCTGGAATCCCTTTACCATCATCAGAATAGGTAATCAAGACATTATCCTCTTGCAGAGTCAGATCGAAACGCAACTGCCCTACCTTATCAATGCCATGATAGGCATGTGTCAGAGAATTCATCACTAAATTGGTGACAATTTGCGAAAATGCCCCTGGGTAGCTCCGCATCACAATTTCAGCATCCCCATGTACGCTAACTTTATGCGGTGTATGTTTGAGTTGAGGTTCCAGACTAATTAGAACCCCTTCGATATATTGTTTGACGGCAAAGGTACGCTGTTCTAAACTCGCCTGATCGACAGCAACTTGCTTAAAGTTCTGAATCAGTTCCGCAGCACGTTGTAAGTTCGCTAATAGAATTTCACAACTACTTTTGGCTTTTTCTAAATAGGCCTGCAAGCTGGATTTCTTGAGTTCGCCGCGATCGAAAGATTCCTTAAACTTCCGGGTAGCATTGTCAAGAATGGAAGCTGCCATTAAACTACTGCCAACAGGAGTATTCACTTCATGGGCGATGCCTGCTACCATACCCCCCAACGCCGCATTCTTTTCTGACTCTACCAGTTGCTTTTGAGTATTCTTTAGTTCCTCTAAAGCACTCGCTAACTCGGCATTCTTTTTGTATAAAGCGGCTTCTGCTTGTTTACGATCGCTGATATCGCGAACCATAAACAATACTTCGTTTTGACCGCTAACCACGATGCGAACTTCCTCATCTTGCAACTTGCCATTGACAAGGACTTGCTGCTCGTAAATCTGGATTTTTCCCGTAATCAGGGCTTGATGCATGTGGAAGAGATGGCGATCGCAGATTTCCTCAGGCAGAAATTGCGAAATATGTTTCCCCACAGGATCGAAATCCGAAGGCAATAGATCGATTGTATTATCAGAATAAATATACCCTAGGTAAATGCCATCGCCCGTGACATTGAACATCAAATCGGGAATTGCTGAAAGAATTGCATGACTGCGGGCTTCGCTCTTAGTCAAAGAGATTTCTACAGCTTTGCGCTCGGTAATTTCTTTCTCTAATTCTACAGTGCGCTCTGCAACCTGCTGCTCGAGGGTGCGATTGTAGTCTTCGCGCAGTTTCTCAGCTTGTTTGCGTTCGGTGATGTTCTGAAAAACCACGATCGCATGGGTAATATTTCCCGCCTCGTCATAAATGGGCGTTCCCCGTACTTCCAATGGAATTACTTGGTTTTGGTAACGCAGTTCGATGTTGTCTGTGGCAATGCTTTTCCCTTGTAATGCCTGAGATAGGGGAGCAATCTCCTCTGGATAAAGTTCTGTAGTGCCAGCCACATAGAACTGATAACTTGCTGGTGCTGGATTGTGGCGATCGAGATCCTGTCCGAATAATAACTGTCCCGCTTGGTTGATGTAATCGGGTTCGCCCTGTGGATTGACAATTAAAATCCCTACGGGCATAGCGTCGAGGAATTGCTTGAGCTGGGTTTCGCGATCGCGTAAAGAGACAAAAGATTGATGGATGCACTCTGCCATCCTATTGAACGATTGTGCGAGTTCTCCTACTTCGTCTCGACGATGGATATCAACCCTTGTATTCTCATCGTTCTCTGCGAGAGATTTGGCAGCAGTATTCAGATCGGCGATCGGCTTCACAATCCAACCAGCAGCGACAATCCCAATGAGAACTGCCACTGCGATCGCCAATGAGCTAAGTAGAATCGTGGTTTGAGTATTTGCATGAATGCGCTCTAAAAAATCAGATTCGGGAATTACTAGGACAATTAGCCAGTCTAAATTGCGACCGTCTTTAAAGGGCAATACCTGGACAAATTGGCGCTGGTTGTTCCACACAAAGTCGAGTTGTTGATTTTCGTTGATGCGCTGCAGATCGTTACCAAAGCGATCGCGAAGGTAGGTTGCCGTTGAACGGATTGGGAGATTTTGACTTTCCGTTGCTGACAAGCGCTTAAAGTTTGGTTCGCTGCCAATGGTTGGTGATTCCCCCGTTGAAGTTGCCACCAGCAGACCAGAGCGTTCCATAATAAACGCATGACCAGTCTTGCCCAATTTTAGCGTGGTTAAAAACTGGCTGACTTCCTTCGGTAAAAAGAAATCCACGGCACAAACCCCAACCAAGGCAGCATTTTGAGGATGGAAGGCTGGTGTTGCCCCTGTTATGGTTGGTAGTTGCGTATTGGTATCTAAATAGATTTCGCTCCAAGTTGTTTTCCCCTCAGCCTTCACCGCTTTATACCAAGGACGAACGCGAGGGTCGTAGGGCTTATCGCTGACTTTAGTCAATTGGGCGCGGTTACCCGTTACATCTAAGCTGTAGTAGGAACGCAGGAACTTTGTGCTTGGACTCCCCGTAACAAGTCGGAGCGAGCGATCGTCAGCAAGTTTCCCTACCCCTAGAAAGTCCCCTTGTTCGCTACCACAATAGACATAGCTGATTGCGGGAAACAGTTGCATTTGCTGCCAAAAGAAATTCACTCCTTTGGCTTTTAAGAGGTCAATTTCTCCCTTGGCTAGGGCATTGGCATTCAAATCATTAATTCTATGGGGAATGGTGACATAGGTTTTGAGCTTATCGTCAATGCGGATCGATAGCTCTTCCCGCAGTTGATTAGCAACATCGTTCACAGCTTGCTCGCCATTCTTGAGCGAAAGATAGCTGACGAGTCCGACGACACCCACCGTTTGGAGCGTAAACAGAAAGACGAGGACTGTGCGGATGCTAATTTTTTTAAACATATTCGCGATCGCTCAGTAAAACTTTGCTCTCTCTATAGCCTAATCAGCCTAATACAAGCAGTTTACATTAAATTTTCAGTTTATAGCGCCATCCTTCATGAATTTTCGTTTGCCCGTAGCGCAGGCATCTTGCAGGTAAGATTTTTGAGGTCAAGTTAGAGGCGATCGGCGTAAAGCATGGCTCCAATCAAACCGATTCCAGCATGGGTAACGATGTGAATGGGAATATTATCCAATAGATAACTGACTCTGCCTTTACGTTTGATCGCTGCTAAGAATTGCGGCTGTTGCAGCAGGGGCAAAATTTTAGGAGCAATGCCACCTGCGATATAGAGCCCACCATAGGGAAGGAGTCTTAATGCCATGTTCCCAGCTTCTGAAGCATACAATTTGGTGAATAGAAGCATGGTTTGCTCTGAGATCACATCCTCCTTTGCCAAGGCGGCGGCAGAGATCGTGGCGGCTGGATCTTGGTCTGATTTACCTAGATCGCAATTGTGAACCAAGTCGCAGATTTGCTCGGACTCCTGTGCAAATTCACTATCCCTAAGATATCGATAGATATCAACAATGCCTTTACCCGAAACCACCCGTTCCACGGACACGCGCGAATAACGGGACACCAGATATTTCAATAAACCAATTTCGATTTCTGTCTGCGGTGCAAAATCAGCATGACCGCCTTCGGAAGCATAGACCTCGTAGCTGTTCCCATGCCATGTCAAAAATGCTTGTCCCAAACCCGTACCTGCCCCAAGAATTGCGATTGGTGCTTTGGCGATCGCTTTGCCTTCCTGTAAAGTACATAGATCGGACTTCTGCATTCCCAACACCCCATAACCGATCGCGGCGAAATCATTAATTAATTTCACACCCTCAATATTTAGTTCTTCGCTAAGATGCTGGGACTCTAATAACCAGCCCAGATTGGTTAGCTCAGAAGTACCATCAATCACGGGACCTGCAATGCCAAAACATGCCTTACTCGGTTGAGGCTCATAGCCTAGTTCTTCCTGTGCCTGATGTAAAAAGACCCTTACCATTAAGGATAGGTGCTCGTAGGAAGCACTAGGATAACGGGCTTCGAATAAAACTTTAGGGTTCCCTTCTGCTTGTGGCTCGGCTAAACACAATAGGGTTTTTGTGCCACCTACATCTCCTGCCAGTATGATTCCCATAGAGCGATGAAGTTAAAACTTAGTTTTCTCTAGTCTATACGCACACCATAACTATTTTGGATGATTTTTGCCAAGATCGGCGATTCCCTGCGGGATGCATACTGCCGTAATGTGATAGGTGTAACCTTGCTCGGTCAAAAAGAGTTGACGGTGACGGGCAAATTCTTCTTCGCAGGTCTGAAGCGTAACGAGGCTATAGAAATGGGCGTGGTGGCGATCGGCTTTTGGTCGCAAAATTCGCCCCAGCCTTTGGGCTTCTTCTTGGCGAGAACCGTATTTTCCTGATACTTGAATCAACACATCGGCATCAGGTAAATCCACGGCAAAGTTGCCGACCCTCGATAAAATCAGCCCTGCAATTTGTTTCTGACGAAAGGCTTCATAGAGGCGATCGCGTTCGCTTTGCTTGGTTTTGCCAGTAATTAAGGGCAACTGGGTGAGGTTGGCAATCTCTTCCAATTGATCGATATATTCACCGATGACCAGAATGCGATGCCCTGCTTCTTTGGTCAGCAAAGTTTGAACGACTTCAAATTTAGAGGGATTTTCCGCAGCAATCCGAAACTGCATCCTTCGGGGTGCTAGTGCATATTCCATTTGACGCGCTTCCGTCTGTGCGATCCGAATTTCCGTACATTCCGCGATCGCGATGAATCCCTGACTCTCTAGCTCTCGCCAAGGCACATCATACCGCTTGGGTCCAATCAGTGCGAACACATCCCCTTCCTTCCCATCCTCGCGAATTAATGTGGCAGTCAGTCCTAGCCTTCGCCTTGCTTGTAATTCCGCCGTGATCCGAAATACGGGTGCGGGCAACAGATGAACTTCATCATAGATAATCAAGCCCCAAGCCTGAGCGTTAAACAACTCAAAGTGAGGGAAGTCGCCATCTTTTTGAGAACGATAGGTCAACATTTGATAGGTCGAGAGCGTTACGGGTGCGGTTTGTTTGGACTCGCTACTGTACTCCGCGATCGCGTCTTCAGGCAGATCGGTCTTATCGAGCAATTCTCTTCGCCACTGATGCACAGAGGTAAGGCTGCTTGTGAGAATTAGGGTGTTTTGCTGCACGAGACTGATGGCAATCATGCCGACAATGGTTTTCCCTGCACCACAGGGGAGCACAATTACGCCACTCCCTCCGCGAACGCGGCCCGACTGATAAAAAGCCTCTGCTGCTTCTTTTTGATAGGTGCGCAGGGTGAAAGCCTGACCAGATTGGGTTTGCGGTCGCAGGGCGATCGCTAAAGCGTCCCCTGCAATGTAGCCAGCCATGTCTTCGGCGGGATAGCCCACGGCAACCAGTGCCTGCTTAATCAAACCGCGATCGGCAGGGTCAATTTGGAATCGCAGCGGATCGAGCCGAACTCCTAAAAATGCCTTAACGCGATCGTCTCTGACTAATAACTCGGTGAGGGGTAAGTTGGCAACGCGCAATTGCAGGGAGGGGATTTGGGATAAAGACTCTAGTTCTGTAGATTCTGTAGTTTCTAGCCGCTCGATCGCAGTCAGCCCGTAACGCTCACCTAAAATCTGGATTTCTTGCAGAACCGCTTCAGGGGCAGGATATTTGGCATAGGTTTGCAGTGCCGCAAGCATTTCCGCGATCGCCATACCTGTCGCACGAGCATTCCAAATGCTTAGAGGTGTAATCTGATAGGTATGAATGTGCTCAGGACTTTTGATCAGTTCCGCAAAGGGTGCGATCGCGGCTCTAGCTTTCTCAGCAGTTGGTGCGTGAACTTCTAATAAAATGGAGCGATCGCTCTGCACGATCAAAGCATTCTCAGCAATATAGGTCATATGCTCAAAACCAACTCATAAGGCAGCTAAAATATTATGTTACTACCCCCACAAGGTTAATCTATGCGCATAGAAGAACTACATATCCAAAACTTTAGAGGCTTCAAAGAACTCACTTTAAAGTTTCCGCCCAACTTGGCTGTCTTAATTGGCGTAAATGGCTCGGGGAAGTCAAGCGTTTTAGATTGTATCGCTTTGTTCTTATCAATATTAGCTTCAGCGGGTCAAATTCCTGACAGTCCGCCACAAAGTATCACTGTGCATGATATTACTAATGGATTTGAAGAAACTCATAATCAACTTATTGTTTTATTGGAAAACTCACGGAATCTTGATTTATCGCTTACTCAAAATAGAGAAATGGCTCATCGTTTGTATTATGGGGAAGAATTTAAGTCCACATTGTTTTATGGTCATGTCTATGGCGAAGGTAGTAATGTAGTTAATGCCACTAAAGAATTCTATGAATATATACAAAATAAGTTGCGTCAAGATTCCTATGCAAACATACCTCTAGTCACCTACTATTCAAGCGATCGTAAAGCAGTTGAATTTCCTCTAAAAAGCTACAGAAAACATGAGTCTAATCAGCTATCTGCTTACATTAAATCAGTTGACAAAAAAGTTGATTTCGCTGATTTCTTTATTTGGTTTAGAAATGAGGAAGATTTAGAAAATGAAATTAGGCTAGACAACGATCCTGCCTACGTAAACAAGCATTTACAAGCTGTCCGAGAAGCTATTCCTTCCCTAATGCCAGAATTCTCTAATCTGAAAGTGAGACGTTCTCCTCTACGGATGATTGTTAGTAAGCAGGAGCAGGAACTAGTTATTGATCAGCTTTCAGATGGCGAAAAAAACTTGCTGGCAATGGTTGGTGATTTAGCGAGAAGATTAGCGATCGCAAATCCTAGCTTAGAGAATCCTTTACAGGGTAGTGGTATCGTCTTGATTGATGAAATAGAATTGCACTTACATCCTCAGTGGCAGAGGAGAATTATACCTGCGCTTACTCAAACATTCCCTAATTTACAATTCATCGTTACTACGCACTCGCCGCAAGTTCTTAGTAATGTAAGGAAAGAGAATGTGTTTATTCTGGAAGACTTTAAGCTTGTAGAGAATACACCCTATACATACGGCAGAGATAGTAATTCAATCTTATTTGAGTTAATGAATGTCAAAAAGCGACCTGATGAATCGCAAAAACAGATAGATAAATGTTTCTATTTAATCGATGAAGGACGTATAGAAGAAGCAAAGAAAGAATTGCAGAAACTGTCCGATCTGCTGGGGGAACATGATTCGGAAGTAGTAGAAGCGAATGCTCTTATAAGCTTTCTAACGGATGGTGATGAGGCAAATAGTAATGAAGCATATCTTGAAGAATAAAACGGAACCATCATCGTTAATTGAATATCGCTCCACTCCTAATGCAACTTATTCTGGCTATCATGTAGGCAGCGATTTGAGGCAGTCACTGCTTAAAGAACAAGGGTATATTTGCTGCTACTGTATGCAGGGGATTACAGAGGCAAATATGAAAGTTGAGCACTTTAAGCCACAAAAGACTCATCCACATCTTCAATTAAACTATTCAAACATGCTGGGTGCTTGTAAGGGTCTTGGTATAAAAGGGTCACAACACTGTGATACGAGTAAAGGGAACCACGAGATTAGCCTAGATCCAACAAACTTCATGAGGAACTGCGAGAAAATCCTTAAATATTCAAGCAATGGTAGAATCTATGCTGGCGATTCGATTATTGATAATAATCCAGTAATCGATCGTGATTTGTGTAAGATCCTCAACCTCAATCTACAGAGCCTCTGTGATGAAAGACGGGCAATACTTAAAGCTCTTCAAAAAGGGCTAGAAATTAAATCGCCAAGCAAAAGTGCAACTATTCCTCTTTTAAAGCAAAAACTCAAGGAATGGAGTAGCAAAGATAGTCAGGGTAGATACAGAGCTTATTGCCAAGTTGCTATTTTTTATCTTCAAAAGCGGATTAATCAGTTACAACAACCATAGACTAATTTCTTGTCATGGGGATGACGTAACCCATTTGGCGCAGGGCGCTACGAAATTTAGTTTCGTTTTCAGAGAGAACGACCAAGTAGCGATCGCCTGCTAACTGACAGAACTTCTTCGTGCGGGAATCATTGGCAATCAGTACTGCCAAATTCGCTTGATTGCATTCGATCAGTTTAGCTGTTCCCAGATCTCGCAGACTATTTGTGCGCTCTTTAGCATCTGAGAAAAATTGCGCTGCGGTCTGAGGTAGCGCTGTGCTGCTCTTTGCCGTCAAAAAATCTAGCAACTCATCAATCGAATGTCCACTCTCTTGGGCTGTAAAGAGTTTTTGGCGATCGAGTCGCCAGACAACATCCGAGACTTTCTCTGTATAAAGGTCGAGAACGAGCGTATCCACGGATGTCAAATCCTCACCGCTTGCCACGATCTCTAAATTAGGTAGCACCTGCAAAACAGGACGTGAGGGAATCGCAGAAGGAACGTACTCCTTTTGCAGATCCAAGCAATAAGCACCTAAAGAATTGAGACGGAAGTACATTAAGCCATCATAGCGACTGAGAAAGGTGAAATCCTCTGCTCCCCAAAGAGAGCTAAAGCCTTGCTCTGCTTGCCCAGGATCGATATATGCCACATCAATGATGCCCAGCGTTGCGGCATACTCAAACAACAAGCAACGCATATAACGTTCTTGCAAGATTTTCCAATCAGCAGAACCGTATAAATTGCCATAACCCGATTCGCTAATGTAGAGATGTTCAGCCGATCGCGTAACCTCAAATTTGCGGTTAGTTGCCAGCATATAGCGAGAAAACTCATCAAAAGCAATCCACATTCCCACTGGAAATTCTGTCAATACCGTATTAATCACAGCCCTTCTGCCTGCTACAGCGGTCATACTTCGCGCCCCTTTGCCCGTTTGACCTTTGATATGATCGATGCGACGAAATTCATCGAGCAATGTTGTTTTGAGCCAGCGTTTCCAAATCGTTTGGATGGTCTTGGCGGGAGGGTCTTGTAATGCCTTTAGTCCCGCTTTTGAGAGAACTAACTTCTTATTGGAGATCTCAACTAGGTTAGCTGCCTGTACGAGCATTGCCCAAGCAAAAGCTTTAATTGCACCGATTTCCTCGAAATAGCTCTTGGCATCAGCACGCTGTTTGCGCTGTTCGTCGTCATAAAAGTCTTTGTTTTGGAGTATTACCCCGATCGCTTTGATCGACGCCGCACCTGGCAGGGAAGTTTTATCGCTAACACTAATTTTCCCAGATTGAATCAATCGTAAGATGCCGCCCAAATCGTGAAGGGCTGAGCGTTCCATTTCGCATACGGTTAATGGAGCCTCTTTGATAATTATTTTTCGCCCTTCCCTCACATTATGGTAACGCGGTTCATGCCGAAGCATGACCGTTTCAGGCAGACTATCTCCTGCTTGTTTCATGACCGTCGGTTTGGGCTTGGGTGCAATCTTGAGCAGAGCCAGCTTAAGATCGGGTGGCATCTCATCCTGGTAAAAAAATAGACTCAATAAGGAAGGTTCGCGATTCCATCCGTAAGTGCTGCTACTACCCCAATTAGGGGCTTCCCCATACTTGGCGACAAAAGCATCATCTTGATAGAAAGGACTGGAGGAATGGACGACCTCAGCGATCGCTGCCTGTTGAAGCGTATCGAGTTGCGACCAAAGATCTTGCAACTTTTTACCCTGCATGGACTCACAAACCAAAGCGATCAGATCGGCTTTGCGAGTTGGCTTGGTTCCCGTATTTAAAAGTGCCACAAGTTTTTTTATGTAATCGGCACTCTCTCGCTCTAAGGCTTGGACGAGACTTGTGAGGGGCGCTTCTTGGTGACGCGGCATGGCAAAGCTACAAAGACAGTTTTTTGTTTAGCCTAACATTTGCGTGGTGGGATTTGAGATGCATCATATTTTCCCAGAAGCGATCGCAGTTTAACTAGAATGCCAATAAAATAGCAACGGGCTGATAAGAAAGTAGGAATAAAGTGTATTGTTGATGCACTTAACAGCGATTCAACTATGTATGTATTTTGGGGCTAGAAAATCATGGGAAAAGTGATTGCAACAGTAAATATGAAAGGTGGCGTTGGAAAAACCACCTTAACTGTAAATATTGCCACCTGTTTGGCTAAAATCCATCGTAAAAAGGTCTTAGTCGTAGATTTAGATACCCAGATCAGCGCCACCCTAAGCATGATTTCGCCAGCCGAATTTGCCAAATGTAGAAAAGAAAATCGCACCCTGCGGCATTTGGTCAGTCAAGCGATCGCCAATTATGGCGTACAGGTCGATGCCCCAGCCCAAAAAGTATACCAAGTCAAGGATATAGTCATTCCCCATGTTTGCAAAGTCAACGGCTTAGATCTACTCGTGGGAGATATCGATCTATACGACGAATTTTTAGTTTCGGAAATGTTGTACAACCGATCGCAACTGTATGAGGAAAAACAAACTTTTCAACAGACTTGGAGCAAGTTTGAGCAAAATTTAATCAAGGGCATTCTCGCTCCTGCCATTAAAAACTATGACTTGATCATTCTCGACTGTGCGCCAGGGTATAACCTACTTACCCGCAGCAGTATTATTGCCAGCGATTATTACCTCATGCCTGCAAAGCCTGAGCCTTTGTCTGTGGTGGGCATTCAACTCCTAGAAAGACGTATTGAGAAACTGCGTGAGATCTATCGAGATGACATGTCCATTAATATTCAACTGTTGGGTATCGTATTTACGATGTCAGCAGGCTTTACGCTCAGCCGATATTACAAGAAGGTGATGGATCGAGTCAGTGCGGACTTTAGTAGCACAAAAATTTTTAACACTAAAATTCCCAACGATGTCAATATTGCTAAAGCTGTAGATGACTTTGTGCCTGTATCCTTAGCTCATCCAAATTCAGGTAGTGCAAAAGCATTTGCTGAAGTCTCCGCCGAGCTTTTGAAAAAGCTGGAAGTTTCTTTAGGAAAGAAGGAACAAACTTCAAGGCTAAGTTTGGTTGATTTGGAATAATTTTCCATTGGCAAAGCTAAAACCGAATATTCAACAAACTCAGAGAGAGATTGCTGCTCTGAGCGATCGCCATGCTTGCAAAATGCATAGTCTTCGTAATTTTCAAGACCATCGCTACGCAAGTATTCGGAGTTATTTACTTCACGATCCTTATGTTTCAACTGCGGCGATTTGACCAAACAGCGATCGCAACCAGGTATGCCCTAATTCGTTTTGATTTTTGGTGTGCCATAGCATCGAGACAGCAAAACCTGAAACGGGGATGGGTAAGGGTAGGACTTGTAAAGGCTGAAGTTCCATCCAAACACGAGCTAGTCTTTCTGGTAAGGCTGCCAACAAGTCGGTTTGCGCCAAAATAAAACCCGTTAGCAGAAAATGCGGGATGCTCAAGGCAATATGCCGTTGCAGGTTTTGCTCCGCTAAATTTCGGTCAATGCGCCCGATCGGATCTTCGCGCAGGGATACCAGGAGATGCGATGCTGCGAGGTAGGTTTCCAATGTCAAGGGCGATCGCACTGAGGGGTGATTTTGGCGGCAGACACAGACAAATCGCTCCTTAAATAACTCCTGTTTTTGATGCCATGCTGCCTGTTGCGGATGAAAGCCGATCGCTAAATCGATCCGATCTTCGTCTAGCAAAGTCAGAACCTCTTGGCGATCGGTGGCCCTGACTTGAAGTTGAAGATGGGGGGCTTGGTGCGACAACTGCTGCATCAGCTTCGGTAAAAACACCATCTCCGCATAATCTGACATCCCCAAGCGAAATACCCGCTCTGATGTTTCGGGAAGAAAGCGTTCTGGCTCGGTCATCGCAGACTGAATTTGCCATAACGCCGATCGCAGCACTTCTGATAATTGCAGGGCTTTGGGCGTAGGCTGCATTCCCGAAGGTGTTTTGACCAGTAATGGATCGTCAAACAGATGGCGCAGGCGGGCTAAGGCACTACTGGTGGCTGGTTGGCTCAGTCCAATCCGCATAGCAGCACGGGTGACATTGCGCTCCTGCATGAGGGCATCGAAGACGACGAGTAGATTTAAATCTACTCCTGCCATATTCATGTGATGAATATCATTCATATCAATAATCAATTAGACAAATGAGACGATCGTAGCGAAAATCGAGATCGAAAGCACAAGACAAACGCTGAAGAACCATGAGTAAGACGTTAAATCTGTCCAAAACCTCGTCAAAAAAGATTTTGATGGTCGTCTCTAATCCTGCGATTTCTACCACATTGGGTTGGCCAGTGGGTTTCTGGGCTTCAGAACTCATCCATGCTTGGTACGAATTTATCGAAGTCGGTTATGAGGTGACGATCGCCAGTCCCAAGGGCGGCAAGGTGGAATTTGATGGCTTGAGCGATCCGCGCGATGCCAGTGGCTATTCTGCCGAGGATATTCTCAGTATGGGCTTCATCCATACCCCTAAACTGATGGCATTGTTAGAAAATACCCCCAGCCTTGATGATGTCAGCGCTGCGAATTTTGATGCGATCGTGGTAGCAGGCGGACAGGGCCCGATGTTTACATTTCCTACGGAAACGCGACTGCATCAACTCCTCGCCGAATTTTACGAAGCCGAAAAGGTAACCGCTGCCCTATGCCACGGAACCTGTGCCCTCCTCTACGTGAAATTATCAGATGGGAAGCCCTTGATCGAAGGTAAAACCATGACAGGTTTCGCTAATGTGGAAGAAGACTTCGCCGATCGCATTGTGGGTCAAAAAGTCATGCCTTTCCGCATTGAGGATGAAGCCAAAAAGTTGGGAGCCAATTTCATCACGGGTGGCTTGTTTAAAGAATTCGCTATACGTGATGGAAGACTTGTGACAGGACAACAGCAATATTCTGGCAAACTGACTGCCAAACTGGCGATCGAAGCATTGGGCGTATAACCCGTAGCGCAGGCATCCTGCCTGCAATCGCTAACATCTAATAGCCAATAGCTAAACGCTATACCAAAATAAATGGAATTTAGGAGGGAATCATGAAGATTGGCATTCTTGGAGCAGGTAATGTCGGCGGCACATTGGGTGAGGGATGGGCAAAGCAGGGGCATCAAGTTCTATTTGGCGTGCGCGATCGCAGTGCGATCGATCTGCAAGTACGACTCGATCGCACGGGAGGAAATGCCAAAGCAGGCTCGATGACAGAAGCCGCCGAGTTTGGCGAGGTGGTGGTTCTCACCGTGCCTTGGGGAGCAGTGGAGGAGTTACTACCTAGTCTGGGCAACCTAGAGGGCAAGATTTTACTGGACTGCACCAATCCTAACTTCACTGGCGAACCTTCTCAATATCATCCTATCTCTGGCGGAGAAAGGGTCGCGGAACTCGTTCCCACTGCGAAGGTCGTCAAGATTTTCAACACGACAGGCTGGGAAAATATGGCAGATCCCCAGTATGGTTCCGAAGCGATCGCGATGTTCTATGCAGGTGACGATGACGCCGCCAAAGCCGTAGCCGCCACCTTAGCTGCCGATCTTGGTTTCGATCCAGTGGATGCGGGTTCTCTATCGAATTCGGGTTTGCTGGAAGCGATCGCGCAACTTTGGGGCAAGTTGGCCTATGGACAAAAGCTAGGGCGAGGTATTGCGTTCAAATTGCTAAAACGACCTTGAGCAATCGTGAAGAATATTACCCCAACTTGGTTTCGGCATTTAGCGATCGCATAGAGGTTTATTAACCATAGTTCTGCATGATTACTGGTCTTTAACTAACGTCATATTTTTCGAAATGATTCAGGCGTCCTTGGGACAGGGTGTTGCACTTCAGATTTGAATCCGCGCTAATCTAAGGCTATGTCCAATTTTTCTTCCGCCTGAATAACCGTAAATATTTATATCTATGTCCATCCAGCTAGTCAATAAAATTCATTTTCGGAATTGGCGCGGCGATTTGTTTGGGGGAGTGACGGCAGCGATTGTGGCACTACCACTAGCCTTAGCTTTTGGAGTTGCCTCTGGTGCAGGTGCGATCGCAGGACTATATGGAGCGATCTTTGTCGGCTTTTTTGCAGCACTCTTTGGGGGCACACCTGCACAAGTTTCAGGACCAACAGGACCAATGACCGTAGTCGCTACCACAGTGATTGCTTCCTTGATCGCAAATTACAAAGACAATCTCGAAACTGCCCTTGCGCTCGCCTTTACAGTCGTGATGTTAGGCGGATTGTTCCAGATTTTACTAGGTGTCATGAAGCTCGGGCAGTACATTACCCTCATGCCCTATACTGTCATCTCTGGTTTTATGTCAGGGATCGGCGTAATAATTATCCTGTTGCAGTTGCCACCACTACTGGGCTATGCAAGCACAGGCGCGGTATTAGACACGTTGAAGCAATTACCGAGTTATATAAGCCAGCCCAATCCTGTGGCAATGGGACTGGGAATCCTGACGCTTTTCTTAGTTTTTGTCGCGCCGCCAAAATTAAACCGAGTTTTTCCTTCACCTCTGATGGCTTTAATCGTCTGTACGATCCTGTCAGTTCTATTTTTTAAGAATGCCGATATTTCTCGGATTGGAGCAATTCCTAGCGAACTACCAAAGTTGCGAATGCCCACATTTGGTCTGCGAGAGTTAGCGGATATGCTGCGCTATGGTTTGACTTTGGGCTTTTTGGGGGCGATCGATTCACTCTTGACTTCCCTCGTTGCCGATAGTATTACCCAAACCCAGCATGATTCAGATAAGGAGCTAATTGGACAAGGGATTGGGAATGTATTAGCAGGGCTATTTGGGGGCTTGTCAGGGGCTGGAGCAACCATGCGGACGGTAGTCAATGTCAAAGCAGGAGGGAAAACCCCGTTATCGGGAATGATTCATGCGGTGGTGTTGCTGATGGTAGTTCTGGTGGCGGGACCACTGACGGCGGTGATTCCCCATGCGGTGTTGGCGGGTTTATTGCTTAAAGTTGGCATTGATATTATTGATTGGAACTTCATTAAACGCGCTCACCATCTCTCTTTTACAGGTACTGGTTTAATGTACTTGGTATTGTTTTTGACTGTATTTATAGATTTAATTACGGCAGTCGTTGTGGGTGCTTTTATTGCGAATATATTAACGATCAAGCGCTTAACTGAACTTCAAAGCGATCGCATCCAAGCCATTACCGATCCTGCTTATGCCCACAACCTTAATCCTGAAGAACGGGAATTATTAGCTCAGGCTGAGGGTAAGATTTTGCTGTTTCAGTTGGGGGGACCTCTGAGTTTTGGGGCTGCCAAAGTTATTTCGCAGCGAATGTCGATCGTTCAAGATTACCAAGCTCTAGTTTTAGACTTGAGTGAAGTTCCAGAAATTGGTGTAACGGCTGCACTGGCTATAGAAACAAGTGTATTAGATGCCCTAAAACGCGATCGCCAAGTTTGGATTGTTACGTCCTCTGTACAAGTTAAACGCCGCCTTGACAAACTGCAATTACAGAAATTTTCTGAAGTCTATTTTACTGGCGATCGCCTTCAAGCATTACAATCCATTCATTATCCAAACTCACAAGCAGGATAAAAAAGCCCCCTTCCAAAACGGTAGGGGGCGAGGTAGATAAACTAGGATTTAGAGGTCGAATTTAGAATTGGAAGCCTACACCGCCTTGAACGGAAGTTCCAGCGGAGCCAATGGTCGAGCCACTGATGGGAACGATCGCATTACCATAGAGAAGAACTTGCTTGCTGAGACTAATTTCTGCCCCTGGCTGAATCACAAATGATTGGCGATTGCCAGTTAGCGTATTGTTGTTATTTAAGTTAAAGGAGCCACCAGCGCCTAAATATACATTGGTGCGATCGCCAACAGGTAGATCATAGGAAACCGTGGGAGTTACAGAGGTTCCACCATTGCCGAATAGAACTGTACTGCGAAGCGAGATAGGTGAATTGTCAAACTTTAAACGACCTGTAATATTTGCACCTAAAGCAGATGGGGTAGTGGCAAGGGCATTGAGCGAGACACCTGCGCCCAAGTAGCTACCTGGGATTCTGGGTTCTTCGGCTGATGCAGATGAGGCGATCGCGGTAATTGCAACAAGACCAAGTGCGAAAGGGATAGATAATTTGGTAAGAGAATTCATATTGGGTATTTCCTGCTAAACATGAACCTATTGACTCGATAATTATTGATGTTGTTCCCAAGATTGTTTAAATTTGTTGGCAAGAATTATGTTTTCTCGTATTTTTTAAAACAGCCTTTTTTATCTATATCCTTAGAGGTATGCCGTTAGGCGCACAAATATTGTTTTAGCTGAAACTATATCTATATAAAGGATAAGTAGACTATTTCTTATTAGAAAACCATGCAGATTTCAATTTATTTGTTGTTGTAATAGGCAAAGGAACAAAAAAATATATTTTGCGTCATCCCAACGGAATATATAAAGAATCCGAGGTTGTTCTCTTAAGCAATTCTTGATTAAGGAGAAAATAGACTGATGGTTGAAAACCCTCTATAATTTAGGGACTTGCTGCCATTCCCAAGAGTCTCTATGAGTAACTTCGACACAGCATCTGTTAAGGCAACCATTCTGATCGCCCACAACGAGCAACAGCAAAGTCACCTTCTTACAACGATCTTTGATGAGAGTAACTACAGTGTTAAATCTGTACGCACGGGCTCAGCAGCTTTAGAGATTAGCCCAACATCCCTACCCGACTTAATTTTATTGGATCTCATGCTACCTGACATGGACGGTTATGAGATTTGCCAAAAGCTCAAAGCTCTGCCAACGATCGCCGATATTCCTGTAATTTTCCTAGTTGGGGAAACGGCGATCGCAGACAAAGATAAGGGATTTGAGGTTGGGGGCGTAGGCTATCTGACGGCTCCTTTCCACAAACGAGAAGTGTTGGCTCAAGTTGAGACGCAGCTCGAGCTGCGATCGCTCCAAAATCAACGCATCCAACAAACCCAGCGACTAGAGGAGTTAGAGCTTTTATGCCAAACCACAGCCCAAGCTTTGCAAGCCGCCGAAGAAAAGTTTCCCAAGGCTTTTTACTATAGCCCTACACCCTTAAATATTCTCGAATTGGAGAATGGTGAAATTGTCGATGCGAACGAAGCCTTTCTGTATCACTCTGGCTTTACCCGCGAGGAGGTGATTGGTCGCACAGACTTAGACTTAAATCTCTGGATCGATCTAGCCCAACGAGATCGGATGTATCAGCAGTTAAAAAACGAAGGATATGTGCGTGATTTTGAAGCTTTTCTGCGTTTCAAGACAGGGCTCAAAACGATGCTTCTTTCCATTGAGGCGATTCAACTGCAAGGGCGAGACTATTTTCTAGTTACCGAACATGACATTACTACGCTCAAACAAGAACAGAAAGCTCGCCTCGAGAGCGAGGAGAAGTTTCAAACGCTCGTAGCCAATGTTCCTGGGATCGTTTATCGCTGTCTTTGCGATGATAATTGGACGATTGTATTCCTCAGTCATGGAGTCACTGAGATCTCTGGATATTCCCCTGAGTCCTTTATCAACAGTTCTCGCCTCTGGCGCAATATCGTGCATCCAGAGGATGTGGAAAAAGTGATGCAGCAAACGCGCATAGCCATTGCCGCAAGAAGTTCCTACTCGATCGACTATCGAATAATTCATGCCAACGGCAGCATTCGCTGGGTTTGCGGAACGGGGCGCGGCTACTATGCCAATGACGGGACGGTGCAATGGTTAGATGGGGTGATCTTAGATATTAGCGATCGCAAAGAAGCCGAAGAGAAACTCCGCCAAAGCGAAGCCAAACTACGGGAGTCAGAAGCAAAGTTTGCCTCAGCCTTTTACGGCAGCCCATTGGCGATTACGATCGTCTCTCTAGAGACAAGCCGTTACCTAGATGTCAACGACACTTTTTTGAAATATGCGGAACGCAGTCGCGAACAAGTAATTGGTTATACCACCCTTGAGATTGGCTTTTGGAGCGAGGATAGCGATCGCAATCGATTCTATCGCGAACTGAATGCGAATGGATTGGTGCGCAATTTTGAGACTTCATATCGCACGGGATCGGGAGAACTTCGCAGTGCCATTTTTAGCGGTGAGATTATTCAGCTAAATGAAAAGCCACACCTACTGGTGGTGGGTGAGGATATCACCTCGCGCAAACAAACAGAACTAATTTTGCGACAAAGCGAACAAAAATATCGCGATCTCGTGCAGACCGTCAACTGTATTATTATGCGCGTAAATGTAGAGGGTATTGTCCTCTTCCTCAATCAATACGGCTTAGAGGTCTTAGGCTATCACGAACCAGAAATTATCGGGCGATCGGCAGTTGGTACAATTCTTCCAGAAAGCGAATTTTCGATACAAGATCTAGAAATGCTCTACGAGCAGTTTAGTCTACAACCCGAAATGGTTCTGATGAGAGAGGGGCAATATATTAACTCCGATCGCAAACGGTTGTGGTGGACTTGGATTGTTAAGCCCATCTTAGACGATCGCGGTCGCGTGGTGGAACTGCTTGGGGTGGGAACCGATATCACCGATCGCAAGCGTTCCGAAGAAGAATTAGCGCAGAAAAATTCCGATCTAGAAACAGCCAAACAGGCAGCCGAATCTGCCAATCAAGCCAAAAGCAGCTTTCTTGCCAATATGAGTCACGAACTGCGCACCCCCCTCAACGCGATTCTGGGCTTTACTCAAGTAATGCAACGCGACCTCAAGCGCGATCCAACTTTTTTTCAACAGGCTGCGGCAGCAAATTTGCAAATCGTTCAGAACAGTGGCGAACATCTGCTTTCTCTGATTAACGATGTACTCGATATGGATAAGATCGAAGCTGGACGGATGGAGATCTATCTCCATGCTTTCAATCTGCATGGACTACTTCAATCTCTCGAAGAGATGTTTCGGCTCAAAGCCCAAGAAAAAGATCTGATGCTGATCTTTGAACGCACGCCCACAGTACCCCAGTATGTGGAAACGGATGAGGCAAAGCTCCGTCAAATCTTGATTAACCTTTTGGGAAATGCCGTCAAATTTACTGCCACGGGCAGCATTACATTGCGTGCGAGTGTTGCCAATCAAGCCCTCAAATTTGAAGTTCGAGACACTGGACTGGGCATCAGTTCCGAAGAACTTAAGCAATTGTTTCTGCCTTTTTATCAAACTACTTCTGGACAAAAGTCTCAGACAGGTACTGGTTTGGGCTTAACCATTAGCAAAAAATATGTAGAACTACTAGGTGGCAACCTCACTGTGGCAAGTACCCCCGAACAAGGTAGTGTGTTTCAGTTTGACATCCCCCTCAAACTGGCTGCACGGATCGCGCTTGAAGGCACTCCGACCTATCGTTCTGTAGTCAAACTCGCTCCCGATCAGCCCACCTATCGCATTCTCGTCGTAGAGGACAAATGGGAAAGCCGCACCCTGCTGGTGAAATTATTGGAACCCCTAGGCTTTGACCTGCGCGAAGCTCAAAATGGTCGAGAAGCCGTAGCAATTTGGGAAGATTGGCAACCTCATTTGATTTGGATGGATATGCGGATGCCCGTGATGGATGGCTATGAGGCGACGCAGCGAATTCGCGCCCATGTCAAAGGACAGGCCCCTGCCATTATTGCCTTGACAGCGAGTGCCTTGGAACAAGAAAAAGCCACAATCTTATCCGCAGGTTGTAACGATTACCTGCGCAAACCCTTTCGCGACGATTTGATTTTTGAGAAGATACGCGAACACCTTGGTGTGCAATATATCTATGCCGAAGACGATCGCACCTCAATCCCAAGCGATCGCGATCAGTCCGATAGCAACGCTCAGGTCTTAGAAAGTTTGGTGTTCTTGCCGAGTAGCTGGATAAAGCAACTCTATGAAGCCGCTACCTTTGCTGATGCAGAGAGGGTGAGCCAATTGGTGGGGGGAATTTCTGATACCGAGCCTCAAGTAGCGATCGCCCTGTTAAAACTGGTCAAAACCTTTCGCTGCGACGCAATTGCGGACCTGGCAGAAGCAGCACTTGCACAGCAATAGAAATTTCATTGCGATCGATGGATACGTTTTGGATCTCTACAAACCTTTAGGATTGTTTTACAGCAGTTTTTGAGCCAATTCACCACGAGAATGGATCGCAGGGCGTGGCCCCGCATTGGGTTTTGGATTTCTGCCTGTAGTGCTTTTGAAGCGAATTTGCTGTAATTTGTAATTTTTCAATGATGGATAAATCACGAATTATATATGTAGAGTGTAGAATTGTAACAAATCATCAATGTCTTTAGGCTTCCCAACCCTTTGCGCAGTAAATGTAATGACATCTCAACCTACGCCAGCTCAAGCCAACAGCAGCAAGGGAGACATCCTGATCGTAGATGATGTCCCCGAAAACCTTGAATTATTAACGACGATTCTCACGCATCAGGGGTATAAGGTGCGGAGTGTCCTGAGCGGACAAACGGGGCTAAAGGTGGCAAAGGCAGCACTACCCGACTTGATTTTACTCGACATTAATATGCCAGAGATGGATGGTTATCAGGTCTGTCAGAGGCTCAAATCCGATCCTATAACTCAAGAAATTCCAGTTATTTTTCTGAGTGCCTTAGATCGTACAAGCGATAAAGTCAAAGCCTTTGGCATCGGTGGCACCGATTACATTCCCAAGCCGTTTCAAGCAGAAGAACTTTTGGCTCGCGTTAAAAATCACCTCGATCTGCGGTTCGCTCAAGCGCAAATTCAAAAGCTGAATAGCGAACTAGAGGCTCGGGTGATCCAACGCACGGCGCAATTAGAACTGGAAATTGCCGAGCGCACGCGCATGCAAAATCAACTGTTGCATGTTGCGATGCATGACATGCTCACCGATCTTCCCAACCGTATTTTTTTGACCCAACGACTCATGCAAATCTTCGATCGCAATCTGCAAGCGATTGATGAAAACCTCATCTTGATTTTGCTGGAGTGCGATCAACTGCCATCGATCAACAATTCTCTAGGTCACCAAGCAGGCGATCGCTTGATCGTTTCGATTGCCCACCGTTTAGAGAGTTGTTTGCGATCGGGAACGCTCTTAGCCCATTGTGGCAATGACACCTTTGCGATTTTGTTAGAGAATTGTCCGCAGATGAGCGAAGCGATGAGAATTTCGGAAAAGCTCCTTCAAGAAACTCAATTACCCTTTGGGATCGACGGTCACCTCATCCATATCAAAGTTAGTATCGGGATCGTTCAGGGCGATCGCGCCTACAAAAACCCCAAGCATCTGTTACGAGATGCGAATACGGCGATGCATCAAGCAAAGGGAGCGGGAAGGGCGAATATTCAGATATTTAATGCAGCGATGCACAATCGCGCTCTATCCTTCTTTGAGATTCAGAACGAACTGCACCAGACCCTCAAAACGCAGGAACTATATCTCGTCTACCAGCCGATCGTATCTTTAAGAAAGAATACGCTCAAAGGTGTGGAGGCACTTGTCCGCTGGCAACACCCCCAGCGCGGTCTAATTATGCCTGGGGAATTTATTTCTGTGGCAGAAGAAACTGGACTGATTATTCAGCTCGATCGCTATGTGCTCGACATGGCATGCGCCCAACTTAGAGCATGGCAAGAACAAGGATTGAGTCCTCTGTTTCGCATGCAAGTCAATCTGTCAGCGCAGCAACTAACTCAGCCAGATTTTCTAGACTTTTTGGACAAAACCATCACAGCAAATCAGGTCAACACCCAAAACCTCGCCTTAGAGATTACTGAGAATGCACTCATGCAACAGCGTGAAGTCGTTCTCAAACTGCTCGATGCACTTAAAGCTCGTCAAATTCATGTCAGTATTGACGATTTTGGTACGGGTTATTCTTCTCTGAGTTATTTACACGATCTAAAGGTGGAAAATTTAAAGATCGATCGCTCTTTTATCACCCTCATGGAAATCAGCAAAGATAACTTAGGAATTGTGAGAACGATCGTAAATTTAGCCCATGACTTAGGCATGACGGTCACGGCAGAAGGGGTTGAAACCGCCCAGCAAATGGAACAGCTAAAAAGTTTAAATTGTGAATTCGCTCAAGGGTACTTTTTGGGTAAACCAATGGATGTCAATCTGGTAACTAGCAAAATCCTCCAAGAAAGTTGTCTCTCATTTATTATTTAACAGAGTTAAGGAATCTGAGCCAGTCGAAGGAAACTTTGACTTTGTTAACGTGAATTCGGGATAAGGTATTGAGAACGAAACATAGGGTGTACAAGCGTTCAGGGCGAGCACGGGGGCAGCGCCCCTACCACAATTCGTAGGGGCAGCGCCCCCGTGCCTGCCCTGATTTGCTGGATAAATGGGATTTTTTGGGGAGAATTTGGCATTTACGGCATCAATAGCTCAGATAAAGGGTTTCAGCTTTTCTTATCTCGAACTGAGGTTTTGTTACCAAGCAAGGCGATCGCAACCAAGGAACCTTCAGAGCAATTTGGCAACCCAATACCGCCATATGTGGTGCTGCGGTTCGTACAAAGCAAAATTCTTGAGACTAACGGGATGAATTTTGTTGACTGCGAAGTTGACCGCAGGCAGCATCAGCTTCTAAACCCCGCGTGCGACGAACGCTCACGGTGATATTCAAATCCATCAAGGTTTGGGCAAATAACTTCACGGCGCGATCGCTGGGACGTTTGTAGTCAGCATCCGCGATCGGATTGTAAGGAATCAAGTTAACGTGGCTCTGGAAGCCGCGAATCAGTTGCGCTAGTTTGGTAGCCTGCTGAGGCGAATCATTCAAGCCTGATAATAACGTATATTCAAAACTCACCCGTCGCCCAGTCATTTCCACATACTGCCGACAGTCATTCAAAATATTCTCAATCGGATATTTTTCTGCCGAAGGAATAATCTGCTCGCGTAGGGCTTGATCGGCAGCATGAAGGCTCACAGCCAAAGTAACTTGCAAGTTGCTTTTGGCAAAACGGACAATCTGATTGGGAATGCCGACAGTGGAAACGGTGATATTGCGCTGACCGATCCCCACATCTTGATTGAGCACTTGAATCGCGGAAACGAGATTTTCGACATTGAGCAAGGGTTCGCCCATGCCCATAAACACCAAATGACTCACCCGCTGTCCCATGTCACCTTGCACGGTCAGCACTTGGTCGATAATTTCATGTCTGCCCAAGTTGCGCTCAAAGCCACCTTTACCTGTGGCGCAAAAGTCGCAAGCCATGGGGCAACCTACCTGACTAGAAACGCAGACAGTGAGGCGCTTACTGGTGGGAATACCTACCGTTTCAACGATCGCCCCATCCTCTAGTTTCAGCAAATACTTGACCGTGCCGTCAGGGGTTGGTTTGCGCAGATGAATTTGCGATCGCCCTACGAAGGTTTTAGCTACTTGCTGCCGCCAAGCTTTGGGAAATGCCGAGATTTCCTCAAGGCTACGCACGCCTTTGTGATAAAGCCAATCGTGGAGTTGGCTACCCCGATAGCGAGGCTGTCCGCGTTCTTCGACCCAATCACTCAGCTCTGCTTTAGATAAACCTAAAAGCGGCGTGTTTTTTGCAACGACAGAAGTAGTCATCCGACTTCCTAAAAATAAAATAATCCATCCACTATTGTAGTCTGGGGATCAAAAACTGGAATTTATTTAATCTCTTACGACCACAGGTGTCCCCACTGTTGCCCAATTAAACAACCATGCTGCGTGATCTGGGGCAACATTGATACAACCATGACTGACGGGAATGCCAAAACTGTTATGCCAATAAGCACCATGAATTGCATAGTTACCGTAGTAGTACATGGCATGGGGCACATCAGGCACGTTATAGTCCTCTCCTTGCATTCTGGCGACGCGATGTTTTGATTGAACGCTGAAGGAACCTTTGGGCGTGGGAGTGCCAGCTTTACCTGTGGAAATAATCACAGCCATAATGCGTCGATCGCCTTCCCAAGCAAACAGGCGTTGACTGCGTAACTTAATTTCAATCCAACGTCTTTCAGAACGCTTGAGACTGGCGACCGTATCGTTGGGGTTGCTAGCAGCAGAACCAAGTGGCGTTAAAAAAGTATTTGTCCCAAATGCGATCGCGGCAACGATCAAGGCAGTGCTAGCAAGTCGCGACCATGTGACTTGCCAAGATTTTTGCGAAGGTTTGCGTTTTGAGAAATTGAACGAGTTTTTCATAGGGGTGCGTCTCCCAAACTAGATCCTACCTATCATTATCTCAAAAATCAGGATTGACGCTTCAACCCTGTGACTAGAAGCGTTTCTACTTCCGCTACTTCTAGGGGTTTAAAAAAGAAATAGCCCTGCACTTGCCCATTTTCATGTAGCATCACGCGCAAACTTTCAAGTTGAGGAAGGGTTTCAACACCCTCTGCCACAATACTCAGCTTGAGTTGGTTGGCAAGCGTAATAATCGTTTCCACGATTCCCGATTTAAGGCAATCATCATCTTGGACAAAGGAGCGATCGATCTTTAAGCCATCTACAGGAAAGCGATGTAAATAACCGAGCGAGGAATAACCCGTCCCAAAATCATCGATATACACCTGAATGCCCAACTTTCTCAGATTGGCAAGGATGTCTGCGCCGAGCGTAGCATTTTTAAAAATCGTGGTTTCCGTAATTTCCAGATGCAAGCAAGCTACAGAAAACTGTGTTTCCTGAATGGTTTTTACAATTTGTTCGACCAGATCGGCTTGCAAAAATTGCCTTGGCGAAAGATTGACGCTGAGGGTGAGATCGCGATCGCTAGGAAAGCGTTCGTGCCAAGCATGAACCTGAGCGCAAGCCTGACGCAGCACCCAATAGCCAATGGGAACAATCAGCCCCATCTCCTCGGCAAGGGGAATGAAGTCCGCAGGGGAGATTGCACCGAGTTCGGGATGTTGCCAGCGAATCAAGGCCTCAAACCCAGAGATCTTTGAGGTTTCGAGCGAAATAATCGGCTGATAGACCACCCGCAGTTCTGGAACCGCTTGGGAATCTTCTAGAGAGAAAGTCTGGGCGATCGCACGGCGCAGGTCGTTCTCCATCCGCAGCCGATCTAAAATCCGATCGTGCATGGAGACATCAAAAATCTGATAGCAAGACTTACCCAAGGATTTGGCGCGATACATGGCGATATCGGCATCGCGTAGCATTTCCTCAGAGCGAAGGTAGCGTTCCGAACTAATGGCAATGCCGACACTGGCGGTAACGATCATCTCCCGTTCGTTCACCAAGAGGGGTTTAGTTAGTTCTTCTTGAATGCGCTCCGCGATCGCAACCACATCTCTTAAATCCGTGAGACCTTCTACGAGAATGGCAAATTCATCACCTCCAAACCTTGCCAAGGTATCTTCTGGACGCATTGCGGTATTTAACCGATAGGCAACGGCTGCCAGTAAGCGATCGCCGCTTAAATGACCAAAACTATCATTCACCGTTTTGAACCGATCTAGGTCGAGAAACATAACGGCAAATAGGTAAGGATGTCGCAGGTTGAGATCGAGCGCATGTTGGAGGCGATCGACAAAAAGGGCGCGGTTGGGCAGGTTCGTGAGGCGATCGTAAAAGGCATCCCTAGTCAGATGAGCATTTGCCTCTCGCAGAAGGCGATTGCTCCGCAGTTGTTCTTGCAATGCGATCGCGCTTGCCGTGAGGGCAAACAGGGCGATCGGCATCGCCGTTGGGATCCAGTAGCCATTCGCAAACAAGATAAAGCCAAGGATTGCCCAGCCTAAAATCGCGGCGATGCTAACCACAAATCGTCTGATGGGGCGATCGCGAGGCAAGCAGAGCGAAAACAGTCCACTACCCAAAAGCAAGATCGCCCAAGACCAGAGGGGATCGGCAACTTTGAGTGCATTACCTTGGAGCAAGTTTTGTAAAATGGCAGCATGGAGGTGAACGCCGTGGGCAGGGGGATTGCGATCGAAGGGAGTTGGTAGCGAATCTAGCCCCGTGGCAGCAACACCAATGAGTACAATCTTGTCTTGAAACGTACTACTTGGAACCCTACCTTCCAGCACATCCACAAAGGAATATTGCCGCATCTGCTGCGATCGCTGCATCCAATTGAGCCACAGGGGATGATTTAAGTCTGGTAGGGGTTTTGGTGATGCGTGCACCAATGTATAAGCTTGAAGCGTCGATAGGGCTAGAGATGGCTCGCCCTGTTCTTGCAGGATGATTTTTCGCGTCACACCGTCAATATCTTCATGTTTGCGAATATGTCCTGTGGCGATCGCGGCATTGGCTAAAACCTCGGTTGGCGGTAAGAATTGCCCTTGCTGCGTCCCTGCATTCGCAAGCACCACACTGCCATGTCCTGCCATGGCATCGGCAAGCTTTTTGTCTAGGGGGCTTGTCTCTGAGAACAGCAAATCGATTGCCACGACGCTACCCTTGGCGGGCGTAAGTTTTTGTAAAAGCTGGGCATAGCGATCGCGCGACCAAGGAAACCGCCCCAATCGCTCAATACTCCAATCATCAATGGCAATAATCGCGATGCGATTGTCCCAAGGCTTTTCGCCCCGCCAGTTGGTAAAACTGTTATAGGCGAGGTATTCCAATGGTTGAAATACAGACAGTTGCAGTAAAATCGCTACGATCGCGATCGCCGCCCCGCCTGGAAGTAACCGTCGAGCTAGATTAGAGAAGCGTAATTTCATAAACTCGCCGATTTCCCAAAGCAGTGGTTACGATGACTTCAGCGCGAATACGCGAAGTAGCAGGGAATGGAATTGAAAAACGCCCCAAGCGATCGGTACTTTGAGGAATGCCATTGACTGTAACCATATGGGTCGGATCGATTTTCCCAGATAGCCACACTTGGCGATTGGAACCTTTAACGTTTCTAATCACTTCATAGTACAACTGCGGATTGTTATTTAGGACGGTCGCTGGGCTAGGGGGCTCTCCCGGTATTGTGAAATTTTGCTGTCCAGCCCCGACTAAAACACCTTGACGCTTTGCCTCTGTCAGCACGCTTCCCTCTAAAGTTGCCACGGTTGTTTTGCCCCTCGGATCTACCCCTACTGCAAATTGCGTACCTCTGACACCGCTAACTCCTGTCGGCGTAAAAATTTCAAGGCGGGAGCCAAAATTGGTAAACTTTCTGACTTGCAACCGCGCTCTACCCCGCAAGATTTGCAACTGTGTAATCCGTCCGTTGTCTGAAGCCATTTGCAGCGAGTAAATGCGAAGGGTCGTATTCTCAGCGACTTGAACGAAGCCAATCGCTGTATCGACTCTCAACACTACGCTGGAATCGTTGCCTGTAGAGATTTCATCGCCCACATCTTGCAAGCGATCGCCAAATTGCGCCTGACGAATGCCATTGCGGTTCCTAATTACGGCTCCGCCACGTACCTGCTCGACCTGTAGCCATTGATTGGTACGCACCTGTAAAGACTGCTGTGCTAAAGCCTCGTTGCCCCAAAAGTAGCAAAGAATGCTGGCAATGCCGTATCCCCAAAGGCTTGAGCCCAGCTTACCGTTCAAATTTACACCTCAATTCAGAATGCGCTAGCCTCATAATAACGATTATTTTTTCTCGTAAAAATTATTATTCTTTTGTGTTTGGCAGAAAAGCAACAAGCAAATTTAAGCAACGTCTATATTTGCAAACGCTGGAAGGACAAGATATAGCGTAGACCTGTAGGGGCAATTCATGAATTGCCCCTACTCACAAAGCAATTAGGATGGCTATATTCCAATAGGCTTCAGTTCAAGGAGCTACCCACAATTCTCAATCTCTAAATCCCCAATTCTGGCGAACTTTGAGAAATTTTGCTCCCCCAGTCCCTAATTCTGCGGGCTTAACTGAACCCTAAGGCAAGATAACTAAAACTCTTAAACTTAAGGACAAGATACCCACAAGCGATCGATCGACACTCAACTCAGCGGAAGAATTAACCAAAGTTGTCTTATGCTCAAGATACAAGAGTGTGCCCCACCCAAACTCAATTCGGGATAAGAAAATCTAAAATTCGCGATCTAGCTGTCGATTCTTCCTAATTTCTGCATAATTCCAAATCTGTCTAGATAAATCCTATTTATCCCAATAATCAGGGCAGGCACAGGGGCACTGCCCCTACCCAATTTTCGTAGGGGCAATGGATGGTGTATGCTCGCCCAGATCCCTTGTATGACGAATATTTTGTTCCGAAATCCTTAACCCGAATTCACGTTAATTAATTGGTAACGCAGGCAAGATGCCTGCAAAAGCTAGAAGCTTTTGGATCGGAGACGATCGCTTGCTTCTAAATGTAAAGTTTTTCGCTAGAATTGTTAACATTAGTTTAAGTTAACTCCAGCCTAACGCTAGGTGTCGTCCTAGACCAACTCAAACAATGCAAATGCAATTCCCTGCGCTCTCTCGTCAGTCTGCCTTCGTGATTTTACCCTTCTTTTTGTGGGGAACGGCAATGGTGGTGATGAAGGCAGTGATGCCGCAAACCAGTCCTCTGTTTCTCGCAGCAGTAAGGTTGATTCCCGCAGGAATGTTGCTCGTGGGTCTAGCAACATGGTTAGGCAGACCGCAACCTAAAAGTTGGCAAGCTTGGCTGTGGATCTTGGCATTTGCTCTGGTGGATGGCACGATGTTTCAGGGATTTCTAGCCTTGGGACTCGTCCGCACGGGTGCGGGTTTAGGATCGCTCTTGATTGATTCGCAACCTCTGGCAGTGGCAGTAATGGCAGCGGTGCTTTACAAAGAGAGAATTGGGGTTGGGGCAACCTTTGGTTTGTTGTTGGGTGTGTTTGGAATTGGTTTAATCGGGCTTCCCACAGAAATGCTGAATGCGATCGCCGCAGGAGACTGGGCAACCGTCTGGGAAGTAGGCATTTTTACCCTCGGAGAATGGCTGATGCTGGCAGCTTCGCTATCGATGGCGATCGGCACAATTTTGATTCGCCCTGTGGTGCGTTATGCCGATCCTGTGGCGGCGACAGGATGGCACATGGTTTTGGGTGGTATTCCTCTATTGCTTTTGTCTGGGCAAATTGAGGTCGATCGATGGCAGCATGTGAGTGCGTGGGGCTGGGTGGGCATGGCTTACATGACCCTGATGGGCAGCGCGATCGCCTATGGCTTATTTTTCTATTTCGCTTCATCGGGTAGTCTGACGACTCTCAGCGCTTTAACCTTTTCGACACCAGTATTTGCACTGCTGTTTGGGCGGATATTTTTAGGCGAAATGCTCACCCAAGTCCAGTGGTTAGGAGTGTTTTTAACCTTAGCTAGTATCTATTTGGTCAGTATGCGATCGGCTTCCGATACAGCGGATCTCAAATCTGAAGTAAATCAACCAGAAGTGTTAACGGGTTCTCTGCAACCAGCCTTAAGCAAAGCTCTAAATGAAATGAGCGATCGCCAGATTGAAAAAGTACCCCTTCAAGATTAAATGGTCAAAGTAGCACCATGCTCTAGTGTTCTTCATTCATAAGATCCTTAAGTAGGCTTTTGTAAAATAGATGTTCACAATGGCGCAACAACACAGCTAAAATATGAACCTATGCCTACGCTATATGCTGCCATTACCAATCATGGTTTCGGACACGCTACCCGTACCGCTGCCGTTTTAGCGGAAATTCAGCGCCAAAACCCTGAAATCGCGATAACTATCGCCACCAGTGCCCCCCGATGGCTCCTAGAGGAGTACATTTCGGGAGATTTTGTTTTGCTCGATCGCACCTTTGATATCGGTGTCATTCAAGCCGATAGTTTGCACATTGATAAACACACTACGCTGAGCAAGCTGCAATATATTCAGCAGCATCAGTCTGAAATTTTGGAGGCAGAGCGGGAATTTTTTGAAGCAAATCCCGTCGATCTGATTTTTGCCGATATGCCCCCTCTGGCAACGCAGCTTGCCAACTTGGCAGATGCGCCCTGCTGGATGGCAGGTAATTTCGGTTGGGATTTTATCTATCGCGACTGGAGTCACGATCTAGATGGTGAATTTATGGCGATCGCTGACTGGATGTCTGGTTTGTATAGCCAATGCGATCGCCTGTTCCGCCTACCCTTTCATGAACCCATGTCATCATTCCCTCACATTCAAGATGTGGGGCTCACGGGGGGATCGCCACGCCACAGCCCAGAAGAGATGCGAGAAAAATTTCAACTGGATTGCGATCGACCGACAGCATTACTAAGTTTTGGTGGATTGAGTCTCAGTCAAATTCCCTATGGTAATCTTGCCAAATTTCCAGAGTGGCAGTTTATTACCTTTGACCTCAATGCTCCCGATCTGCCCAATTTAACCCGCGTTGGTCGCAACGGTCTGCGTCCTGTGGACTTGATGGGAGTTTGCGATCGCTTAATTACTAAGCCAGGCTATGGGACACTTTCTGAGGCTTGTCGCGTGGGCGTGCCGATCGTCTGTCTTACCCGCGAAGGCTTTATTGAGGCGGAGACCCTAATTGCAGGGGTACGAGACTATACCCACCACTTGATTATCTCGCCCGCCGACTTTTATGAGGGAGATTGGCAATTTTTGACAGACCCGCTAGTACCACCTGCTTTAGAGAACGCACATCTCGATCCAAATGGTGAAGCAGAGATTACATCGGAGATCCTCAAATATTTTCTATAATGAAGGCAATCCAGAAAATCTATACCATATCCTGTAGGAACTATCCCCGCGTCAGGGCTAGATTCTACATAAAAGGGGCACTGCCCCTACATAGGATTGAGTAATTTGTTTTCTGGGAATCTCTTAAATGCTTAATCTCTAAGCAGCGATCGACAATTTCTAGGTAATTTTTACTGTAATTTTCAACATATATCGAAGGCATCACAACTATGGGCATGACACTCACCGAGAAGATTTTGGCAAAGGCGGCGGGACGCAGCACAGTTAGCCCCGGCGAAAATATTTGGGTGAATGCCGACCTGCTGATGACCCATGATGTCTGCGGACCAGGCACAATTGGCGTGTTTAAAAAAGAATTTGGAGCCGATGCCAAGGTTTGGGATAAAGAGAAGATCGTGTTGATTCCCGATCACTATATTTTTACGGCAGATGCTCGTGCCAACCGCAACGTTGATATTTTGCGAGACTTTGCCAAAGAACAGCAAATTAAATATTTCTACGACATCACCGATTTATCGAACTTTAAAGCCAACCCAGATTACAAAGGCGTATGCCACGTTGCCCTTGCCCAGGAAGGACACACGCGCCCAGGGGAAGTTCTATTTGGCACAGATTCTCATACCTGTAATGCGGGTGCATTCGGAGAGTTTGCCACAGGTATCGGCAATACAGATGCTGCCTTCGTCATGGGTACGGGTAAGTTACTACTCAAAGTTCCTGCCACGATGAAATTTACCTTTGATGGGGAGTTGCCTCCCTATTTACTTGCGAAAGATTTAATTTTGCATGTAATTGGCGATATTGGTGTTGCGGGTGCTAACTATCGAGCTTTGGAAATTGATGGCGAAGCGATCGCCAAAATGACCATGGAAGAACGCATGACCCTCTGCAACATGGCGATCGAGGCAGGTGGAAAAAATGGCGTGATTGCTCCCGATCAAACTACGTTTGACTACGTTCAAGCTCGCACAGACAAGCCTTTTCAGCCCCTCTACGCCGATCCAGATGCCCAGCATTATTACGTCAAGCATTACGATGTTTCCAAGCTAGAACCTGTGGTGGCAAAGCCCCACTCGCCAGATAACCGCGCCCTTGTTAGTGAATGCAAAGATGTCAAATGCGATCGCGTTTACATTGGCTCTTGTACGGGTGGCAAGATTACGGATTTCATCAATGCTGCCAAGTTGCTAAAAGGACATCAGGTCAAGGTTCCTACCTATCTCGTGCCCGCTACTCAAAAGGTTTATGAGGATCTGTTCGCCCATAAAATTGACGGCATGACGCTATCTGAAATCTTCCTACAGGCGGGCTGTATCGAACCTGCGGCTCCTTCTTGTGCTGCCTGTTTGGGTGGACCTCAAGATACCTTTGGGCGTTTAAACGAACCAGAGGTATGCGTGTCTACAACCAATCGTAACTTCCCAGGTCGCATGGGCAACAAGCAAGCTCAGATTTACTTAGCTTCTCCATTTACAGCAGCAGCTTCGGCTCTAACGGGTCACATCACCGACCCAAGAGAGTTCATGTAACGTCTGAAGGGGTTAGAGCATTCGTATAGAATCGCTGCGAATGCTTATGTCCCAAATCTAAAATTTGAAACGGGTTATTTGAGTTGAGTTCCAGAGTGATAAGAATGAATTGATACAGAGAGTGCAGCAGCTACAATCAGCGAATCATAAAAAGAGAACTTCCATCGGCTAGAGATTTCTAAAGCACGATGGAAAAGCTCTGTTGATGAAAATATGGCGCACAATGCCTCTAACACTTTACTCAGATAGGTTTGGCAATCTGCTACTGACAGAGGATTAGCAAATTTCCGAGAAGCGAGATTTAAAAATTCTTGAATTACTTGGTAGCTAATACAGCCAGAACGGTTATTTAAAGCGTCTCTAACTAAATTTCTGGCAACACTTTGCTTTTGTGGCTGAGAGAATTGGAACTAAATCACCCCGCTGCCAGTCTTAGCTTAGTAAGCAACATCTCTAATCTGAGCGTAAAGAATATGAAAGCGCACCGTACCTCCTTTCTAGTAATCATTTCGACTGTTAGCATCGCCCTAGCTTCACTGGCTGCAAGCCCTGGTTATGCTAAGTCCTATAGATCCTATACGGGCGCACAGGCGAAATCAGACACGCGGATTGCCCAAGTATTTAGAACTACGTTTAACCTGCCAGCGGGTCAAGAGATTGTTACCAAGTTAGACAGCAAAGACACCCTTTACATTGGCACGGGTGATACGGCAAAGGCTCAATTACGAGTCCAACAAAACATCACTGCTAGTAATGGAACGATTCTGATACCTGCTGGAGCGGTGATAAGCGGGGATTTTGTACCCGTACAGGGAGGTTCTAAGTTTGTCGCCCGATCGCTGACGAGTAGCGGAGCAACGGTGCGCCTCACGGGCGAGTCTGCCCTGATCAATGACGTCAAAGACCCCCGTGAAACCTCATTAGGCTCGGTGGCAGTTGACTCAGCAATTGGTGCGGGGGCAGCAGCGATCTTGTCTGGTGTGATTGGCGATCGCGTCATCTCTACCGAAAAAGTCTTGGCAGGGGCAGTCTTAGCAGGCGTGCTTGGAAATGTAACAGCTCCCCAAGTAACCGCGATCGATCCAAATAATCCTCTGACGATTGTCACGAGCCAAACCCTGACATTTGTGCGCCGTGGCGACTAGAGTAAACCATTCGTAGATTTTATTCCTTAAATCACAAGAAGCCTCTATCCCCATCAAAAAGATAGGGGCTTTGTTTTGATTGCGATCGGCCGACTACTCAGCGAGATCGGAGATCGCCCTTGCTAACCTAGAGACAACCCGCGCGAGTTTCTCAAAATCAATCTTGTCATGCGTATCCTGCTTTGTATTGGCATGGATTCATCTCATACCATTTTCAAAAAATGATGCAACGCATCTTTTTGAAAAGACCGCGCTCGGCGCGGAACCCCAAATTCGATCTGTTGCAAATTTAAGAGAAATTGGTATCAGATAGTAGTTCCTCCTGTTCTCCTTTCTCTACCAGATGACCTTGTTCCATTACATCAATATGAAAGGAACAACAGTCGCATTAATTTGGTCTTCAAACCAAGATTGAGTAAACTTTTGACCGTAGAGAAGAAAGTATCGCTTCAGCACGATCGTTGCAGGTGATTTTTGATATTATCTGTCTGGGTTCCCAATCAAGCATTAAGTTTCTGTATTTCTCGCCATCCTATGAATCAAAAAAGTCCCTTTCCGTTAACCGTTTCTTTACTGACAGGCATGGCGATCGCTGCAATATCTCTGCCCCATCTCTCTAATGCCTCACCTAAACCGATTCAAACCCACCCATCTCTCACTTTACCTACACTCAAGCAATCAAACCTAGGTAAAGTCCTGATCTCAAGGCAAGATCAAATCTTGTTACAAGCAATTAGAGTGGGGGATCTGGCATCAGTAAAAATGGCTCTATCGGCTAAAGCAAACCCAAATGCCCCAGATGAGAATGGTGAAACCGCTTTAATGATTGCAGCAAGCAATAATCACATTGAGATTGTCAAACTTTTGCTAACCTATGGCGCAAATGTTAACGGGGGCAGTTATCAGGCTGGCTATCCTCTCATGGCAGCGGCGAGGGAGGGACATATCGAAATCGTCCGACTCTTTCTGCGCAAAGGAGCCAAGGTTAATCTTGCTGCCGACGAAGGATTTACGGCTCTAGATGAAGCGATCGAGGAAAATCGCGTAGATGTGGTCAAACTCCTACTAGAAAGCGGTGCAAATCCCAACCATTATGTTTCGGGATCGACCCCGCTCTATGATGCGGCAAGTAATGGATATGTCAAAATTGTCAGCCTTCTAATCAAGCATGGGGCAGATATTAACGCCAAATCATTTGGTAGCAGAACACCCTTAGCGATCGCAATTCAATACAAGCATCTTGAAGTGGTGGACTTGCTAAGGAAGGCAGGCGCAAGATAAAGGTAGAGTGTCCTGCAATTAAAGTTTTATTTTTTGAGAGAAGCTTTAAGGCGATCGCAGAGTATCTGAACCACCTTAACCCTTGCGAACTTCTTGTCATTGGCTTCGATTGTGTACCAAGGTGCAAACTCTGTACCTGTACGTTCGAGCATCTCGTTTGCCGCTAATTCATATTCGTTCCATTTTTCACGGTTGCGAAAGTCTTCAGCGGTGATTTTAAAGTGTTTGTAAGGAGTGGCTTGTCTCAACTGAAATCGTCGCAACTGCTCGTCTGCATCAATATGAATCCAAAATTTGAGTATTAAGGTGCCACGATCGTGGAGTTGTTGCTCAAAGTTGACGATTTCAGTATAGGCACGCATCCAAGCAGATTCCGAGGCAAACCCTTCAACCCGTTCCACAAGCACGCGGCCATACCAACTGCGATCGAAGATCGTGACGCGCCCCGCGCGCGGTAGATGTCGCCAAAAACGCCAAAGGTAATGGTGAGAAAGCTCCTCATCCGTGGGTGCAGCAATGGGAATCACTTGATAGTCGCGGGCATCGAGTGCCGAAGTCACACGACGAATAATGCCCCCTTTACCAGCAGCATCCCAACCCTCAAATACTAAAATCACCGATCGCCCATATTCTTTTGCTTGACGATAGAGTAAATTTAAGTGACCTTGATATTTTTCCAACTGTTGCTTGTAATCCTCTTCCGTTAGACTCTGAGAAAGATTAAGCGTATCGAGAATGGTATAGGGATTCTCTATCTTCATGAAAGGGCTAGGAGGTTTTACAGAAGGCGCGTTATTTGTGGCTAGACGCTTTGAGATTAAGTTGAGAATGTAGTTCCCCACTGTGATGCTTCGATATCGCTTGTCCGCTCCTTCGATTACCAGCCAAGGAGCTTCACCCGTACTCGTAGTTCGGAGTGCCCGTTCTGAGATACGGCGAAACTTATCGTACAGTTTAAAGTGCTGCCAATCGGTGTCTGTGACCCGCCAACGAGTCTTGGGATCTTTCATCAAGGAATTTAATCGAATCGCTTGTGCTTCTTTACTGAGGTGAAACCAAAATTTGATAATCAGCGCCCCTTCATCGACCAAAGTCTTTTCAAAGGCATTAATTCGCACCAGATCTAAATCGAGATCGATATTTTTGGTCTTGCCATAGACGCGATCGACGATTGGGCGCGTATACCACGACCCAAAAAAGATACCGATTCTTCCTTTGGGTGGCAAGACTCGCCAAAAACGCCAAGCTTCTGGGCGCTCTCGCTCTTCGTCAGACATAGCCCCAAAAGCATGAGTTTGGAGATAATGCGGATCCATCCACTCGTGGAGCAGGTTAACGCTTTCACCTTTACCCGCTCCATCTACGCCGCCAATTAAAATAATTACAGGAAAGGAAGCCTGCTTTAGATCTTCTTGAATCTCTAAGAGTTGTATTCGCAAAATGGACTCTTGAGCGTCATACTCTTCTTTACTCAGCTTATGTCCGATTTCAGCAGATTCAAACATGATGTGAGTACGCTCCTTAAGAACTCAATGCCACAATCCACAGGGGTAAATTGAGGCGATCTTAATTTAAAAGGGTTTAGATGGGTTTGGTATCGCAGATTACTATTCTATCGCTTTAAACCATTTCTAAGCATAGCTTTTAACATTCCTTCATTCGCTCTCCATGGGTCATAGCTCAAGTAAATCCTGAGTTATAAGGGTTTCTATCTCCTGAGTTTTTAGTTCTGATTTCGTTTTATTTGCTTTTGGGCATACATCAGCCGATCTGCCTCTTGTAACAGATCCTCAATAGACTGATGTCGGCTGGCATCAAACTCGATCGCACCGACACTACAACAAATATCATAACCGCGCGCTTCCTGTTGGTTAAAGTCCGCGCGGATGCGATCGAGGCGATTTAAAATCAGTTGGCTCTCGGTGCGATCGGCATTGGTCAATAGCGCGACAAACTCGTCCCCACCCAACCTACCGATTACGTCCGACTCGCGAAAAGCCTGTTTTAAGATTTTACTGAAGCCAATCAAGGCGCGATCGCCTTCAGCATGTCCGTAGCGATCGTTAATTTCCTTAAATAAATCTAAATCAAAAAAGAATAGCGATGCAGGTTTATGCAACCGTTTACAAAGGTTGAGAGCATGGGAAGCTAGGGCTAAAAAACCACGTCGATTAGACAACTGGGTCAACTCGTCCATGGTTGCAAGCTGGATTGCTGTTAGCTCTTGCTCTGCCATCCGTCCGAGGTCGCGCAACAATTCTAGATCTTCTTCGCTGAGTATGCGAGGATCTCGGTCAAGCAGACATAGCGTACCAAGCTTACTACCGTTGGGGATAACCAGAGGAACTCCAGCATAGAAGCGAATTCTAAGCTCACCTGTAACCAAAGGGTTATCATAAAACCTGTCATCCAGTGAGGCATCGGGCACAATCAAGATATCGTTCCCTAGAATGGCATGACCGCAAAAAGAGATGTCTCGTGGTGTTTCAGTGGCTTCCATGCCTTGGCAGGACTTAAACCACTGGCGGTTGACATCGATTAAGCTGACTAAGGCGATCGGCACGCCAAATAGCCTTTTTGCCAATCTTGTCAGCCGATCGAAGCGCTCCTCTGGTGGCGTATCGAGAATGTTTAGAGATCGCAGGGAATCAATACGAAGTGATTCGTTTTCAGGATGACCTGGTGCTTGCATAGAGGGGTTACCATGTAGCATGGGGATGGAGAACAACGGCTTTGAGAATCCGATCGCCTTTCCATAGAGGCAAAGACAGCCAAAGCTTTTCAGCATTTATCCATTTTTGTCGCAGAGAGGCGCTGCTTAAAGCAGGATTGCTAGATTGAAAGCAGACCAAATTGATCGTGGGTTCGCATACCAATTCTACTTCCTCTGAAGCATCAATCCATTGACGGAGTGCGATCGCGTTAGACATAGAGCGATCGATCAGTTCCGCATAGCCGTTTAAACCTAGCGATCGCAGGGCTAACCAAAGCTTCAAACTATCTGTACGTCGGGTTCCCTGTAAATTGATATTGCCAAAATTTAGGGAATTATCAGCCATATAGGGCAATTCCATCTTGAACCCATTGATGAGATCCTGTTTTTGCTTGACCAGCAGCATGGCACAGGTGCGAGATACCCACATCCATTTTTGCGGATTGAAGGTGAGCGAATCTGCGGCATCACATCCATTTAAAAGATACTTCCATTGCGGTGAGAACATCGCCGCGCCACCATAGGCAGCATCAATGTGGAACCAGCAGTCATATTGACGCGCGATCGCACCCACAGCAGCAATATTATCGATCGCACCCGTAACCGTTGTCCCCGCAATCGCTGCGATAAAGAAAGGTTGTTTTCCCTGAGCGATCGCCTGTTGCACCGCAGATTCCAATGCCTCAAGTTCGATCTCGCCGCGATCGTTGGTCGTGACGCGAATTAAGTTCTCTCGCCCCAACCCAATCACATTCATGGCTTTGTCAAAGGAAGTATGGGCAGCGTCAGAGACAAAGGCAACAAGGTTGTGATTTGTGCGGTAATTCACCCCAAGGTCTTGACTCGCAGGCTGTTTGGCATTCCTTGCTAAGAGCATTGCCGTAATATTGGCGAGGCTACCGCCTGCGGTGAGCGTTCCAAACGCGCGATCGCCTAGCCCAAATAATTTCCCGAACCATGTCACCAATTGTGCTTCGAGTTGCGTAAATACAGGAGCGAGTTCCTGACTGAGCATATTGTTGTTGAGTGCCGCAGTCAGCGCATCTGCCCAAATCGTAATCGCTAAGGGCACGCTGTCCATATGTCCCATGTACCGAGGATTCTGTAAATTTAGGGCCCGGGGTAAAATTTGCGATCGCAATTCCAATAATAAATCTGTCGATGTCGTACCATCACTTGATATCTCGATCTGGAATGGCGATTCATCTTTTACAAATGCCCGATCCTGTCGATCTAAGACAGCATCTGTAATCAAGTCTACAAAAGCATAGCCTAACTGTCGCAAGGTCTCACGATTATGGCGATCGGGATGGAGAAATTGAGAGTCTAGAGATGGGTTAGGCATTAACTAATTGAGAACGGGAATGCGAGGGATGGAACTGAGCAAGGCTTTCGTATATTCGTGCTGAGGATGGCTCAGGACTTCGGAGGTTGTACCTTGCTCGACGATTTTGCCTCGCCGCATCACGGCAATATGCGTACAAAAATACTGAGCCACTGCCAGATCGTGGGTAATGAAGAGGTATGTGAGATTAAACTCTTTTTTGAGGTCTAGCATCAGTTGCAGCACTTGTGCCTGAATGCTGGCATCGAGCATACTAACGGGTTCGTCGCAAATCAGGAATTTAGGATTTGTAATCAGGGCACGGGCGATCGCCACCCGTTGCAATTGACCGCCCGAGAGGTCTTGCGGATAGCGATTGCCGAATTGACTGTTCAATCCCACTTTTTCTAGGATTTTGAGAACGCGAGGTTTCGCAGCTTCTAAATCCTTAACTTGTTTGTGGATCAAGAGCGGATCGGCCACACTTCTAAAAATACTCATGCGCGGATTGAGACAGGCACGCGGATCTTGAAAGATCATCTGCATCTGCGATCGCATCTGGCGCAATTCTTCACCCTTGATTTTGGTTAATTCCACACCATTCATCAAAACAGAGCCAGAGTGAGGACGAATTAATTGCAAAATTGCTCTACCTGTGGTGCTTTTGCCCGATCCGCTCTCTCCGATAATGCCAAAAATATCCCCAGGAAAGATATCGAGATCGATGCCATCGACGGCTCTGACTAAACCTACGGAGCGATCGAACAACCGCGCTACAAAGTTTCCACCTGTGACGTAATGCTTGGTAAGTTGGCGAACCTTGAGCAAAGATTTTCTCGTAGGAGCTGACAGGCTGATGACTTCACCCATTGATGCGTTGTTCGATTTGTAAATCGTTAGACTGCTCGATTCTTTGGGGATTTCATCTTGGGTCTCGCTAACAAGTTTTCTCCCAAGTTCGCTATCAGTTTCATTTATGACGTTCTGTTCTTCAGGCACAACTTCACGGGCAACTTCGTTAGTAGTGTCATGAGGAACTTCATGCGTTTCGGGAGGAGGAATGGCTTGGGAATCTTGCTGTGGCTCAACTTCTGGAGATTCTAATTTCTGAGATTCGGGCTCAGGACTTTCTGGTTCTTTCTCATTGTCTAACTTGAAGTGAATCACCGATCGCAGCAAACTTTGCGTGTAGGGATGCTTGGGATTGCGGAAGATTTGGTCTACCGTACCTGTTTCCACAATCGAGCCATCGTACATCACCGCGATCCGATCGCAGTATTGCGAAACCAATCCTAAATCGTGGGTAATCAGCAATAGACCCATAGAACGGTTATGGCGCAAAACCGTTAGCTCTTGCAAGATTTCCGTTGCGACCGTGATATCGAGGCTGGTTGTGGGTTCGTCAGCCACCAACAAAACTGGGTCGAGCAATAGAGACAAAGCAATCATTACCCTTTGTCGCATGCCGCCACTAAACTCGTGGGGATATTGATTGGCTCGGCTGGGATCGATGCGCACAGATCGGAGCGTGTCGCTGAGTCGCTGTTGGGCATCTCGATCGGAGATTTTGGGCAGGTGCGATCGCAACATTTCAATCCCATGTGCTTCAACGGTCATCAAGGGGTTGAGCCGCGTCATCGGATCTTGAAAAATTAGCGCAACGCGCTCGCCGCGCCAGTTGATACTAGGGTGATCGAGGCTTTCCTCGCCAAGTTCTTCGCCGTTGATGCTGATCTTGCCAGAAGTTTGCGTCCCCTCAGGCAGGAGTTGAATCAGCGATCGCCCGATCGTTGACTTGCCACAACCACTCTCCCCCACAAGCCCCAGACTTTCCCCTGCTGCTAATTGCAAGCAAACGCGATCGACGGCAGGTAACGAGGCATTGTAGCTAACGGTGAGATCTTGGACTTCTAACAACATGGTTTATTCTTACTTGCGATCGTAGCTAGGATTTTTCCAGAAGTTTACATTGAGCATCGTTTCTAGAATGTAACTAAATAGCTCTGTATATGGCTCTGTATGGAGAAAGGTGAAATCTTGAAATTCTTGCCTGACTTAGCCTGTCAGTAATCGCACAAAGCCTTCCTGCTCAAAATGACGATCTGTAGTCAGAGCCTTAATCACACCTTTGGATCGCATCAAGACAAAACTAACTGCATCACATAATGAATAGTTTTTATCTAAACGATTTCTCAAAAGGTCGATTGCTTCTTGATGTAAATCTTCGTTTACCCATACTGTTTCAATATCAGGATGTTCTAGTAAATCTGTTGCGAACGCAAGCGCCTCTCTACGGGGAAAGTTTCGCACTTGAGCTAACGCGACAAATTCAGCCAGAATATAACTATGGGTTAGATAAGTATTTGCATCGTCGAAAAAATTAACTGCGATCGCATGTTGTGGCTCACTAGCGTGGACGTAGCATAGTAAGCCTGACGTATCGAGAAACAACACTAGGCTATTTCTCCAACTTCATAACCATAGGCTTTAGCTAGGTCAGCATCAATGCTTTCATTATCCGCACCTGTTGCAGTGCCAAGGCATATTGCCCCAGCGTGACGGCGAAAACGTTGACGGGCTAAATCTTTGCTGATTTTACTTTTTTGTTGCGCGCTACTCGCCTGCGTATATTTTTTGAGAGAAGCAATTGCCCACTCCGCGATCGGCACACCTGCGATTTCAGATCTGAGTTTGATCTCGGCGTAGTCATCATCACTAAGTTCTAAAGTTAGGACTTGACTCATTGTTGCTACATTGAAAGCGATTCAATCATAGTAAAGCATTTGAAAAATTTTCATGCGGCTGAGAGCGCTCGTAGCGAATTGCACAAGAACCCTAGAGAAACCATCCATAACTGTGTAAGCCCTTACCCAATAAATTCACACCGAGGTAGCAAGTCCAGACCACGACCAAGCCAAAACTGGCGAGAATTGCAGGCTTACGTCCCTGCCATCCCTTGGTAATGCGGGTATGCAGATAGGCAGCAAACACCAACCATGTGATCAACGACCAAGTTTCTTTAGGATCCCAACTCCAGTAAGAGCCCCAAGCTTCGTTTGCCCAAACGCCCCCAGCAATAATGCCAATGGTTAACAAAGGGAAACCCAGACCGATCGTCCGATAGCTGAGATTATCGAGGGTTTCGCCTAGGGTTAGCCTTTGCATCGATAGAGGTTGTCTCGCTTTAGCGGGAGTTTCTAGTACCAATGTAGCTGTGCTAGCAGAACTAGTAGCGTTAGAACCGTTATTTGATGAGGCGATCGCCATAAATGGCTCGGTTGGCAAGGTATTCATATCCTTGATACTTCTGCCACCATTTGTGCCTAGGGAATTGCCTTTCAGTACGATGTTTTCGCCCCGCGTCACGATCAAGAAAGCGATCGCTAATACACTTCCTACCATCAAAGCCGAATAGCTCAGGAGCATGACCGTAACATGCATCATTAACCAGTTCGATTTGAGCGCTGGAACAAGGGGTTCGGCAGCTTGCATATTTTCTGGCAAAGTCAAGGCTGCGAAGGCAGTAATGCCCATTGCCACTGGGGAGGTAAATGCCCCAATCAATTGATTGCTATGAATATTTTTGCGCCCCATGCTTTCGACAAGAATATGCATTGTGGTGATGCCCCAAGCCAAAAAGAATAGGGACTCATAGAGGTTGCTGAGCGGGAAATAGCCTGCTTCGATCCAACGCGCCCCCAGTAACGTCGCGATCGCTAAATTGGCGATCGCCATGCCCGCCGTACCGCAAGCACGGAGATAAGGAATATTTGAGAAAGCAGCGCTGACCCAATAGACCAACATGGTAATAAATAAGATGGCAAAAGCAGCGTTATCTAATAAGCTCTGAAGTGCGACAAGTTGCATTCAGTAGTTTCTCCAAATGTTTTACTCTAATTCTAAGCGGTGAGGATATGCGCGCAACCGATAATATTAAAGCAACTTGGCTGATTTAATTAAATTCATTTACCCAATCTCAACTTTGTGACCTACTGTCTTGGAATTATTACTAGCTCTGGCCTAGTTATTGCAGCGGACTCTCGCACGAATGCAGGGGTTGACTATGTGTCTACCTACCAAAAATTGTTTGACTTTACTTGGGTAAACGAGCGAGTTCTGATTCTTTGCACGTCGGGCAATTTGTCGATCACGCAAGGTGTGTTAAACCTGCTCAACAAAGATCTTAGAACCCAAGCTGAAAGCAACTTGCATACCCTGCCTAGCATGTATGAAATTGCTCAGTATGTCGGGTCAAAGGTGCGATCGATGCAAGAACAAAATCGTCCTTGGTTGCAAAAAGACGGCATTGATGCGCAATGCAACCTGTTACTGGGCGGTCAAATTCAAGGTGAAGAACCCGAACTGTATATGGTTTACAGCCAAGGGAATTTCATTCAGGCAACCAAAGAGACCCCCTTTTTGCAGATTGGCGAAACCAAGTATGGCAAGCCGATTTTAGATCGAACCTTAACGTTTGAAACCTCGATCGAGGCAGCAGCCAAGTGCGCTTTGCTTTCGATTGACTCAACCATGAAATCCAATATCTCGGTGGGGCCACCAATTAACTTGATTGCCTACGATCGCGATTCCTTTGAGACAAAACGTCGTCTCACCCTAAGGCTAGGCGATCCCTATTTGGTCAAAATTCGCAAACAATGGGAGGTGTCTCTACGGCAAGCGTTTGAACGAATGCCCGACGTCGATTGGCAGCATAACCCTCACAGTAAAGTGGATATAGCCTATGCAGATTCCCTTGATTAGAACAGCAACGACCTTAATAAAAGCAAAATCCCGCAGGTCACACCCTGCGGGAAAAAAAATTTGTAGATACGTCGCTAGTGAAAATTAGTATGCGTTACTTGGCGATCGCGCGAGGTGATAAAACTCACCGATCACCTGTGATCTCGATCAACCATGCTTGCGATCGAGATCACCTGCCCGAGTCAAATCAAATAATCCGATAGAATACAATCACACATATCGGCAATACATAACCATTCTCTGGTCAAGATCGCGACAAAGTTCTTTACTCTGTACAAAATACTCAATGATTTTTGTGGATACAAGTGCATGGTTTGGTTGTGTAGTGCCTCGAATCCACTAAATTCCAAGAGGGTGCTTAAACCCAAATCAAAGCTTACACTGATAAAACTGTACCTAAAGGAAAGCCCATAACTTCTCGCTGGGCTAGGTATAACTTAGCCACCTGCCGCGCTAGGTTACGAATACGAGCGATATATCGCACCCGTTCCGTTACCGAAATTACCCCTCTTGCATCCAACAAGTTAAAGGTATGCGAGCATTTCAACACATAGTCAAAAGCGGGTAATACGAGTTCAGAGCTAACTAGCTGAGTAGCTTCCTGTTCGTACTGCGTAAACAACCGAAATAGTAAATCTGAGTCTTGCCCCAGTTTGCCAAAGTTATAGGCACTTTGCTCGACTTCGTTTTGGTGGTGTACCTGCCTGTACTTAATATCGCCAAACTGCGGATGAGATTGCCAAGTAATGTCAAAGATGGAGTTAACTCCCTGTAGGTACATCACCAAGCGTTCTAGACCATAGGTGATTTCCGCAGAGACAGGGCGACAATCTAACCCACCAACTTGCTGAAAATAGGTAAATTGGGTGACTTCCATCCCATCCAGCCAAACTTCCCAGCCGACACCCCAAGCCCCTAAAGTAGGCGACTCCCAGTCATCTTCGACAAACCGCACATCATGATCTTTGGGGTCTATGCCCAAAAACTTGAGACTGTCTAAATACAGTTGCAGGACATCATCGGGGGAAGGTTTTAGCAACACCTGAAATTGATAGTAGTGTTGGAGACGATTGGGGTTTTCACCATATCGGCCATCCGTAGGACGGCGGCAAGGCTCTACATAGGCAACATTCCAAGGCTCAGGTCCGATCGCACGCAAAAATGTATGGGGACTCATCGTACCCGCCCCTTTCTCGATGTCGTAGGGTTGAGCGATCAGACAACCGCGATCGCTCCAGTATTTTTGCAAAGCTAAAATGACCGATTGGAAATCCATGGAATTTAAGTCGCCAGTGAAGAGTTATTGGTTATCCATTATGCAAGAGGCAGCTAGCAATTAGCAGCTAGCGATTCTTGAAAGCTAACTGCTAATTACCAAGAGTATGTCCCCATTACCCCTGCTCGTTTACGGTTTTTGGTTTTACCCCAGCAATTTTTCAACCGCTTGGATGATATCGGCAGGCTGGACGATCGTGAGGTTCTCTAGGGTGCCGTTATAGGGAGTTGGCACATCCAAAGAGGCAAGTCTCACCACAGGGGCATCGAGTTCGTCAAAGAAATTGTCATTGATCGAGGCGATGATTTCTGCGCCAATGCCACCACAACGCATGTCTTCTTCGACAATCACGACATGATGGGTTTTGCGCAGTGAGGTTGAGATTGTCTCTAGATCCAAAGGCTTGAGTGAAATCAGATCGATCACCTCAGGGTCATAGCCCTTTGCCACAAGGGTTTCTACCGCCTTGTTTACGTGATAGCGCATCCGCGAGTAGGTAAGAATCGTGACATCTTTACCAGGACGGACGATCTCAGCTTTATCCAACGGAACTAAATATTCCTCATCAGGTAAATCTTGCTTGAGGTTGTAAAGCAAAACATGCTCAAAGAACAGCACAGGGTTATCATTACGAATAGCTGACTTGAGCAAACCCTTAGCATTGTAGGGCGTTGAGCAACTGACAATCTTGATCCCAGGAACTGCCTGGAAATATGCCTCTAGGCGCTGTGAATGTTCTGCCCCAAGGTTTTTGCCAACCCCACCAGGCCCGCGAATCACCATCGGGATTTTGAAATTGCCGCCTGAGGTATAGCGCAACATGCCTGCATTGTTAGAAATTTGGTTAAAAGCTAACAGTAAGAATCCCATATTCATCCCTTCGATGATTGGGCGCAGTCCTGTCATTGCCGAACCAACTGCCATACCTGTAAAACTATTTTCGCAAATGGGCGTATCTAAAACTCTGAGTTCCCCATATTTTTTGTAGAGGTCTTTGGTGACTTTGTACGAACCACCGTACTTGCCTACATCTTCACCCATCACGTAAACCGTGGGATCGCGATCCATCTCTTCGTCGATCGCCTCGCGTAGGGCATTAAAAAAAGTAACCTCTGCCATAATTTGCGCTGATTTCTTAGACTGATTTTCTAGAACTATGCTTGTAAGCTGCTTGCAAATTATAGGTTACAGAGGGGCAAATTGCCATACCAGTAGCTCTATCGCAGCTATTCTCACGATTCAGAGCGCTCAAGCCTCAAAAATGGAAATTTTCTCGCCACCTTCACATTTATGAATACGCTAGGTTAGCCGATCGCAATTCCAGACCATTGCACCTGAGGCGATCGCTTGGCTTCTAGACCATGCTCTAAACAATAACGGCGATAGGAAAAAAAGTGTTCGGGGGTTTGTAAGGTGCAATAGGGTGCGATCGCCACTTGCTCGGCGTCAATCCCCAACTCTTTAAGTTGTTGTTGCTGCACGAGGCGCAGATCTAAACGACAGCGATCGGGCTCTCGATCGGGCGTTACACCAACGCGTGTTTGAATCGTTGCCACTACTTGCTCTGCTACAGATTGGGAAACTTGATAGGCTTCACCCGCGATCGCAGGGCCCAGTGCCACTAACAAATCTTTTAACTCGCTGCCCCGTTGGCACATCTGGATCGCGGTTTCTTTGACAATTTTTGCCGCAGTACCCCGCCAACCCGCATGTACGGCTGCCACTGCCCCAAGGCGGCGATCGCCAATCAAAATTGGTACGCAATCAGCGCTACATACCCACACTGAGGTCGGTGCATTAGCAAACTCAGGACTGACCCAAACTCCATCGGCTTCGGGTAAAGGCGGCTCGGTGGAAATATCTTGGGCATGAATCAGACGATCGCCATGCACCTGTTTGGCTCGATATGCCACACCCTCCGAGTAAAAACTCCTGTGCAAATCTTGGGGCATTTGAGGATTGTGCGATCGCGTAAAAAAGCCATGTTGCCACTGGGACAACAGATCGCAGGTGAGAATGCCATCGCGCCAATGCCAGCTAGACCCGTCCATAATTTAGGATGTCCTTGTTTTGGTACAATACAAGATCTAAGAGAATTTCAAAAAATTTACGAATAAAGCTCTATTACAACTCCAATTGTAAAGTTAGTTTAACCTTAATCGAGAATTTTCATGTCACTCACTCATCGCCCCCGTCGCCTTCGCCGCAATCCTGCGATTCGTCGCTTAGTTAAGGAAACCCACCTCACAGTTGACGATCTGATTTACCCCATGTTTGTGATGGAAGGGGAAAATACCAGGGTTGAAGTTCCTTCCATGCCTGGAGCCTATCGCTTTACGCTCGATCTGCTGCTCAAGGAAATTGCCGAAGTTTATGACCTTGGCATCAATGCGATCGCCCTTTTTCCTGCGGTTCCTGACGAAAAGAAAGATGTTACGGGCAGTGAAAGCTATAATCCCGATGGATTGATTCAGCGATCGGTACGCGCGATTAAGCAAGCGGTTCCAGATATTCTTGTCATTACCGATGTTGCTCTCGATCCCTTCACTACCCACGGTCACGATGGCATTCTCGATGAAAATGGCATTATTTTAAACGATCCCACCGTGGAAGTCCTAGTCAAAATGTCCCTGTCCCAAGCTCTAGCGGGTGCAGATATGGTTGCGCCCTCTGATATGATGGACGGACGCATTGGAGCGATTCGCCAAGCCCTTGACGAGCATGGCTACGAACACGTTAGCATTCTCGCCTACTCTGCTAAATATGCCTCGGCATATTACGGTCCTTTTCGCGATGCTCTGGGTTCTGCACCCAAATCTGGCGACAAAAAAACCTACCAAATGGATCCTGCCAATACGAGAGAAGCGCTCAAAGAGGTCTATTTGGATATTGCTGAAGGTGCAGATATCGTCATGGTCAAACCAGCACTTGCCTATCTCGATATTATTGCCAAGGTCAAAGAAGCAACCGATTTACCCGTGGCTGCCTATAACGTTAGTGGAGAGTACTCCATGATCAAGGCAGCGGCGCAGTTGGGATGGATTGACGAGAAAAAAGTAATGCTAGAAACCCTCACCAGTATGAAACGCGCAGGAGCAGATATTATCCTTACATACTTTGCCAAAGAGGTGGCACAGATTTTGGGTGTCCATCCTAGGTATTAGGTTTAAAAATAAAAGCTCATGGAAGCAAAACATCTCTTAGAACAATATGCCAAGGGAGAAAGAAATTTCAGCAGGTTGAACCTGAGTGGAATATTTCTCACGGGGGCTAACCTGAGTGAAATCAACTTGATTGAATCAGAGCTAGATGCTGCTGTTTTAGATTTAGCCAATCTGGAAGGAGCAGAACTGAACCTCGCCAGTTTGAATGGGGCAAATCTTAGTGGTTCTGATTTATCTCAAGCCAATCTAAATGGGGCAAGTATGAATCGTGCTTCTCTCATTGGTGCTAACTTAACCGAAGCGTTTCTAATTGATGCAGATTTGAGCGAAGCCATTTTACTAGAGGCTACGCTCAATCGTGCTTTCTTAACAGGAGCAAACTTGACACGGGCGAATCTCAATCGGGCAAAATTGGTCAATGCTTTTTTGACAGGAGCGTTTTTAAATGGCGCAAATTTGAGTGGAGCCAATCTTGTCGAGGCAGATTTGACAAAAGCAAATCTCACGGGAGCTAACCTCACAGGTGCAGATCTCAGTCGTGCCAATCTTACGGATGCCAAGTTAAGTTGGGCTAATCTTACGAATACAAAACTCGTTGGTGCTGACTTAACAGGTACTTACTTAGTTACCTTGAGAAGTATTACTGGGGCTGACTTTACCAATGCTAGAAATGCACCTGTTTCTATGATTGAGAGCGAAGAGCTAGAGACAGTGGAAATGGAACCAGAAAAAATAGAGCCAAAGGAAGTAGAGTCTACCCCAAATCTAGACGAATGAGTATCTAGCACCTTTTTAATTATCAGAAAAATCAGTCCGACCCATTTTGACTTTAATCACAAATCTCAGATCGGCGATCGCGCTATGAAATCGATCGGAGAGCTAACCAGACGCATATCAGCGATCGCTTCTCGGAGATTTTAGGATTTGTGATGTTTTGGAAGCACCAGCTAAAAATCAATAACTGAAACTGCGATCGAAGAAGTCGGTTGAATAGAACGGAAGCGATGTCCAACAGTTAAACAAATTGCGATTGTTTTGGCATTGCACACAAGGTATATTGATGGTTTCATGCTTTAGCCCAACCTAAGCGATCGGCGATCGCACTATCATGAGGGAACACATTAATCTTCACGACCAGTTGTGTCGAGATATATCTTGCGAATTGTCATATCGTCGTATTCTGGGTGGTTGTTAGGGAGCTTAACAACTCCGCCTGATTCGTGTATCCATGTTATAGCTCCACTTGCTGGCTTCACCTCTAGGTGGTTTTTCCCATCCGAGGGCTCCGTACTTGCACCAAATTTATTGAATTTTTCCCTCACAATCTCCGAACTTCGGTCACTCAATGAGTGTTTCCATCCTTGTGTCACTTTATACACTTTATCCATGAACTCATCGTACGGTTTGCTGTTAGTAATGAAATAGTCCTGTTTTGTTCCTCCAAGCTCATCGATTACTGGACCTTGGCTATGCTGTTGCCTGATCCGCCCATGTTCAGAAGTACTCTTGATAAAATATAACGACGGTAGTCTGCCCGATTCTTCTGTCGTGAATTTGAAATTCGGTAAGGTATACAGGTTCGGCACATTTCCCATCAGCTTTGTCTTAGATACATCCAACCATTCATCTAAAGTTGTCAATGACTCAAACTTATGTTCTACATCACTGTTATCCCATACTCGAACCATCGTGACTTTATACTCAGGCCAGCCTGCGGCTCTTAAATAGGATGGTCTATACCTTTCCCCATCGACTATGACCTTTCGCTGTAATGTATTGCCCTTTGTTTCCTGTAGTATCACCCTTTGACCATCGCTGTGACTCTTCTCAGTAATGCCCTTTACCCCATCTCCTACATCCGTACCGTCAGTTGTCCGCCAACGCCTTACCATGCTACTAGCCGTCGGAACTGCTCTTTGCTGCACCACATGAGTCAACTCATGGGCAATCAACTCCTGACCGCCTCGACTGCCTGGATTGTATTCCCCCTGCCGAAAGAACACATCTTGCCCCGTCGTAAACGCTCTCGCCTGAATCAATTGATTTAATTGGTTAGACTGGGTATCCGTATGCACTCTTACGCTTCTAAAATCTGCTCCCATCGCCTGTCCCATCCTTGCTTGCAGATTTGGCTCTAGCGACTGACCGCTACCTCTCACACTTTGTATCGATCTTTCTAAATCTTCAGAAGTATCACCTCCCAAGGTACTTCTAAGTTGCAGAGTTGGTTTCATCTGTAGCTCATCTTCATCCTCTGGAATATCTACTACATCCCTCTGAATAGATTCAAATAGAGGCTTCATCTGTAGCTCATCTTCATCCTCTGGAATATCTACTACATCCCTCTGAATAGATTCAAATAGAGGCTTCATCTGTAGCTCATCTTCATCCTCTGGAATATCTACTACATCCCTTTGAATAGATTCAAATAGAGGCTTCATCTGTAGCTCATCTTCATCCTCTGGAATATCTACTACATCCCTTTGAATAGATTCAAATAGAGGCTTCATCTGTAGCTCGTCTTCGTTTTCTTGACGATGAATGCTTTCAGGAGCATTAATCTTTTGTACGACTTCTGCTGCGACGCGATCGGCTTCTTGTTCGTACTTATCGCCTACCGCCCCGATCGCTAACTTAGCCTGTATCGTTTTTGCTTGATTTTCTTTATACCTCTGCACCATTTCCTGATGTTTTCGCTGCATGATGCTCTGTGACGAGCCGCGTACGGGGGTATACTCATAATTGGGGTCGGGTGCTACGTTCCCTCCCTCCTTGACTCTTTGCCGCATCTCGTCCAACTTGCGTTGCATGATGCTCTGTGACGAGCCGCGTACTGGGGTATAACCATGATTGGGGTCAGGTGCTGCGTTGCCTCCCTCCTTATATCGCTGAACGATACCCTCCCACTTTCGCTGCATGACGCTCTCGGTCGAGCCTCGGTTATCGTTACCTGAGAAGCTAAGATTTGTAAAGTAAAGATTTTCTTGAGAAGATTGCTTGTCCTTATTTTCTGCTAAGTCTCTTTCCGCTTGAGATGATTCTGCGTTTTGTGGAGCCGCAGATGGTTGGACTTGAGGAGGTGCAAAGGGGCGCGTTTGAATTTGTACGGCAGGTGGGGCAAATGATGAGTCGGTTGCGGGTTTATTTGTATATTCGCTCACAGTCAAGCACCTCTCGCGTAAACTTGAGTATTACCTATATTTCAGACTAGGATGCAAGCAACAAGACCCGATAAAAATCTATAAACTCTTCATAGAACCGATTTCGAGATGCTTGCGATCGCTATAAAAAATACCAGAATTTTTTCAATGAGCATATTTTAGCCGAAACTCCGCTTAGAATGCGAGTTTTTTGTAGGGATACTTGGAGAGTCTATTGAGATCGGTCGCTGCTAATAGCTTGGCGTAATTTCTACAGGCGATCGCTACTTTATTTCTTTCTTGCTCCAACTCTTTTGCTCGTAGGTTTGGGCAAATAAGCCCCAGTTAGCCAGTTGGGTGAGTTCGTGTGAAAGTAGCGCACCATATCCATCAACAGATATAGATTATATTATTTGAGAAGTGTCGCAAAACAGTGGTCTTCTATGTCTGACTATTAGAAGATCTTCCTTGCCAAAGCCCTAAGGGGGCAGGGGATTTGACCCTTGATGAGATTAAAAAAATATTGGTTCTTGATATCGTTTAGCATTCTATTCGCTGTCTTGGCTGCGAATTTTTTTTGGGTTAGGAATGCTCAGACTCCCACAATCCCATCATTTTTCGCTGCGATCGTCAGATCGTCTCCTTTATCTCTGCCAGTTCCATCCCCTCCATTAAAATTGAGTGAGAAGAGAAAGGCGATCGCGGGAGAGGACTTGCCAGACTCAACTCCTATAAATTTGACCCCTCATGCGATCGCGCTGAATGATGGTAAAAGCTTTGATTTATATCTACCGCAAGAATTTCAGATTACGCCTGCTGCTCAGGGCTTAAAGCGAATTAGAGCGATGGCAAAAAGCCCAGATGGTCGCCTTTTTGTGCCAGACATGATTGACCTGAGTGACAATAACGACGGGGCAATCTATATCCTAGATGACTTTGATGCCACTCGTGGTACGTTTGGCAAAGCTGCCACCTATCTCACCGAACTTCGCAATCCCAATAGCCTCACCTTTTATACCGACGATGCGGGAAAGCATTGGTTATATCTTGCCTTAACCGATCGCTTGGTTCGCTATCCATATCGAACGGGAGACCTTAAACCTTCTAGTCCACCTCAAACGATCGCGACTTTCCCCGATCGAGGACTGAGTTACAAATATGGTGGATGGCACTTAACTCGAACCGTAGAAATCCATAATAATAAAGTCTATGTTTCCATTGGCAGCAGTTGCGATGCCTGCGAAGAAACCGAAGCCGTGAGAGCATCCATTCTTGAGATGGATTTGGATGGTAGAAATTCTAGACCTTATGCCACAGGTTTACGTAATGCAGTTGGGATTAAATGGGTAAGTAAGGCTGGAATAGAGAATCTGTTTGCGACCAATATGGGATCGGACTATTTAGGCGAGGACAAACCAGAAGATACGTTCTACCTTGTTGAGGATGGCAAAAACTATGGCTGGCCATATTGTTACCAATTCGAAGCTCAAATCTATGCCGACGAAGAATTTAGTCGGTCTGACCGCGCTATAGATTGTCGTAAAGTGCCCCTAGCCGATGCTACGTTTCCCGCACATAGTGCGCCATTAGGTTTCGCCTACTTTGACTCAACGAATACAATCTCATCTCTCAAAAACTATTTTTTGGTGGCTCTTCATGGCTCTTCTGAAGTTAGCTTAAATCGTGGTTACGAAATTGTGAGAGTAGCCAAGGGGCGATCGCCAGAGCCATTTGTCACAGGTTTTTTGCAAAATGGTGTTGTCTACGGACGACCCGCATTCATTTTGCCTTGGGGAACCAATGCGTTTCTGGTCACTGATGACCGAGCAGGGGTGGTCTATTTCATTAGCCCAAAGTGAAAGCGAAGAAAATATATCTCAAATGGATGAAGCAGAACTTACAAATCAGGCGGCTCTATCCTGCAAATACAAATACTTCTGAAATCCGACGAACACTTCCTTAATCGTTGGAATATTTCCCAGTTCTGTAACTGCATCGCGCACCGCATGATATTTTAGCTCTAGTAGTTGTGGTAATTTCGATCGATCGAGTTCGCCTATGCCTTCTTTGATGTATTGCTCTAGAACAAAGTCGAGAAATTCTTGCTGCTTACCGATATAGTGAGAGAAGATTGAGGATTTATGAGCCATGACGCGATCGCTGGGGCATATCGGTACGGTGTTATATGCGATACCCCCAGCGATCGCGGAGTTGAATGTTTGCAGCGATCGCGTCACCATCAAACATCTAAGACTGGCTAAATACTAACTGCTAAACACAAACAGTCCCCTCATTCCTGACAACCAATCCCTGAAAACTGGTAACAAATCATGCTGCTGTACGGTAAACCCTACCTTTTCTGGGGAAAAACCTGCTGTGTTAATTCGTAAAACTAGTTAATCTTAGTCTCTAGTAACCATAGAAATTAACAAAAGTTCTGAATCAGGAGTTGGAAGCCTCATGGCAAAAGTAGTTGGAATTGATTTGGGTACGACAAACTCAGTCGTCGCCGTTATGGAAGGCGGCAAGCCCACGGTAATCGCAAACGCCGAGGGCTTCCGTACTACCCCTTCAGTTGTGGCTTACGCTAAAAACGGCGATCGCCTCGTCGGGCAAATTGCCAAGCGCCAAGCTGTAATGAATACTGACAATACGTTTTACTCGGTTAAGCGCTTTATTGGCAGACGTTATGAAGAAGTAAGTAACGAATCTAAGCAAGTTGCTTACAAAGTCCTTAACCAAGGCGGTAACGTCAAAATTGATGCACCCGCAGTTAGCAAGCAGTTTGCTCCCGAAGAAATCTCTGCCCAAGTATTGCGTAAGTTAATTGACGATGCCAGCAAATATTTAGGCGAACAAGTTACCCAAGCGGTTGTAACGGTTCCAGCCTATTTTAATGACTCACAGCGTCAAGCCACCAAAGATGCTGGCAAAATCGCTGGTGTAGATGTGTTGCGGATTATTAACGAGCCTACAGCAGCGGCGCTTGCCTATGGTCTAGACAGCAAGAGCAATGAGACCATTCTGGTGTTTGACCTTGGTGGTGGTACGTTTGACGTATCAATTCTCGAAGTGGGGGATGGTGTGTTTGAAGTGATGTCAACCAGTGGTGACACGCACCTTGGTGGTGATGACTTTGACAAAAAAATTGTGGATTGGTTGGCTAACCAGTTTCAAGCCTCTGAAGGCATCGATCTGCGCAAAGACAAGCAAGCGTTACAGCGTTTGACCGAGGCTTCAGAAAAAGCTAAGATCGAGCTATCTAGCGTCACCCAAACTGAAATTAACCTGCCTTTCATCACGGCGACTCAAGATGGGCCGAAGCACCTTGATGTCACCCTAACCAGAGCAGAATTTGAAAAGCTATGCTCAGACTTAATCGATCGCTGCCGCATTCCTGTCGAGCAATCGGTCAAAGATGCCAAGATTGACAAGTCTAAGATTGATGAAGTCGTACTCGTAGGCGGTTCTACCCGCATCCCTGCCGTACAAGAACTGGTCAAAAAGATCTTGGGCAAAGACCCTAACCAAGGTGTTAACCCTGATGAAGTTGTAGCCGTTGGTGCTGCCATTCAAGCAGGTGTCCTATCGGGTGAAGTCAAAGACATCCTCTTGCTTGATGTTACACCTTTGTCTCTCGGTGTCGAAACCTTGGGTGGTGTGATGACCAAGATTATTCCTCGCAACACCACCATTCCTACCAAAAAGTCAGAGACCTTCTCAACTGCTGTGGATGGTCAAAGCAATGTAGAAATTCACGTTCTGCAAGGCGAGCGCGAAATGTCGGGCGACAACAAGAGTCTGGGGACTTTCCGCCTAGATGGAATTCCCGCTGCTCCCCGTGGCGTACCCCAAATCGAAGTCACCTTTGATATCGATGCCAACGGTATCTTGGCAGTAACTGCTAAGGATAAAGGTACTGGTAAGGCTCAGTCGATTACGATCTCTGGTGCTTCTACGCTGCCTGATATTGAAGTGGAGCGCATGGTGAGAGAAGCCGAGAAGAATTCTGCTGAAGACAAGGTAAAGCGCGAACGCGTGGAAGCCAAAAACCAAGCCGATTCTCTAGCCTATCAAGCTGAGAAGCAACTCAAAGACTTGGCTGACAAGGTTCCCGATGCTGACAAGACCAAGATCGAAGGCTTGATTAAAGACCTACGTGCGGCAGTTGCAGCCGAAGATCACGATCGCATTCCCACACTTAGCGAAGAACTCAAGCAAGCTTTGTATGCCCTCAGCACTTCTGTCTATCAACAAAGTGGTGATGGTGGTGCGGCTCCTTCTGGTGAGCCTCAAGATGGTGCAACCAAAGATGCTGCGAGTGGCGATGATAGCGTGATTGATGCTGACTTCACCGAGTCTAAGTAAGTTAACAAATAGAATGCAGGGTTCTCCTGCTTAGTTCTTAAAGAAAAGGAAGAGGGCAACCTCTTCCTTTTTGCTTTTTAGGCTATGCGATCGCTAGTTATCAAAATCAGATAGATGGAACTCTTTTAAAGCAGGGAAAAAATTACTATTCTCATGGTTGGAACTACTGAGCTTGATGAGGGCAAACCTTTGCAACGGGCTTAACGTCAGCCATTGTTCTAAGCGAATTGCATGGCCTACTTCCAAGGATTTGAGATACACACTTTCGGGAATAGTCGTCGTATTGAACCAATCAGGATTGCTCGGAATCTCTAACTCACTAGGGTAAGTGCCTGAATATTCCAATACCCAAGTTCTTAATAGAGAACGATAGTTAAGAATTTCTGTTTCCTGTTTGCAAGGTAGGTCAACCAAGGTTTGACGCTGGGCTGTAGTAAATTGATGCCAGTGTTGCAGTTTGAGTTTGATGCTACAGGTATCGAGTTTAAATCTCACTTGCATGGGAATACAACGCAAAGATTCCACAAAGTCAGCTTCAAACTGAAAGAACTGAGTCATATCCAAACCTAATAAATAACGCCTATTTTAGATCGCTCTGTAGCATAGTATTGGCTAGTAAAGTGAACGGAAAAATTCTTCTGAATATTGTAGGCTAAGATTATTGGCTATTAGCTTTTGGCTTTTAGACCGATCCCTGACAACTGACAACGAAATTATGGGACTGAGTTTTAAGTTTGCGATCGCTTCGGATTTACATATTGCCTTACCTAGTACGATTTACGAGCACCCTGGGCGATTTCATCTAGTCGAGTTCAGCATTCCTGCCCTAGAGGTGGTTTTAGACCATTTATCGCATTTTGACCTAGATTTTTTGCTCTTACCCGGCGATCTGACCCAACATGGCGAAGCTGAAAATCATGCTTGGTTGGCGAATCGCTTGGCAAGATTGCCCTACCCTGTCTATGTCATTCCCGGCAATCACGATTTGCCCACGCCCGAGCATTTCAACCAGTTTACGCCCCACTATCAAAAATTTGGCTACGATCCCCAATTCGGAAACCAACTCTATTACGCGCAGGAAATTTTGCCAGGCGTGCGTTTGATTGGGCTAAATTCCAATTGGTTTGATGACCATGGTAAGCAGATCGGGTGGCTCGATCGCGAGCAGTTTGACTGGCTTAAAACCATCCTTGCCGATCGCTCTGCCCAATTGACCTTGGTGACGATCCATCACAATATTTTGGAACATATGCCCAATCAGTCAAAAAATCCACTGGGGCAGCGCTATCTACTTGACGATCCTGAGCCTTTTTGTGAGTTGCTGCAACAAGCGGGCGTGCAATTGGTATTCACTGGTCACTTACACGTTCAGGATATTGCTTGGAGCAATCGCTATGGCTTTTATGAAATCACCACAGGATCGCTCATCAGCTATCCTCATCCCTATCGCGTATTGACCTACGAGCAAAGCGAACAGTCTACAAGGCTGAACGTCCAGTCATTTCGAGTGCGATCGCTCCCGCAACAGCCCGATTTACAACATTTTTCGAGGGAGTGGATGGGCGATCGCTCTTACCCCTTTGTCCGAAAGCTCTTGACCCAGCCGCCACTAAATCTATCTTTAGAAGTAGCTGAAACGCTCATGCCTCAGCTACGCTATTTTTGGGCAGATCTAGCAAATGGGGATGCTAAGTTTAGCTTTCCTGAATTCCCACCTGACCTACGCGCTTACTTTGAAGCCTTTAGCGATCGCCCCCCTGCTGATAACGATGTTACCCTGATGTTGTAGCATCATAACGGGACAGAACAATCGACCAATAGCCCTCACCTAGTCATTGACTAGAGTCATTACCGCGATGAGTCAGCCACCTATTGATTCTTTATTAAAAGATTTAAAGAGCGAAGATGAGGACATTCGCACGCAGGCAACTCAGGAACTTTGGCAAATTTGGTTTATGCAAAAGGGGGCTTACGGGCTCGATCTAATTCGGCAGAGCCAAACCCTATTAGAGCAGGGCGAAACCAGCAGGGCAGAAGATTTACTCACAGAACTTATCGACGACCAACCCGATTTTTCGGAAGCTTGGAATCGTCGTGCTGTTCTCTATTACACCTTGGGTAAATATCAAAAATCACTCAAAGATTGCCAACATGTCATCGAACTCAATCCTATCCATTTTGGCGCGATTCACGGGATGGGCTTATGCTATGCCGCCCTCGGTGACTATATGTCTGCCATCAAAGCTTTTCGCCGCGTCTTAGAACTTCAGCCTTATGCTTTGATCAACCAAAAGTTGATTTTAGAATGTACGGCTATGCTGAATTAAACTTCAATTTCTAAAGATCGAGGACAACCTTGGAAGTTCTGGGTTCGAGAGGTAGATCGATACAGCATCAGGATTGAGGAATTGTGGAAGTAGGTTCATGTTCTTTATGAAGGGATTCCAAGAAAAGCTGACTCTCAGGTGTGACCGAGACCATCCCCAATCTGAAGAAGAATGTTGTGCGATTTTCTGTGGCGCGGGGTCATTCTTAAGATAGATTTTAAAAAAGGCAAAGAAACCCGTGCGATCGCCTTGTACAATTCAGATCGTAGAGGACTGAGCGTGCGACTCAAAGGATTAATCACAGTAATTTCTTCGTAGGGAAATCATTTTATGTCTGAACCTAATGGTGTCATGATGCAATATTTCCATTGGTATGTGCCACCAGATGGCAGCCTTTGGAACCAGCTAGCAGAGACCGCTAAAGATTTGGCTAAGGTTGGGATTACCTCCGTGTGGTTGCCTCCAGCATACAAAGGTTCAAGTGGTGGTTATGATGTTGGTTATGGTGTCTACGATTTATTCGATCTCGGTGAGTTTGAACAAAAGGGATCGGTGCGAACGAAATATGGCACAAAAGCAGAATACCTCCATGCGATTAAGGTGGCACAGGCTGCGGGTATCAGCGTCTATGCTGATGTCGTCTTCAATCATAAGCTCGGTGCAGATGAAGCAGAAGAAGTCGAAGCCACACCCTTCGATCCTGAAAATCGCAATGCTCCAATCGGCGAGTATCAAACCATCAAAGCTTGGACGCATTTCACTTTCCCCGGTCGTGGCGAGCAATATTCCAGCATGAAATGGCATTGGTGGCATTTTGACGCGATCGACTACAACGCCTACAACGAAGGAGAAAATGCCGTTTACCTACTCAAAGGGAAAGAGTTCGATCGCAATGTCGATTTAGAGAAAGGCAATTTTGACTATCTCATGGGTTGCGATCTAGATATGTCTCACCCTGAAGTCTGTGGCGAGTTGAAATATTGGGGTGAGTGGTATCTCGATACGACTGGTGTTGATGGTTTCCGATTTGATGCCGTCAAACATGTATCAGCGCATTTTTTCCAAGAATGGATCGAACACGAGCGCAACCATGCCCAACGCGACCTATTTGCCGTAGGCGAGTACTGGTCCTATGAAGTCGAGGCTCTCCACAACTTTATCGAAACCACTAATGGGAGGGTGAGCCTGTTTGATGCACCGCTACATTTAAACTTCCAAATTGCCAGCAAGTCAGGCAATAATTACGACCTCCGCCAAATTTTTGACAATACCCTCGTTCAACAACAGCCTGCCCTAGCAGTAACGCTAGTCGATAACCATGATTCGCAACCTTTGCAATCGCTGGAATCAGTGGTTGAAGCTTGGTTTAAGCCCCTCGCCTATGCGTTGATTTTACTGCGGCGCGAAGGATATCCTTGTATTTTCTATGCTGACTATTATGGTGCTCACTACAAAGACAATGGGAACGATGGCAATGAGTACGAAATTTGGTTAGATAGTCATCGGGAGCTGATCGACAAATTCCTACTTGTGCGGCAAACCTATGCCTATGGCGACCAGTATGATTATTTCGATCATGCCAATACGGTGGGTTGGACAAGACTGGGAGATGAAGAACATGCGGGAGGAATGGCAGTCATCTTGAGTAATGGGGATAATGGTAGTAAGTCTATGGAAGTTGGGCAACCCAATCGCACCTACATTGATATCACCGAGCATGTCAAAGAACCGATTACAACCAATGACGAGGGTTGGGGAGAATTTCGATGTAATGCCGGCTCTGTATCTGTCTGGGTACCGCAGAATTAATCCCATTTCTCCTCATGGATGCTACAAAAGCACTCCGCATCTACAACAAGGTGCGGGGTGTAATCGTGGTGGAGTTCAAGTGAAAAAGTATAAGGATAGATGAAGATATGAACCAATTACCAGAGCAGGTTCAGAAAAATATTGATACAATTATTGGGCTTCAAGCTCAGCAAGAACAAAATATTCCAGGACATCATCGCATTGTAGAAACGATCGCTGCGGCTTTTGGTCAGCCTTGGTTTCTCTATACTGAACTTATATTCTTCACGACTTGGAGTATCTATAGCTCTCTGGCGAATGCTGGTCTTTTGGACTGGGAATTTCCTCTATTTAATTTACGCGAGCAGGGAATTGATGTGGCGGCACTGCTGATTTCCACAGGTGTCTTGATTTATCAAACCCGTCAGGAGAAACTAGACAACGAGCGATCGCATTTAATCTTGCAACTGAATCTCCTCACCGAGCAAAAGATCGCCAAACTAATTGCACTGGTGGAAGAATTGCGCGTCGATCTACCCGACGTGCAAAATCGCTACGATCTCGAAGCCGAAATGATGCAGCAAGCCACAGATCCACAAGTCGTTTTGGATGTGCTTCAAGAAACGCTGAAACAGGTATCCATTGAAGTAGATCGACAGGTATCTGAAGAAGAACAATCTTCAACAAAGCCTGACTCATGAAGAAAAGCTAGAGACGGCTGCTCGTTGTAAAATCGCATCATTGAGTTTGCCACTCCGAAAGCCTTCGAGATCGAGGGTAATCGTCTTGAACCCAAAGGTGCGAAAAGCCTCGGTGAGTTCTGTTAATTTTATGCTCGTGACAAAATCAGCAATTCGATCTAAGGGAACTTCGATTTTAGCTGTATCTTCGAGCGATCGCACCCTTATATCTCCTAACCAGCCCATGTCTCTGAGATATTGTTCGGCATTTCCTACCCGATGGAGTTTCTCAATCGTAATTTCTTCTCCATAGGGGAACCGAGAGCTAAGACAAGGTTGCGAAGGTTTATTCCACCAAGGCAGTCCTAAATTTTGCGAGAGAATTCTTACTTCTAATTTACTGACTTCCACTTCGGCAAGAGGCGATCGCACGCCTCTCTCTTTGGCAGCGGCAATGCCAGGGCGATAGTCCTTGAGATCGTCAGCATTCAGCCCATCCACCACATAATCATAATCGAGGGACTTGGCTAGGGGTTTCAGCGTGTCGTGGAGTTCGCTCTTGCAAAAATAACAGCGGTTGACAGGATTCGATGTGTAGTTAGGATTCGCCATCTCAGCGGTCATGACAATTTGATGGGGAATGCCAATATGTTTTGCCTGAGACTTTGCAGCTTCTAGATCGGAGGGCAATAGCGAAGGGGAGTTTGCCGTGACGGCTAAAGCGCGATCGCCCAATAGATCGAAGGCAATTTTTGCCACCAAGGTGCTATCAATGCCGCCAGAGTAGGCAATCAAAACTTTCTGTGATTCTGTGAATATCTGTCGCAGTTGGTTCAGTTTTGTCTCTAATCTAGAATTATGCATAGGTACTTTAAGTGAAAACGGGGAGACACTTTGAATTGATGAATTGAGCCTTTACCTAGTATGGCGTATTTAAGAACTCAATCATAACTATTCTCCCTTGCAGTTAAAAATTTTTTAGATGTGAAGACTTGCTCTTAATTCATTACTTAATCAGATAGAACTTTGCAAGAACTAAAACCAATTTCTCTTGAAATTGCGACAGATCGGGTTTTGTGTTCCGCGCGGAGCGCGGTCTTTTCAAAAAGATGCGTTGCATCACTTTTTGAAAATGGTATAACCAGATCTACGGAAGATATTTGGTTTTAGAGCTACAGCCCAATATTAAAAAAGCTAGAAATTGGCGCAAATGACTGGGAGCATTCTGTAGAAATTCTACAAACAAATATCGCAGATTAGCTTTCGGTTTCTTCTAAAGCTAGAATTTGTGAATCTCAATACATCTGTGCATTTATCTTTGCTGTAAATAAAGCAAATAACTTATATTTGGGATTTGCTCTATGTCAACCTTGCTGGTCAAGAACATCCATACCTTGGTCACAATGGATGAAGCACGACGGGAAATTCTTAATGCGGCGCTGTTTGTGCGAGACAATATCATCGAGCAGATTGGCATAACACAAGAGTTGCCCCAGATCGCAGACGAGATTTTAGATTTACGAGGTCGGCATGTTGTACTTCCAGGACTTGTAAATACCCATCACCATTTTTTTCAGACCCTCACGCGTGCTGTCCCAGCAGCTCAAAACTGCGACTTATTTAATTGGCTGCAAGCGCTGTATCCAATTTGGTCAAATCTCACGCCAAAATCTATCTATATCAGTGCCCAAATGGCTGCAGCCGAGTTAATGCTATCGGGTTGTACGACGGCTAGCGATCATCTCTATATCTTTCCCAACGGTAGCAGGCTAGATGATGAAATTCAAGCTGTGGAGGCGATCGGGCTAAGGTTTCATGCGAGTCGCGGCAGCATGAGCGTAGGGCAAAGTCTGGGGGGGCTTCCTCCTGATTCTGTGGTTGAAAAGGAAGTCGATATTTTGAAAGATAGCCAACGTCTGATCGAGCAATATCATGACAATACGCGTCATGCCATGCTCCGCATTACCCTCGCCCCTTGCTCGCCTTTTACCGTATCTCAAGATTTGATGCGGGAATCAGCAAAATTAGCGCGATCGCATCCCGGAATTAGGTTACATACGCATTTAGCAGAAAACAAGTCGGATGTTGCTTACAGCATCACGAACTTTGGTGTCACACCTGGGGACTATGTGGAATCAGTTGGTTGGTTGGGAGAGGATGTCTGGCATGCCCATTGCGTCCAGTTGGACGATCGCGCGATTCAAATGTTTGGTAAAACAGGGACAGGAGTGGCCCATTGCCCCTGTAGCAATATGCGTCTTGCCAGCGGTATGGCACCCATTCGTAAGATGCTCAATCATCAAGTACCTGTAGGTTTAGGCGTGGATGGATCGGCATCGAATGACGGCTCCAATTTATTGAATGAAGCCCGTACTGCCTTTCTGATGGCACGAGTTCGCGAATTGGATGCCAATGCGATGACGGCGAGGCATGCACTGGAGTTGGCGACGCTGGGAGGGGCAAAAGTTTTAGGGCGAGACGATATTGGGTATCTTGCACCCGGCATGTCTGCGGATTTCATTGCGATCGACCTTGACCGCCCAGAGTTGGCAGGGGCTCACCACGACCCAATCGCTGCGATCGTTTTCTGCCAAGTCAACAGAGTGGACTACAGTTTTATCAATGGTCGCAAGGTTATCGATCGCGGACGATTAACCACGATTGAACTAGAAACCTTGATTGAAAAACATCATAAATTGGCACATCAATTGATTGACGGATAGATTTAAAAAAGCTCTGTCCCATTTTAGTATCGACAGAATCAACACTTTGTTAAACAAGGTGAAAAGTTACTCAATGCGCTCAAATAAAACGATTGAGAATTGAAAGCGTACCAAATCCGATCAAAATTGCGCCACTCGTCCAATTTAGCCAACCCGACCAACGTCGCATCGATAGCAATCCTTTCATCATGCCTGCAAATGTTCCTGCCAGTAACAATGGCAACACAGAACCCAAGGCATAAATCAGCAATAGCCCCGCACCCAGCAAGATGTTTCCAGTACTCGATACCCATGTCAGCAGGGTAATCAAAACTGGTGTGCTACAGGGCGAAGCCACCAGTCCAAAGGTCAGACCAACCAGATAGGAACGAATCCCACTGGGTAATTGACGTGAAATTTCTACATTGCCCCAGTTCGGCAAGCGCATGGGTAAAAGTTCAAGCAGTTGCAATCCCATGGCGATCGCGACGACACCCATGACGATTGACCAACCCCAACCTGTCTGTCCGTAAATTTTCCCAAGAAATGCCGCAGCTAAACCAAACCCTGTCAAGGTTGTGGCAAAGCCTAAGGCAAACCAAGCAGACTGTAAAGCCGCCGCAAAAGTAGATTTCGATTCAAACCCACCGATATAACCAATCGTTAAAGGCAGCATCGAAAGCGTGCAAGGAGTCAGACTCGTGACCAAACCTGCTAAAAAGACTAAACCAATACTCAATACAGAAAAATGATCCAACTGATTGAGCACGATCGCATTCGACCAGCGATCTACTTGATAAAGCCAAGAATTGAGTGAATCTAGCATGTACAGAACTTGAGCATAAAACTTACCTATAGTGTAAGCATAGTCAGGATATCCATCATACAGATTCCTAGATCCCCGACTTTTTCTGATTGGTGCGAAAAAATCTACAAAGGTTGCCCCAAAAGTCGGGGATCTCTGCTGCGGATTTATACCATCAAACAAAAAAGAGGCTAGCCGTAGGAGCTAGCCTGCAATTTTGAAGTTCAATCATTCGTGATGTAATTACTGCACCACAAGTTTGACATTTGCGTTATTGAGTCCAGGACGCTTCACTTCGTTGAGGGTCTTGTTAACTGCATACTTTTGGTTGATCGAGTTGATCAGCTCGGTTTGGTTGTGCTTTTTGGCAACTCCCCAAAGATCGGCAATCAGGTCAAAAGAGCCATCAGCATTACGCGACCAGCCTAGATCGTAGTCACCTTCGAGGGTTGCTACGATGTCAGAGCGTAGGCGCTGCCCATTGTAGCCACGGACATCGGCATCAGTTTTAACGGTGATACCTAGATCGCGCAGGGAAGATTTTAAGATTTCGGCGTCAGTAATTTTTGTGCGAAGTGTGCTGAAGTGAGACATAATAGATTTACTCCTGTAAATAATTGTTAATCGAGGGAGAGTACCGTTGGCGCGGTACAGTTAGTTGACTTCGGACTGCTAGACTACTGGTTGCTCTGGGAATAGCTCCTACAGTCTAGCCTTTACCCAGTTAAAAACTGGGAAAGCTTCTTAAAACTCCATACGCTGATATTCAGCGACGGTAGTGGCGGCGGGGCGTGCCCGCAACCTTGCCCAATCACGTAGAGCAGAGACCTGCTCTGTCATCGTGCGCGATAAAGGAGTCGTAGACTTAACCGCAGAGATAATGTCTAACTGAGTAAACTCCCGATCTTGGGCAAAAGCTTCATACATCGCAGCAACGATGCCTTGTTCGATTTCGGCTCCTGAAAAGCCATCAGTCACGTTAGAGAGCTGACCGAAATCAAAACGCGTAATATCAGACCTGCGCTTGCTGAGATGAATTTCAAAAATTTGTTTGCGCTCTTCAAAGTTGGGCAAGTCCACAAAAAATAACTCGTCAAAGCGTCCTTTGCGTAAAAACTCACCAGGTAAGCGATCGACACGGTTTGCGGTTGCCATCACAAACACAGGCGACTTTTTCTCTTGCATCCATGTCAAGAAAGTACCAAAGATGCGAGAAGAGGTACCACCATCTGAGTCCGCTGAGCCAGCACTACCCGCAAAGGCTTTATCTAACTCATCGATAAACAGAATCATGGGCGAGATTGATTCGGCAACCTTGAGCGCACTGCGCAAGTTAGCTTCTGAGCGTCCTACCGTAGAGCCGTCATAGACTCGACCCATATCGAGGCGGACTAGTGGTAAAGACCAAAGTCTCGCAGTTGTCTTGGCAATGAGAGACTTGCCACAGCCTGGCACGCCCAAAATCAACATACCTTTCGGTTGTGGCAAACCATATTCTCTGGCTCTTTGGCTAAATGCATTAGAACGCTGACGCAACCAATGCTTCAACTCTTCTAGTCCACCTACGGCAGAAATACCTTCATCTTCTTCGATGTATTCTAAAATGCCATTTCGTCGAATGAGCTGTTGCTTTTCTGAGAGTACGATGCCAACTTCTTCTTCGGTGAGGCGACCTGTTGTGACCTGTGCCTTACGATAAACCTTTTCTGCTTCGTCATGGGTCAACCCAAGGGTAGCACGTAGCAATTTTTCTTTGGTCTCGGGTGCTAGTTTTTTGATGCGAGACGCGCCAATTTGCTGAGCCAAGACCTCTTCTAGTTCTTCGATCTTAGGAAGGGGGAAATCTAGGACGATAACTTCTTTTTCAAGCTCAATCGGAATGACCTGTACGGGAGACATCAAAATGATAGATTTTTGCGTGCCTTTAAAGTTGGCAATTACGTCACGCAAGCATCTAACAATAACTGGGTGATCGAAGAAAGGATGCAAATCCTTAAATACATAGATCGCAGGCTCTTTTTGATCGGAGCGAATAATCCACTTAAGGGCGGCTTCCGCAGACTCTGTGTTGTGCTGACTACCGCCACCCGCTTGCCCATATTCAACAATGCCGTGGGTGACCGTCCAAATAAAGATGCGTCTCGCCGGCTTGACCTGGGAAACTAAAGCGATCGCGCGTTCGGCTCTTTCTTCCTCAGGAGTATTGAGGTAGATCAAGGGGTATTGAGCTTGAATAAGGATACTAAGTTCTTCTTGCATATTCGTAAAGAGGATTAACCCTCTTGCCTCACCTTGATGTCTAAACTTTTTAAGCCTCAAACCTGAGCAAGAGCCTACGTTTGAATTTAACTTACTGGTGGATGAACTACTTAGTTATATAGTTAGCATTCATCTGTAGTTGTTTGAACCTATTCTTTGAATTTAATTTCGTTTGAAATTGTGTTTGAACCTATTGACAAACGACAAGTTCTTCGTCTTGGCTATCGGCTTTATCAGCCTCAGTCTTGGTTGTACAGTTATGACTGCCACCAATGGCTAAAAGCTCACCGCTTCGTACTACAACCGCTTGGGAACATTCAGGGCAGTTATAGACTTGGTGCGTATGACCAATGCCCGAAGATTCCACAATCTCAGCATGGGATAAGTAGAAACCTATAGCTTTTTCAGCTAGATCGGACATAGGTTCTTGGTCGATCGCCGAACGAATTTTTAACTGTCTGTGTAAGTCTGCTGATAGATACAGAGTGACTTTTTGCTTGTCCTGCATAATATTTGATTAGGTGGAATACCCGGGTATTGAAGCAATATACTTGCCTACCCATATGCTGTCAAGATACTTTGCTGGCTTGACGTCAATATCGTTACATTTATTTACACTGGAACAACTTAATTTAGAGATTCGTCCTATGTGGCATGGGTGAACGTGATATGGATGTAATGATGAATACATCGCGACGACACTAGATCGATTCATCCAGACATGAATTTTGTATGGCAGGCAAAGCGCTAAAAATTAATTCAAGTGTTTTTACGTTACAGATCGAATTTAAAAAGACAGTATTAAATGGAGATGACGGTCATGCAAGGGCAAAAGGGGGCTAGTTGGTTCGGTTTGATTGGATTGGTAGCAGCGATTTCTATGGCTGCGGCTCCTGTGAGTTTGGCGCAAAGCGAGTCGATCGCTCTGTCACACAACTTTAGACCCGACCCAATTAAACTAGGTGGCAGTACGGGTGGCAATGTGAGTTTAGCGAGTTTGGCTGGTATTGATGCGAACTGTCGAGGCTTTGCACAGACGCAGCCCAATCATGTGATTACGCTAAATGAAAGCTTTCCGTTACTAGATTTTTTGGTATATACAGGTGGCATCAATAACGATCCTACAATGTTGATCAAAGGACCTGGAGGCATTGTGGTTTGTGCGGATGATGAATCCCAAGGACGTAATCCTCAAATCTCAAGACGGCTCCTCCCAGGAACTTATCAGGTTTGGGTGGGTTCTAAAGATGCCAATCAATCCTTTCGATATACCCTTTCGTTGAGTGAAATTCGCCAAAGATGAAGTCAAAGATGAAATGGATGCGATCGCCTAGACAGCTTTTTATCTCAGTGGGTCTCTTACTTGGGTTAGTCTTGCCTAATTCCTTGCTTTGGACGCCGCTAGCCAATAGCCAGGAGGCAATGAAGCCCCTTTCCCCCAGATTTAGTCCCGACCCACAGGTGTATATCGGTACAACCAGTGGCTCAACTTCTCTACAATCTCTTGCGGGTTTAACACAGGTGAATGGGTCATGCCAAGGTTTGGCAAGTCAAACGGCAAATTATATATTTGTTGCCGAAAAACCCTTTAGTTTCCTGAGTTTAAAAGTAATTGCCATTGCCAATGGCAAAGCTACTTTGCTGGTTAAAGGTCCCGATGGCATCTATTGCCGCAACAGTTCTAAGCCTTCCCTTGAGGGCACATGGGCATCAGGAACATATGAAATTTGGGTAGGCTCCGAAACAGGGGAGTCGATTCCTTTTCGACTATCGATCAGCGAGACAAGTCAGTAATCAAACTACAAAAGAAAGCCGCAGAGAAACCTAGTTTCTCTGCGGCTTTCTGCTAGATGAAATTTAGATCCCTAGACTGTGTTGCAATCGAGGTAGGGCAAGGTTTCTTTGGTGCAGCAGTAGGAAAGATGGCACTAAATCTGGTCCATGAATATCCCCTGTTAATGCTGCCCGTAGAGGCTTCATCACCATGCCTTTTTTGATGCCTTGCGCTTTGGTCACTGTTTGAATCAGCGCCCCAGCACTCTCAGCCGTTAGCTCAGGAGTTTGATTTAAGGCTTCGAGCAATCCAGATAGGATGGGTTTTACGGTTTCTGGGCTTAACACCGCGATCGCTTCATCGGTGTAGTTGGGGGTATCCACAAACAAATAGCGAGCCATCTCCACGGCATCGGCAAGCAGGGTGAGGCTAGGTGCAATTAGTTTCACTACTTCTAGCAGCCAAGCGCGATCTAAATCGCAATTAAAGCCTGCTTTTTGCCAAAAGGGCATCAAGCGATCGCATAGATCTTCTGCGGTCATACTGTGCAGGTACTGACTGTTGAGCCAGTTGAGTTTATCCCAGTCAAATCTCGCACCAGCTTTGTTGACGCGGTTAAAATCAAACACCTGAGCGACATCTTCGAGTTTAAAGATCTCATTACCATCTGGTGGCGACCACCCCAACAGCACCATATAGTTGTTAAAGGCTTCGGGCACATAGCCCATGGCTTGAAACTCTGCCACGGATGTAGCCCCATCCCGTTTTGAGATCTTGGCACCTTGAGCATTGAGGATGAGCGGTGTATGACCAAACTCAGGGGGAATTGCGCCTAAAGCTTCGTAAATCAAAATTTGCTTTGCCGTGTTGGCAATGTGATCTTCGCCCCGAATCACATGGGTGATTTCCATGTCGATATCGTCAATCACAACCGCAAAGTTATAAAGGGGCAAAGCAATATTGCCTTGCTCGTCTACCCTAGCAATCACCATATCGCCGCCGAGGTCGCGGGTATTCCAGGTAACCTCACCTCGTACCATGTCAAACCATGACACCTCAAGCGGCTCCTCAATTTTGAACCGAATTACAGGCTTGCGCCCCTCAGCCTCAAAGGCTTGACGTTGCTGTTTGGTCAAATTGCGGTGGCGATTGTCATAACGGGGGGCTTGTTTTTTTGCCTTTTGATCTTCCCGCATCTGCTCTAGCTCTGCCTCGGTGCAATAGCAACGATAGGCAAGATCTTGATCTAGCAAGATATGAACAGCCGCAATGTATTGCTCTAGGCGTTTGGTTTGAAAAAATGGCCCTTTATCGTAATCAATCTTTAGCCAGGCAAGCCCATCGAGAATATTTTGGGTGTATTCATCTTTAGAGCGTTCTTGGTCAGTATCCTCAATGCGAAGGAGAAATTCCCCCTTATGTCGGCGGGCATACAGCCAATTAAATAAAGCAGTCCTTGCTGTGCCAATATGCAGGTTGCCAGTGGGACTAGGAGCGATACGAACACGAACGGTCATTGTTTAGTCAGGGATTCAGTTATCAGTTATCAGTTGCCAGCGATTCAATTCGTTAAATTCAATTAGTTAATTCAGTTGTCAGGAGTTCGTAGTTAACGTAACGGCGTTGTAACGGGAACGATAGACAGCAAATTAGTTAACTAAAATCTCGTAGCATTTTTCGCAATTCGAGATTGTGCATTTCTTCTTGCCCAATCATAGTGCGCGCAAACTCTTCTAAATAGACGCTACGGTCTTTAACAATCTCTAGCAAAGACTTGTACAGCTTAACAGCATTTCTCTCATGATAGAGACTCTCCGCCAAAATATCCTTGACTGTATGGTTATTGGTTTCCTCGATGGGGGAGATTCGGAGGCTGGGATGCCCCTCTAAGCCTGTGAGGATTTCCCCCACTTGTTGGGCATGGAGCAGTGATTCGTTGGCTTGTGTTTTCAAAAACTGGACGATTGGTATGCGGTTAGGGCCTGTAACCATCAATGCATAGTGGGTATAACGCACTACCCCTGCTAATTCAAACTCAAGAATCGAGTTTAACTTTTCAATTGTGGCTTCCAAGTCAAGTTCTTTCATGCCCAAGTTATCGTGTTAGTAAAGTACCGAGATTTACCTACTATCTTATCGCAACCTACGCAGGAATTGAGCCTCAGCCGTTTTTGAGTCTAGAGATTGGTATTATAGTGTAAAGGTATGGTGTTACCTAAAACGACTTAGATAACTGCCTATGACTTCGTTTGGGTTTAGTTTGAGTCGCGATCGCATAGGAGAATAAGGAGAAAACGAAAATGTCAGAGATTGAGCCAAATCAGGTAAATGTTCCTGCTGAGCCTGCCAAAATTACGCTATGGGGAGAAATTGTCAAAGGCTGGCAGTGGGTTGTTTTTTCTTGGAAAACCTTGAGTCGTTTGGGTGGTTTTAAAGAAATTGTGCAAGCGCTTTTTTCGGCTTTGGTTTTATTAATTCGACGCGGGTTATCTCAGTCGCAAACCAACCGATAAACGTAAGCTTTGCTCAGCTTAAGTCGAACAATATTTATGTAATTAATAATTTCGTCAAAGCCCTGCTCTGTATTACACAGAGCCATTTTTTTTGCATCAATCTACTGATTAACTCACACCAATATTTAGTAGGGTTTACCAAGATAGATGGCTTTGAAGCGATGCGCTAATGGGTAACTACATAAAAATTTAAAGGCAGTATTTTACTATATCAGTGTTACCATTGCCAGATATATAACTAAAGAAAAAGTCAAAAGTAGAAGAGCAAATAATGACCGCAGTAGAGAAGACAATTTCTTTCTATGGCAGAGAGATCAAACTAAGAATAGGCTTATTAGCACCCCAAGCAGGTGGGTCAGTGTTAATGCAATGTGGTGAGACGGCTGTACTGATTACGGCTACAAGAGGGCCGGGCCGCGAAGGGATCGATTTTTTACCCTTACTTGTGGACTACGAAGAACGTTTGTATGCAGCAGGTCGCATTCCAGGTGGCTTTTTGCGGCGTGAAGGTCGTCCCCCTGAAAAGGCGATTTTGACTTGTCGGTTGATCGATCGCCCCTTACGTCCTTTGTTTCCTGGTTGGCTGCGCGATGATATTCAGGTAATTGCCACCACGATGGCGTTAGATGAAAAAGTTCCCCCCGATGTGTTGTGCGTGACGGGAGCCTCGATCGCAGTACAGTTGGCAGGATTACCCTTTAATGGACCGATGGCAGGCGTGCGCGTTGGTTTGGTGGGTGATGAATTTATCATTAATCCCACTTATGCTGAGATTGAAGCAGGCGATCTCGATTTGGTCGTAGCTGGAACTCCCGAAGGCATCATCATGGTAGAAGCAGGCGCAAAGCAATTGCCTGAAAAAGACATGATCGAAGCGATCGAGTTTGGCTATGAGGCCGTTCAAGAGCTAATTCTTGCCCAAAAGAATTTAATGGCAGAGCTAGGAATTTCCCCTGCGGATGTCACCCCACCCGTGGTTGATACGTCTTTGCACGAATTTATCACCGCAAAGTCTGGCGACCAAATCAAACAAGTGGTTGCTAGCTTAGAAAAAGATCGCAAGGTGCGAGATGCTGCTTTAGATGCGATCAAAGCCGAGCTAGCTGAAGCGATCGCCGCATTGCCTGAGGAAGATCCAATTAAGGTGGCAGCAACAGATAAAGTTGTGAGTGCAACCTTTAAAGATCTCACTAAAAAGCTGATGCGCCGTCAGGTGATTGAAGATAGCGTCCGCATTGATGGTCGTAAGCTTGATGAAGTTCGCCCCGTCTCTGCTGAAGTTTCGCTTTTGCCTCGCGTGCATGGTAGTGGTTTATTTAATCGCGGCTTGACTCAGGTACTATCGATCGCGACATTAGGCACGCCTTCAGATGCCCAAGAGTTAGACGATCTGCACCCCGACGAGAAAAAGCGCTATCTGCATCACTACAATATGCCTCCCTATTCTGTGGGAGAGGTCAAACCCATGAGATCGCCCGGTCGTAGAGAAGTCGGACATGGTGCTTTAGCCGAAAGAGCGATCGAGCCAGTACTTCCTTCTTCTAGTGAGTTTCCCTACGTTTTGCGCGTAGTTTCGGAAGTTCTATCCTCCAATGGTTCCACCTCCATGGGTTCTGTCTGTGCCTCGACCTTAGCGTTGATGGATGCAGGTGTACCGATTACGAAGCCCGTAAGCGGTGTAGCTATGGGGCTAATCCAAGAAGGCGATCAAGTGCGCGTGCTTACAGACATTCAAGGGATCGAAGATTTCTTGGGTGACATGGACTTTAAGGTTGCAGGCACTGATGCAGGTATCACGGCGCTGCAAATGGATATGAAGATTACAGGGATTGCGATGGATACCATTCGCGATGCGATTAACCAGGCCAAAGCGGGTCGTGCCCATATTTTAGGCAAGATGTTGGAAGTGCTACCGAAGTCTAAAACGGAGCTATCTCCCTATGCACCTCGCCTACTCACGATCAGCATCAATCCCGATCAAATTGGTTTGGTGATTGGACCCGGTGGTAGAAATATCAAAGGGATTACCGAAGAAACTGGAGCCAAAATTGATATTGAAGATGATGGTACGGTGACGATCTCCTCTAATGATGGCGAAGGTGCAAAACGGGCACGGCAAATCATTGAGGGCATGACCCGCCGCGTCAGTACAGGTGACGTCTATTTAGGCAAGGTTTCGCGGATCATTCCGATTGGTGCCTTTGTGGAATTCCTCCCAGGAAAAGAAGGAATGGTGCATATCTCTCAACTTGCCGAAGGTCGTGTCGGTAAGGTTGAAGACGAAGTTGCCGTTGGCGATGAAGTGATTATCAAAATTCGCGAGATCGATCAGCGCGGACGCTATAACCTCACACGTCTAGGTATTCATCCTGATGAAGCGGCGGCAGCGCGGGCTTCTGCTGGATCCTAAATCTGCTATGTGAAGGCGATCGCTCGCCCTCACATAAATCCATCATGACTGATGGAATGTAAATTCAATAATCCACAAAACCAGGTCTTCAAACATCTGGTTTTTGTTTTGTTTGCGATCTATTTTGATGCTCTTGGTATCGAGAGATCCAATGGGATAAAGGATGATAGGGTTAAGAAAGAGATCGGTAAACGATCGCTTTTAGCCTATCTCGTCCCTAATAATGCCCCTTACCTAACTTTATCTGCATGACTGTAAAGCGTATTGTTCTGAGTATCTTGAGTTTGTTAGCGATCGCTGCGATCTGGCTATCCCTTATGAGTAGCTGGAGCAACCCCCAAGAGCAAACCCGTTTAGATTTGCTTCAAACAGATCTAATTTTGCAAGCGACGGAATGGCAAGGAGATGCGGCAGATAATGCAGCGGTACGGCAATTGCTGTTTGATGGTGAGCCTAAAAAAGTTTACAAGCAAGCCCTAGAAAGCTATCAGGCGGCACGCGCTTCTAATGTCAGACTGATTGCCGAACTGAGTCAGGAGCAACTGACTGATGGCACAATTTCCGATCCTTCAGCTCTGCAAAAGAAGCGCAGTCGGAAGCAAAATCTCGTCAATGAGTTAGATGTGCATATTGGTTTGCTAAAAGTACAGACTGGAGATGTGCCAGGGGCGATCGCGACATGGCAGGGCGTGACAAAAAATGAGGCAACGCAACGCACCAGTATGGGTATCACGGCTGAAATCTTACAAGGGCTTTGGTCAAATCCAATAATGCTCTTGCCGAATGCCGAAGGGCAGGTGCGGCGATCGCTGTCTGGTTGGTATCGCCACATAGCCTTAGAGCAACTCTATCGCGCCCAACAGCGACTTGATTTGATTCCCTCGGTTAAAAAGCAGCAGCAGCTAGAAGCCACATCGGCAGTGAATCGATTGCTGGTTGCCAATGCCGTTCCATTATTGGGCGGGATTTTAGGGATTTTTCTGTGGATTGTTTTGGGCGTTCAGCGGCTGTTCTTTCGGAGCAGTTCGCCCTTTTATAGACCCAAAGAAGTTTCCGAGCGAGAATCTAGTTCTGAGATCGAACCCTTACGAAGTCGCGCTCAAACATGGACTGTGCCTTGGGATGGTGAAACCGTATGGGAAGTAATGGTGTTATGGTTTACCTCTTTTATTGTTGTCTCTCAACTTGTATTGCCCCTAGCCCTAAGTGCATTTCGACTCGGTTCGGGTAGTGGTAGCTCTAGTTATACCTACAAAGCTTTACTCGTACTATTTCCCTATATTTTGTCCATGCTACCGATCTTAGTGATTTTGCAAATTTGCCTCCAAAGATTTCGCCCCTTGCCAAGTCACTGGTTCCGTTTTAATTTATTCTCTTGGCGATCGCTAGTTTGGGGCATAGGTGGCTATTTGGCAGCAGTGCCTCTGGTTGTGATTGTATCGGCAGTAAGCGAACAAGTGCTGCAAGGACAGGGTGGGGGAAATCCCCTGTTGCCGATCTTAGTTGAAAGTCAAGACAATCGCGCCAAACTAATTTTGTGGCTAACCCTCGCGATCGCTGCGCCCTTTTTTGAAGAGCTGTTATTCCGAGGATTCCTCTTGCCTTCGCTTACCAAATTTATGTCCTATGGTGGCGCGATCGCGTTGAGTGCCTTTTGTTTTGCGCTCGCTCACCTCAATCTTGCCGATCTAATTCCCCTGACGGTTTTGGGCATGGTCTTAGGGTTTGTCTATGTGCGATCGAACAACCTGTTTGCCCCCATGTTAGTACATTGCCTCTGGAATAGTGGAAGTTTCGTAGCACTTTTGGCGTTAGGTGGAAACTAGCCCTATTTCAGGCAATTTTGCCTTCATGCTTGCATCCCTGCTAAAACTTTCTGGTAGAACTTCTGTACTTCTTTTCCCTAATCCATTTCGTCATTTTCAACCTCTTCAATCAACTCACTAAGGGCATAGTCTTCAAGAATCTCTAGTAGCTATTATTTTGACTGTGTGCCAAGCATTTATGCTACATAACGTGAATTCGGGATAAGGAATTTGAGACGAAATATAGGGCATACAAACGTTCTGGGCGAGCACACACCATCAATTGTAGGGGCTGCGCCCCTGTGCCTGCCCCGATTTATTGGATGAATAGGATTTATTTGTGAGAATTTAGCATTTATAGATTCAATAGCCTTAGATAAAAGGTTTTGGATTTTCTTATCCCGAACTGAGGTTACATAGTAAATTGTAGGCTTTGGGGGAAGTACGATGAAAAACAGAGCTATGGATCTTTTGAGATTTTGGTATTGAGTTTTTTAATCGCTTCTTCCAAATATTCTCTGGATAATGATTCTAAAAAAAATCCGCTAAGCTTACCCTTTTTAGAATCGGCTTGTTTTAGCAAGAGAGTTTGAACGGACTTAAGCCATGGAAGTTCTTTATGAAGTTCTTTAGGTGAATTTTCAAACTTATAGCGGTCAGATAGTGTGTAAAAAACTAATTTTTGATCTTCTCTCTTCATCGGCAAGAGTTTTTCTATAAAATCATCTGGTTTAATAGATTCGAGTATAGGAACTTCATAATAGATTTGATCTTCTGACTCTGATCTGTTCGCCCCACTGACACAAAGCATTCTGTAAAATAAGGACGTATTACATTGCATAATTTCCAAGAGATCTAGCCCTGCTTTAGGTAAATAACCTTTCTTTGCCAACTCTTGAGCTTGATTGATATAATCATAGAATTCTTTGAATTCTACAAGTTCTTTGCCTTGAAATCCAAGATTAGCATAACTATAATTTGTAATTCCTAAAGAGTAAAAAAAGTGAGATTGATAAATGGTATGCAATAAATTCTTACTGATGAAATCATCGATATAATCATCGATATAATGCTTTGCATCCTGCAAAATATCCTTTTTGCTTTTACTATAGATTCCAACATTAGAGAACATTAGAAAAAGTCCTATTACATGGATAATCTCACCAAGACAAGAAAAGTCTCTGCGAGTATACTGTTCCTCTACTTTCTTAAGTAAATTGTCAAATTCATCATCAGTGAGATTGGAGTAACGCCAAAGTTTAATCCAGTCAGGAGTATTTTCATCTTGAAAATACTTACTACTTGGTAGAGATTTCTCTAGTTCATAAACATCAATAATGCCTTTGTCAAAGAATTTTTGCCACCATTTATTATTTGGGAATGGATTAAGTAGGTCATCTAGATTTTGGTATCTATTAAATCTATGGAAATTTTTTTGAAGTAGGGATATCTCTTTTGCTTGGGAACCTTTTGCTTGATCTTGCCAAGCTTCTATAATATTACAAATATCACTTGCAAGCATTGTTCCACGTTTAATTTCAATAGAGAAAACCATCAACTGGTACAAAAGATCTCGTAGCAACTCTTTTTTACTTTTGACCTTCTCAGGTAAAACCTTAAACAGTCTTTCATAATCTAAAATAGCTTGGTTTAGGTTTCTTAGATTTTCATATTCTGATAAAGTATATGAATCTTGGATTAATTCAGTATTGTTAGATAAAAATTCTTGGAGAGATTTATCTTCTACCTCACAAATAAAGTCGTTTAATGCACCTTGGAAATCAGGAGATATACTAAAGGTCTTACCGATTAATTTCTCCTTAATTGTGCTGTATTCACTGCATGACTCGACTACTTTTTCATTTGCAAGGATAATTACTTTTAATTCTTGGTGCTCTACAAAGCTATTGATATATCCTAAGATATTGCTCAGATCAATTTTGCATCTTTCCAGATCGTCAAATATTAAAATACATTTATCGGCATTTTTAAGATAGTCAGGGATGTCTATATTTGGAATAGTTAACGATCCTTCATCCTTCCCATCACCATTTAAATCAATTTTTAATGAGCCTTTTAAAAATCCTTTAAGGATTTTGCCAGTGATCGTCATTCCTTTAGAGGACAAGACAGGATGGAGTTGTTGAAAAAAAGCGTCCCCTATCTCTGAGGAATTTGTCATACCGTAAAGGCTAACGTATAAGCATTTCTGCTTTTTTGCTTTTAGCTTTTCTTGATACTGCTTAATAAACCATGTTTTTCCAACGCCCCATTGCCCTTTCAGTAACACAGCAAATCCAGGTGCGTGAGACAAACCGCAGTAGTAATCTAGGTATTCTTCAATGTGGCTATTGATGAGTTTGGTGTTTTCTATCATAAGATTCAATGAAAATCGAGTTCAATATCCGTGCAACTAATATTGCGGAATTGAAGGATCGACGACTTCTGCATAGGCAGCGATGCCACCGACGATGTTTTTGACATTGGTAAAACCTTGACCCATCAGCCATTGACACATTTGTGCCGATCGCATGCCGTGGTGACAGAGTACAAGGGTTTCAGCATGGGGGTCGAATTCGGTTGGAACCTTGGGAGCCCATTCACCATATTGGCTTAAAGGAAGATTGGTAAAGCCCTCAACAAAAGCGATCGCAATTTCCTCAGGTTCGCGCACATCGATCAGTTGCAGATTGCTGCGATCTGCTGCCATGCGACGGGCTAACTCCTCAACCCGAATCTGTGGGATCGTTTGACCTGACGAATAAGATGATGACATTTCTGTTTAATAAAGTAGCTTGTATCGTCTTTTATTCTGTCAGATTATCCAGTTCTTTGCTAACATCTTTGATTCATTTCTTTTAACCCTACTCCCAAGCTTGTAGTTCAGTAGCAATATCCCGAAGCAGAGCTAGAATGCGATCGCGTCGGGCTTCAAAGTTGGCGGCAATCCAAATAAATACGATACCTGCAAAGATTCCCAATGCCCAAATCAGCAAGGAATATTTAGTCACGAATATAGACACTTGGATCAGAACCACAGTGATAAAGGCGATCGTACCGACATAGAGATAGGAACGCACCCGCAGACTTAAACCTGCCAAAATGAAAGCCAGTCCGATGCCAAGCGAAATCCATGCCATGCCGAGATTGTCTGGGGATTGAATTGCCGCAGAAGCACAAATAGAACCCGTTCCCAATAGTCGTAGCATATGTCGTTGTTCCCTTGCCTCAGGGGCTGAGAGACTAGGATCGACTTGAACGATATAAAGCAGAGAAAAGCCAAGCGTCGAAACATACCACAGGTAGTTCGTGAGCTGGTATTGGTGATAAAACCGCATCAATGCCCAGTTCACCAAGACCAAACTAAGATAGCTAATTCGGATCGAATTCTTGACTCTTGCTACCCAGCTATAAAAAGCCGCCACAATAAACAAACTGGGAATCGAAATCGATGTTGCTGTCGCAATTACGCTCAAACTTGGCAGCACGATCGCCGAACGATGCCAAGGTTTGTTACTCCAACCCCAAGCCTCCCAAGGTGCAAGCTGGATAGGAACACATACGAAACAAGCAATTGTAGCCGCATAGGGACGCAGAATATTCACGATAAAGAGCGAATCTGGGAATGCGAAGTAGAGGAGATATATGCCTGTTACGATCGCCATCGAAATTCCTGCATACACCCATAATTCAGCCGCAGCCAGATCGTCGCGATCGCGCCCGCTGACCAGCGCGTAAATGGTTAGAACCAAGGCAACACAGGTTCCTAAAACTCCACCTAACTGACTTGGTAACAGGAATGATGCAAAAATCGTTAGTCCCACGCCCATAAACCAATGGATGTTTCCTATGACTCTTAATTCGCCTCGAGCCAAACGCAGATAAGGGATAAAGGGAGATAGGAGTTGATAGGCGATCGCGATTGTCGTAGCCGCAATTGCCAAAATTACCACTCCATCCCCCGTACTGCCCCCCTTGCTAAGGGACAATTGATAGATCAGTAATTCATAAATAGAAATGGTGATTCCGACGATCCCAAGATAAGTTAGCCCTTTCCATTCTGGTTTGCGGCGACCGATGCCAATCGCGATTATCGCTGTACCCAGAGTGACAAATCCCGTCCAGTCTGCAAATACATGCAAGCGCAGCAACGTGCCTAACAATCCGTAAATTATCGGAAGTACATGCCAAGCACTGGGAAATCCCGCCCATCCTTTACGCATCAACCACCAATCGCCGAGTAGTTGAGATGCGAGACCTAGACCAATATTGGCGATCGCCAAGGTAGTTAAGGAACCATTGCTAAAACTGACCGCCGCACAGGCAAGCAACTCTAAGCCCCAACCCACACTGTAAGCAGCCCATCCCGCAGATTCAACAATAGAGCGATAGAGCATGGCTACCGTGATCAGACCAGTTGCTGTCACAAATCCGAGCGAAAGAGAATGATGAAATCCATAGTCCGCGATCGCAAAGATAGTCAGCGCGATAAAGTTAGGGAAAGTCAGCGCGATCGCCCAACTATCCATAGCCTGACTGTAAATTTTCCGCAAGGTGCGATCGGGATCTCCCTGTTTTAACCAGTGACGAATTGCCAGTAAAAGAATTACTGCGATCGCCGCACCGTTTGTAAACGTAAGGAAGCGATCCGTCATGGAATAATCACTGCTCAACTGCCAAAGCAACGAACCCGCAAAGCCAACGCCAAATCCCACACCGATTGCTGCTGCGGATAACTCTTGGCACTTCTGCGTATTCACCAGCATTAACACGGTTCCTATGCCTAATCCGATCGCGCGCGATTCCAATTGCGGGAATGTCAAGAACTGGGCTAAGACAAGGGAGATAATGCTGAAATTAATCGATTGGGACGCTTGCGGGAAATTGCGAATCCAACCTAAGATCGTTAAGATGAGAGGCGCGATCGACCAAAGTAGATTTTGCGTTAAGAGGGTTGAAGCATTCCTAAAGTCTTGAATTAGCAATAAGTAACTCAGTCCTGCCAATCCGATGCCGATCTCCCAACTACTCTTTCGCCAAATTTGTAATTTAGGGGAATTCAACTTTGCTAAGGCACAAAATCCCCATTCAATCGCCGCTACACCCAAACTCCACATTGCCCAATCCGAAAATTTCCATTGGGGCAAGATAAAATCTACACTCGATGCGATCGCTCCTAAGCCCACAAGATGCGTAAAGTAGATTAATTCCTTGAGCGCGCGATCGCGGCGACTTGTTACTGCGAAGAGTGTTACAAACGAAAGTCCTAGATTGAGCGATCGGGTGACAGGGCTGAGAAAGCTCAAACAAGTAAGCAACGTCCCCAATCCTAAAGATAGCGCTTCACCCAAGTTTGCTAAAGCAGGTCGATTTGACTGCCGCAGGCGATCGGACAAAAACAGGCTGAGAATGATATAGGGGAATATAACCACGCTCAAAAGCGTTAGCGGTATATCCGTTCTCACCAAATTCATACTCCATTGCGTTACATCGGTTCTAATTTGTACGGGTATGAGTTGGAAAGCCAGACAGAAAGTTTGTAATGTGATGAAGAAGATCGCCGCTAAATCTATTCCCTGCCAATGACGTTGCAGTCTTTCAAACAGTAGGAATAATGCCAAAATGCTCACAGCCACTGCTTGCCAAGGAAACTGCGCTCCCACCGATACGCCCCACCCGAGCAATAACAAGCCTGCGGCAATGGGGAATTGGGGTTGGGGATCTGTACTTTCCTTTCTCTGTCGCTGGTTGAGTTTGCTTGCCATCCAACCGCAAATGCCAAAGGCGAGTCCTAGGTCGGTGACGGCAACACCTGCAATGAAGATGGCTCTAAACAGCAAAATCAAGGTGGTATAGGCAATCGTAATCTCGCCCAGCGATAATTTGGTGCGATCGCTTGCTTCTCGTTCCTTTTGCTGCCAGAAAAAGATTAGCGATGTCCCTACTGTTCCAATGTAAACGGCTATGAGTGGATAGCCAGCAATTCCCCAGCCGATGTGCAAGAAACTCAGCCCCACGCAGTTTAAAGCCGTAAGTTTAGATGCCACCTGCTGCTTGAGTAAAAGAAGGGTGATGCCAGAGAGTATTACCGCTGCGATCGCGCTCTCCATGAAGCCTATAGAATTGCTCAATAACTGAAAGCCATCGATCGCCCAAAAGTTAACAGGAATCACCAATAAGGTCAAAATCTCTAGGGTGCGTGTCGTCAGGCTCAGCTTTTCCTGCCTGCCTGTCCATAGGCTCACAACCCAAAAAGCCAAGGTATAAGCCAACAGAATTGCAAATTGTCCCTGGGGTGGAAATTGATTCCACTGGCTTGCGGCGAGTACTCCGGATGAAACCACCACCAAAAATACACCTAAGAACAAAAGCCAAACGGTGCTGAATTCTGAAATCAGGGATTGCACCATTTGCGCAGAGCGACTGGGATGATGTGCTGGGGCTACGGGTCGAGAGGGTTGAGTTCTCGAAATGTTGGAGGTCGAACGCGCTGGTTCTAGTTCAGGGAAGTCATGCGTTAAAGATCGCGGCGAGGCTTCCGTAGGATGCTGCATTCCTACGGAAGTCGCTTCGGAGAAGGTAGGGATCTCCCTACTAAACCGAGTGCTGCACAGTAATCTGACATATTCATCGGTAAGTAAGCCCATTTGCAACCATAGATCCAGCCCTTGCAAAATGTTGTCGTTGAGCTTGGCTATTACGATTAAACGATTCCCTTGTTGTCTGGTATTGCGCCATCGCAAATCTAGCTCAGAGATCAAGTCCCATTCAAACCATGCCTCAACACCTTTTAGAGCAACGTCATAGGGAACTACGATCTCGAAATCAAGACGTAGATACGTCAAAGATTCTGGATTCATAACAATACCTCCAAAGGAAGTGGCTCGTTATGATTATCTGTGGCAACCAACTAATTTTTGAGGTTAGTGTGTGACAGTTTACAAACTGGTCTCGGATATATCTGGAATATTATTCCTTATTTGCTCGAAAAATCTGGTTTATAGATAGCTACAACTTGCATATTCAGCTATTGTTTGAATTTTGTACGGATATCTATAAAACCACAAGGCTGAGACTCTGGCAATTGCTTAAGTGATTTGGCGTATGGTTTTAACCTTTTATGGCGATCGCATCACAGCGCAGCACGATGCACAGCAGGAATTCCGCCCAGTGATATTGTTTTAGCTTTTCATCCTGCCGATGTACGTCCCTCGATCGCTTAGCACCAACCTGACCAACAAAAATAACCAGAGCGTAATCCTATGGCGATCGCCCATTCATCACAAGGAATTCTATTCTTTTCTACCTTTAAGCCAGAAGGTTAGCATTTCCCCTCTGCCTTTGATCGCGATCGCACCGCGTTCCTCAAATTGATATTTTTCCTTCAATCTGAGATAGGTTGCTTCCGTCACCTGAATGCATCCTGCTATACCTTGAGATTCCATACGGCTGGCAATATTTACCGTGTCGCCCCACAGATCGTAGATAAACTTATTTACACCAATCACCCCAGCCACAACCGCACCTGTGTTGATGCCGATACGCATCGAGAGATTGCCAGAGAGTTCGGGAAAATTTGCGTTCAAATTAAAGTCATCGATCGCTTTCAGCATATCTAGTGCCATATTGGCGATCGCCTCAGCGTGATCGGCTCTAGGTAGGGGTAAACCACCTACCACCATGTAGGCATCGCCAATGGTTTTAATCTTTTCTAAGCCATGTCGATCGGCGAGACGATCGAAAGCAGAAAAAACTTGATTGAGCACGCCCACCAACGCGATCGGAGAAATGTGCGAACTCATATGGGTAAAGCCAACAATATCAGCAAATAAAATGCTAACCTCGGCAAAACTATCAGCAATTGTAGAGGGGTCTATTTTTAAGCGATTGGCGATCGCTTCTGGCAAAATATTGAGCAGTAGATGCTCCGAGCGTTCCTTCTCTTTCTGCAGTTCTGCCGTGCGTTGGGCAACCTTCTGTTCTAGAGAACGATATAACTCTGATAGCTCCGAAGCCATTTGATTAAAGGTTGTTGCCAATAGCCCCAATTCGTTCTGGGATTGAATTTCCACATGGGTATCAAGACTGCCTGCGCGGATGCGATCGGCGGCGGTAGTGAGTTGTTGCAAAGGTTTCACAATACGTTTGGCAAAGAGAAAGCCAACACCCACAGTCACACCAGTCGCAAGCATTAATGCCCCTGCCATCGTCCAGATCAGATCGCGAATCGGAGCATAGGCTTCAGCCGTTGGCAGTTCGACGATCACCGCCCAACTTACACTGCGAACGGGTGCGATCGCGCCCAAAACCTCTTCATCCTTCAGTCCGCGATAAACCGTGACAGGTTGGAGGTCGGCATCCAAGTCAGTGAGAGATTTAATGAAAGGGCGATCGGAAATATCCTGTAAGGCAAGGGGTTCATTCGCCGATCGCTGCTTGGCAATCAATACATGGCGATTGTCGATCACGTAGGTGTAGCCCGTCGTTCCCACTTCGGTTTGAGAAAGCACAAAGTCAAGAAATCGCAGGTTCACCTTAGCGAGTAAAACACCATCTACTTCATCTTTTTGGTTGCGGATGGGAACCGCGATCGTCGTCACCAATTGATGAATCTTGGGGTCAATCGACACGTTATCCACAGCATCTTCATTGCGCTTAAAGGCACGCATGAAGATGGGAGAATTCGCGAGGTTCTCTAGCTTTACCATGCCATAGGGAGAGGCGACTGCCACTGGGTCACCTTGACGATTGACGATCGCCACAACTTCATAAGCATCGTTATGGCGGGTTAAGCCTTCGATCAAGGTTTGCTGCGCTTCTACGGGCAAATTGCTCAAGCCTCTTACCCTCGCCAAATAGCCTAGTTTGCGCTCTAGATCGTCGATATAGGCATTGATCTGTTCGGCTGCCGTTTGCGATCGCGCTTGCTGCAAGCGATTAGACTGTTTGAGTTGCGTGCGAAAGCTAGAGTAAATCAATACGCTCCCTGTACCGAGCAAACTAATCACTACCAAAAATACCAGCCCAAAACGGACTTGGTTCGCGATCGAATGTCGGATGGGACGTAAAGGTTTTTTCCAGATCGCCATACGCATGAGCTATTACAAAAGTTCCAGCTTACCAGTCATCACATCGCTACGCACCTTGTTAAATCGTCCTTCTTGCTCTGGGGTCAACAAGCCCCGAAACGGCGCAAACCGCAAAGCTTTTTCTCTAATGCCAAATTTATAGAGTTTTCCTTCCCAGCGACCTCTTTGCGCTAAATCTGCGGCATTCGACACGAGCGTTGATATATCTGTAATCGCACTGGTAACGACTTTACTTGGTGCAGCATAGTACTGATCTTTCGTCCAGCCGATCGCATATACATCAGGCTTGCGGGTAACGGCTTTAATCACCTCCTCATTGTGGTCTAAATTAATCATGATGATGTCAGCACCTGCGGCAATTTGATTGAGCGCCGCTTTAGAAGCTTTCTCGATATCTGTCCATGTGTACAAATACTCCACAACCACTTGAGACTTAGGATTAGCTGCTTTTGCTCCCTTTTCTAAAAAATCTGCTTCTTCTTTATTAGAGGGGTAGGGAAATCCGGTCAGATAGGCAATCCGATTAGTTTGGGTCTTTAACCCCGCTACAAAACCCGCTAGATAACCACTTTCACCCGTACGGAATACCACTGAACCCAAGTTGCGGTTATTCCCAGGATGACCGCTGGTAAGGGCAAATTTGGTACGAGGAAATTCCTGCGCTGCCGTTTCAGCCGTGGCAATATACTCACCACCATGCAGAATGATAAAGTCATACCCTTGCTGAGCGAGGTTTCTTGTGACGCTGAGCGCATCTTTTTCGGCAACGCGATCGACATGTGTAACGCTGGCTTTATAGCGTTTTTCGATAAACTTTAAGCCCTCATAGCCTGATTGACTCCAACTGCGATCGACGATCGCAGCGGGCAAGACGATCGCGGCGCGAAACCGATTTCCCATGGCAGCATCTCTATTGTCAGCGGTTTCGTCACTAGCCATACAGTTTGTGAGTAGCACTGCGATTAGAGCCACGAAAGCGATCGTAATTTGAGAAACTCTACTCTGCACAATTCCTCTACGCCAACCAAGAAATACAGTACTGCCTACTCGATCTTAAATGATGTAAAGTCCGATCTTACCCAGCTCGCAACGAAACTTACAACGACAGGGGGGGTAATTCCTTCTTTCCTTGGTGTTGGATTTTCTCATATAGCAATCCTATTTGATTTGTGTGTAGGGGAAATTCATGAATTGCCCCTACGATTAGAAGAAAGAATCTCTCATGGATCATTTAGGATCGCATAGTAAAAAACTTAAACAGCACTTTATCTATGAAATGGAAGTTGTCGAAACTGTTGGGGATTTTGGCGGCAGTATGCATCACACAGGGAATCGCGATCGCTTTGCTATTTGCCTCACCCGCAAGTGCTAATGCCCCACCCCCTCCTGAGACAAATCGGTTTACGCTCACCTATCCAGCAGGTCATCAAACCATGCAAGGCTTACAGATTGTTGAATGTACTACGGCTACTTGCGAACAGCCAGTTTTGTTTATTCAACATGGCGAGTGTCGCGACACGGGTTGCCTGTCTTCCCCTGCTATATCTTCACAGAGGGGCTATCGTTTCAATTGTTTTGACGATCTCTGTCTTTTGATTGGTGATACCATCGGTTCGTTTCCTATAGATGAGCCTCAATCTAAAGATAAAGAGCAACCCAAGAAATGGTTTAGGCTGATTGGGCAGTTTTCCGATCGCTTACGTATTAGCCCTCCAGTCCTGAAAGGAGCAGGTTCATCCTTCCCACATGCTGGGGTCTGGCAAGTGGAGGTTTCTAATGATTCTATGCGCGTGAAGCTAGAAGAGGGTAAGCTTTCTTATTTTATTTCGACACCCGCTGAAGAATATAGAAATCGGATGTTTTGGAGCGGTTGGTTTCTGACAATTCTCTCTGAGTTGCTGGTAGCCTCGCTTTACTTATGGTGGCGGAAAGCATCCCGACCAATGCTCTCGAGAACGCTTGTCACGATCGCGATGGTCAATCTATTTAGCTATCCAGTCGTCTGGATTTTCTTCCCTGAATTAGAACCATTTCAATCTATTTTGGGGAGATATATGGGGATTAGTTCCTTGGCGATCGCACTTTCCTATGCTTCGATCGCACATTTGAAGTCTAGAATATCTTCTAAAAAATTTGTCTTTTTATCTTTGGGGTTTTTTATCGGAGCTAATATCCTTGGTTTCTTTATTGCGCTTTGGTTTGGCTATGGAAATCGAATTCCTATCCCTGAGGGCATTCCCTATCGCTTTACCTTGCCAGCTTCTGAGATTTTTGCGGTGGTCTATGAAGCATGGGTGATTGCGACACTCAGTTTTGGGCAGTTATCTTTTAAGCAAGCGGGGCTTCTCAGTTTTCTCACCAATGCCACCAGCTTACTTTTAGGTGTGATTCTCTTTAACTTTACTTCTTTTTGAATAAAGGATAAATTGAGGTGCGATCGCTTAAAGGGTATGCTCTAAACAGTAAATTTTAGTGGTTTTCGTAGAGGTATGGCAGCTTATCAAATTCGGTTAATCAACGAAGCGAGCGCGATCGATCGCACGATTTCAGTCCCAGATAGCGAGTATATTTTGGACATGGCGATCGAGGCTGGGATCCCATTACCCTATAGCTGCAAAAAGGGAACCTGTTCCGCCTGCATTGCCAAACTTGTCAATGGAGAAGTCGATCAAACCGAACAGAGTTTCTTAAGCTCCGCTGAAATTGCCGCAGGCTATACGGTCACATGCGTTGCCTATCCTCTGTCTGACTGTATCCTGCATACCCATCAAGAAGGAGTTCTCTATCAGTCATCTCTATATTTTAAATCTAACCCACCCGATCATGAATTGCCCTACGATTCCGCACGATAGCCGAAATCTGTCAGTTGAGAACGCGACGATCGCCAATTGGGTTGTACTTTGACAAACAATTCCAAATGCACCGATCCCATAATTAATTTTTGCATTTGCTCGCGGGCTTTCGTGCCTATGTCCTTAAGCATTTGTCCTTTCTTCCCAATTAAAATCCCTTTTTGAGAATCTCGTTCCACATAGATCGTCGCCATCACCTTGGTGATTTTGGGCTGTTCGTCCACGCGATCGATGCCGACAGCAACAGAGTGCGGCACTTCCTCATGGGTGTGCAACATAATCTGCTCTCGCACTAACTCACCCATAATAAAGCGCTCGGGCTGATCGGTGACTAGCTCTGGGGGATAGTAATAGGGCCCCACAGGTAAATGGTTGCACATCATTTCCTGTAATTTGTCTAAGCCCTCTTTGGTGATTGCTGAAAATTTTGCTACATCCCAATCATGGGGTTTGGCAATATCTCGATAGCTGGCAAGGATTTTAGATTGCTTTAGTTCGTCATCCAGACTCTCAGAGGTTAACTGGTCGATTTTATTTAACCCCACGATCGCAGGGGGCCCTGCATTCGCAATAATTTCGGCGATAAAGCGATCGCCTTTGCCAGCCTCTACTGTGCCATCCACCAACCAGACGACGAGATCGACCGAAGCGATCGCACCCACAGCATTTTTGACAATCACTTCGCCTAAAAGGTGATGGGGCTTATGGATACCAGGGGTATCCACCAAGATAATTTGGGCTTCTGGTAAGGTTAAAATGCCCTGAAGCCGATTGCGCGTCGTTTGCGCGACGGGAGAAGTAATCGCAATTTTTTGTCCGATCAGCGTATTCAGTAATGTGGACTTGCCCACATTGGGTCGCCCGACCAAAGCTACAAATCCAGATTTAAATTCAGGACTTGCCGAAGGAATTAGCATTTGTTTTTTTATTCAGATCGAACATTCAAGTTAAATCGGGATGATAGGATTTGAACCTACGACATCCTGCTCCCAAAGCAGGCGCGCTACCAAGCTGCGCTACATCCCGTTATTTTTCGCGCCAATAAAACCTATTCTACATTCAATCTGTCGTTTTTAGCGATCGACCTAGATATTCTTACACAAGATGAAACTAACCAGACGGGGACATTATAGTGTGAAGGCAATGCTCGATTTGGTTGTGTGGGCAAAACACAAGCCAACTTCTGTGCGGGAAATTTCTCAACGTCAGTCGATCCCAGCCCCCTATTTAGAAAAGCTGTTGATCGAGCTGAGGCAGGCGGGGCTAGTTCAGTCCACCCGAGGGGTGCAAGGGGGCTACCAACTCAAGCGATCGCCCAAAAATATCTCTCTCGGTGAGATCTTGACTGCTGTAGGCGAAAATACCAATCCTTTGCCGCGATTATCTCCTGATGCTGCATTGGCGTCTGATTGGGTGACGTTTGCGCTATGGCAGAGGGTAAGTGACAAATTAAAAGATGCGCTCTATAGCATTTGCCTTGAAGATTTATATTACGATGCCCGCAGTTGGCAGGCGGCTCAAGGGCAAGAAACAGGCTTTATCGTTTAATTATGCCCAATTCCCAGAAATTTACATTGGTGAAAAATTGGAAACCCAAATTTAGAATAACGCCAGTTTGGATACATTCCTTTCTGAATTTTTGCTTTTAGATAAGGATCTGGGCAAATCGTTAGCTCGAACTGACGTCTTTTAAATACTTATGATTAAGCCCCCAAAATCCTCCTTGAAAATTGTCAAAGTTCGACGAGATTATAATGCTTGGGTTGCAACGGAAACGATCGAAGATTACGCCTTACGCTATACCCCCAAAAGCTTCAGGAAATGGTCTGAATTTCAAATTACAAATACCGCCTTAGGGGGGATTTCGTTTTTAGCTCTAGAAGCGATCGGAGCTTCGATCTCGATCAGCTATGGATTTACGAATTCCTTTTGGGCGATTTTAGTGGTAGGTGCGATCGTTTTTCTGACAGGGCTACCGATTTGTTACTACGCCTCCAAGTACAACATTGACATGGATCTGTTGACCAGAGGTGCGGGCTTTGGCTACATCGGCTCGACGATTACATCTCTAATTTATGCTTCGTTTACCTTTATTTTCTTTGCCCTAGAGGCGGCGATCATGGCGCAGGCGTTGGAGCTTTACTTCCATTTGCCATTGTATTTAGGCTACCTGCTCTGCTCCATTATTATTATTCCGTTGGTATTTTTTGGCGTCACTCTGATCAACCAGTTGCAATTGTGGACGCAACCAATCTGGTTGACCTTGATGATTTCGCCCTATATTTTTGTGTTGTATAAGGAGCCTGATGCGCTATTAAATTGGTTCAATTTTGCTGGGAATTCAGCTAGTGGTGCGGGGTTCGATCCAATTCTGCTTGGAGCCGCAGCAACGGTCTCTTTCTCCCTAATTCCGCAGCTAGGGGAACAGGTTGACTTTCTCAGATTTCTGCCCGACAAAGCCAAAAACAACCGCATCCGATGGTGGTTCGCCGTGATTTTGGCAGGGCCTGGCTGGATTATTTTAGGAGCGGCAAAGCAGCTCGGTGGCAGCTTCCTTGCATCCTTAGCGATTCAGCATGGAGTCAGTTTCGAGAAAGCGAAGGAACCCGCACAAATGTATCTGGCAGGCTTTGCCGATATCTTTGCCAATCCAGAAGTGGTCTTAGCAGTTTGTACGTTATTTGTGATTATTTCACAAGTCAAAATCAATGTTACCAATGCCTATGCGGGTTCTCTGGCTTGGTCAAATTTTTTCTCAAGGGTTACTCACAACCATCCCGGTCGCGTCGTTTGGTTGGTGTTTAATATTACGATCTCCTTAATGCTGATGGAGTTGGGGGTATTTGCCACCCTAGAGAAGGTGTTGGGACTTTATTCTAATGTGGCGATCGCTTGGATCGGGGCTTTAGTTGCCGATCTTGTGATCAATAAACCCCTCAAACTCAGTCCATCCTATATCGAATTTAAACGCGCCTATCTGTACAACATCAATCCCGTAGGATTTGGCTCGATGCTGATTGCCTCTGGGGTCGCGATCGCTGCTTTTGTCGGAGTCTTCGGTGAGATCGCCCAAGCTTATTCTGCTTTTATCGCCTTGGGGTTAGCCTTTGTTCTATCTCCCATCATTGCCATTCTTACGAAAGGGAAATACTACATCGCCAGAGAGAATACGCTTCGCACAGAGACTATCTTGCATCGCACCTTGGCATGTTGCATTTGCGAGAATGCCTACGATTTAGAGGATATGGCATTTTGCCCAGTTTATGATGGACATATTTGTTCTCTCTGTTGCAGTCTAGATGCGCGTTGCCACGATCGCTGCAAAGACACTGCAACCCTGACTTTACAAACCAGTCCCCCCAGCCCAGAAAGCCCTTTAAAAACCGCTCACGCTATTTTTGCTGCCAAGCTCTCCCCAAAACTAGGAGCGAGAATTGTCAGTTTTCTCACAATTTTCTTGGTGATCGCAGGAGGGGTAGCAGCTCTGCTCGCGATGGTTTACTATCAAGAGGTTTCCAGCCTGCAAGCAGTCTTACCCCAAATATCCGAGCAAATTTTAGACATCTTCTTAAAATGGTATGCCCTTTTATTGCTCTTGATTGCGATTGGAACTTGGTGGATTGTCTTAACGAAAGAGAGTCGGCAGATGGCAGAAGAGGAACTTGACAAGCAAACCCTTGAACTCCAAGCAGCCAAGGAACTTGCCGAAGTTGCCAATCTTGCCAAAAGTGAGTTTATTGCCAATATGAGCCACGAACTGCGGACGCCACTGAATGCGATTCTTGGGTTTACTCAAATTATGACGCGCGATCGCTCGCTCACGCAATCCCAGCATGAAAATCTAGGCATTATTAGTCGCAGTGGCAAGTATTTGCTGGGGCTGATTAACGATGTCTTGGATATGGCAAAAATCGAGTCTGGACATATCTCTTTACAGGAGACTGACTTCGATCTACATCAAACCCTCGATCGGGCGATCGAGATGTTTGAGATGCGAGCGGAAACCAAGAATTTATTTCTACATTTCGAGAAATCTGCAAATCTACCCCAATTTGTGATAACCGATGAAAAAAAATTGCGTCAGGTTTTGATCAACCTGATTGAGAATGCGATCAAATTCACCCCCAAAGGGAGAGTTACGGTGCGTGCAGTGCTGGATTCTTTAGAAATTACGCAGCAATCCCAGATCCCATCCCCAAAAACTCTATATATTGGCTTTGAAGTGGAAGATACGGGCACAGGCATTGCGCCCGAAGAAGCCGAACTAGTGTTTGAACCTTTTATGCAAACGCAGTCTGGACGGAGATCTCAACAAGGCACTGGCTTGGGCTTGTCGATTAGCCGTAAATTTGTGCGGCTGATGGGTGGCGATATAACCTTTCGTAGTAAGGTGGGCATCGGCTCTATATTTAGCTTTAAAATTCAAGCTAAACTAAGTAAATCACCCATGGTGTCGCAATATTTAGGTATACCCTATACCAACGATGCGATCGCGACATTATCCCCCCAAAAGACAACTGCTCAAGTTAGATTTACAGCAGAATTATTGATGGAATCTTTGCGGGCTATGCCTAAAGAATGGTTGGATCGATTAAAGTTGTCGGCATCTCAGCTTGATGAGGAGCAAATTTTATCGCTACTCGACCAAGTTCCAGAAGAACATACCGTTTTAGTGAAAGAGATTGCGGATAAAGTAAAAGATTTTGACTTCGATCGCATAATAACCTTGGTGCAAGAGGCAATTTCTCCATGACTGTCAATGCATTCTCCTTCTTAGAAAAAGCAACAGAGAAAGCCAGAGAGAAAACGATCTTGATCGTAGACGATCTGCCCGATAACCTGAGAGTCTTGTCTACGGCACTTGCGGGACAAGGATTCAAAATCCGTTGTGCCAAAAATGGGGCGATCGCATTGATGGCAGTACAAACTACTTCACCCGATCTGATCTTGCTCGATATCAAAATGCCCGATCTAGATGGTTATGAGGTTTGTCAAAGGCTCAAATCAACGGAACTTACCCGTGATATTCCCGTAATCTTTTTGAGCGCTTTAGATGATGCCTTCGATCAGGTCAAAGCCTTTAAGGTCGGAGGGGTAGACTATATTACAAAGCCCTTCCATGTTGAAGAAGTTTTAATTCGTGTCAGACATCAATTAGATTTGCAAGCGGCAAAGGCAGAAATTCAGCAGCTCAATCAAGAACTCGAGCAGAGGGTCGAACAGCGCACCGCCCAGCTCGCAAAAATCAACGAACAATTATGTTTAGAAGTGATCGAGCGCCAACATATTGAGGAATCCTTGAGAGTGAGCGAAGAGCGTCTGGAAAATATTTTAAGCTCCCTCGAAGATGTAGTTTGGTCGGTTGCTGCGGATTATTCCCAGATCTTCTATCTCAACTCTGCCGTAGAGAAAGTTTATGGATATTCCATCGCTAGCTTTTTGGGGAATCCCAACTTTCGGTTGCAGGTAATTCATTCAGAAGATCGCGATCGCATCGAAGATGCCGCCCAAGCCATGCTGACAACTGGTCATTTATGCGAGGAATATCGCATCCTGCGTTCCACTGGAGAGGTGCGTTGGGTCAACGATCGCAGTCACGTTATCTATGATGCTGATGGTAAAGCCCTGCGAATTAACGGCATCGTGCGAGATATTACGGAACAAAAACTAGCACAGCAGCAATTGATCTACGATGCCTTACATGATGCCCTCACAGGTTTACCCAATCGCAATCTGTTTATGGATCGGGTCGAGCAGACGCTCAAGCACAGCAAACGCCATTCAGGTTATCTATTTGCCATTCTTTTCATCGATCTCGATCGCTTCAAAATGATCAATGATAGCCTCGGGCATGCAACGGGCGATCGCTTTCTCCAGGCGATCGCCAAGCTTTTAGAGAGTTGCTTGCGCCCCTCTGATACGGTCGCTCGTTTTGGTGGGGATGAATTTACGATTTTGATAGACGATATTCAAGATCCCAGCGAAGCGATCGTGATTGCCGAGCGAATTCTCAACAAATTTCTGACGCCCGTTGACTTAGGCGATCAGACCATTTTTACCAGTGCCAGCATTGGTATCGTCATCAGTACTAAAGACTACAGTAGCGGAGCCGATCTGGTACGAGATGCCGATATTGCGATGTATTGCGCTAAATCTCTCGGTAGAGGCCGCTACATTTTATTTGATAGTGAAATGTACGAACAAAATCTCAAACTGATGCAGATTGATAGCGATCTGCGCTATGCGATCGAGCGTCAAGAGTTTGAGCTTCACTATCAGCCGTTTGTGGCTTTGGAAACCAATAAGCTGGTTGGATTTGAGGCATTGATCCGTTGGCGGCATCCCGAACGAGGCTTGGTTTCTCCCGCAGAGTTTATTCCTGTCGCCGAAGATAGCGGTTTGATTGTCGCGATTGGGGATTGGGTAATGCATGAAGCCTGTCAGCAACTGCGTAAATGGCAAACACTGTTTCCAGAAACTACTACTTTGAAAATGAGCATTAATCTCGCCAGTCACCAAGTTAGAGAGAATAACCTCATAGAAAAGTTAGATCGGGTTCTGGCTGAAACAGGTATAGCTGGCAGCGCCCTCTGCCTTGAAATTACGGAAAGTACGCTCATGGATCGCAGCGAATTAGCAATTGATAAACTCAGACAACTGCGGACCCGAAACATTCAACTGAGTATTGATGATTTTGGTCAGGGGTACTCTTCTTTAGGCTATTTACGTCGTTTTCCGATCAATACGCTCAAAATCGATCGGGCTTTTATCGATCGCATGGCAGCTGATGCTGAGAATCTGGAAATTGTCCGCACCATCGTTGTCCTCGCCAAAACCTTAAGCATGAGTGTCGTAGCTGAAGGGGTAGAAAATCAACAACAAGTGATGATGCTGAAACAGCTAGACTGCAAGTTTGCGCAAGGGTATTTCTTTTCTCGACCTTTACCCGTATCTGCCCTAGAGCAGGCGATCGCAACGAAAATCCTAGAAATTTAGCGATTTGGGTAAAAGCCTAGCGTGGGGCAGTCCCATTTGAATTTTTACGTTTATACCATTTTCAAAAGATAATGCGTCGCATTATCTTTTGAAAGACCGCGCAGAGCGCGGAACTCAAATCTCGATCTGTTGCAAATCTAAGTAAAATTGGTATTACAAATTTGGGCTAGCAGGTCGATCAATTTGGATTTGCGGCTTGGCGAATTTGGCGCATTAGGTTTGCCATTTCGATCGCGCCCATGGCATAGTCCCAGCCCTTATTACTCTTGATCCCAGCTCGTTCCAAGGCCTGCTGCATTGTATCTGTTGTAACGATGCCAAAAATAATCGGTACGCCAGTCTGAAAAGATGAAGCGGCAATGCCCTTAGACACCTCACCCGCAACATAGTCAAAATGGGGCGTATCGCCACGAATTACTGCTCCAAGACAAATAATGGCATCGTAACGACGAGTTGTGGCTAGTTGTTGCGCCACCATCGGTATCTCAAAACAACCTGGTACCCAAGCATAGTCAACTTGACTACCCTCTTCTGAAACATCTACGCCGTGGCGTTGCAATGCATCTTTGCAACCACCCAGCAACCGTGACACGATCAAGTCATTAAAGCGACCGACTACGATCGCAAACTTGAGATCCTTTGTGTGGACAAAGTTACCTTCAAAAACGGTCATATTTTCACTGTAAACAACCTAGCCAAATCTTTGAGCCGTCAGCCATATCTTTGCCTCGGGCTACGAAAGATTAAGCTGTCAAATTTAGACGAGCGCTTTAGTCAAGCGCTTTAGTCGGGCAAATTGAGTAAAAACTAAGCAACAAAAGAATTTAGCGCACCGATCGCAAGGATTAGTACAACCCACAGCACCGAACCAACGAGTAACAAAGGCTTAGATTGGTTCCAGTAACTGGGTGAGGCATAGGCTACGGGTACGCCAATCAACAGCACAAATGAGAACAAAACAAATACAGTTAATAAAAGTTGAAAGATAATTGTCATTTTTTTAAGCTCCAGGAGATAAAACACTTTGTAAAACGTTTCCCTTAAACAAAGTTAGCAGAAAATGTTTCAAAATGCAGATGCGCTTTTAAGCAAAGCTTTTCAGTCTTAGAGATTAGGTTTTATCGCCGTAAATGCTTCGCCCCACTAGAGTGCGATGTTACAATTCCTTTACAAAAGCGACTCACAAGCAGGTTAACTTTTATGTCAGAGTTTCAACTTCGCGCCCCTTGGGAACCTAAAGCCGACCAACCCAAAGCGATCGCTCAGCTATTACAGGGACTAAAAACGGGCAATCGCTATCAAACCCTTCTAGGTGCAACGGGTACGGGCAAGACCATGACCATGGCGAATGTGATCGCCCAGTACCAAAAACCAACCCTCGTCTTAGCCCATAACAAAACCCTAGCCGCACAGCTATGTAACGAGTTGCGGGAATTTTTCCCAGACAATGCAGTGGAGTACTTTATCAGCTATTACGACTACTACCAGCCCGAAGCTTATATTCCTGTTACCGATACCTATATTGAGAAAACCGCATCGATTAACAATGAAATCGATATGTTGCGGCACTCAGCTACGCGATCGCTATTTGAGCGCAAAGATGTGATCGTGGTCGCATCCGTAAGCTGCATTTACGGTCTGGGTATCCCCGAAGAATATCTCAAAGCTTCCATTCCTTTAAGGGTCGGAGCCGTACTCGATCAGCGGCAGGTTCTGCGAGATTTAACCGCAATTCAATACGAACGCAATGATGTCGAGCTAACGCGGGGCAAGTTCCGCGTCAAAGGCGATATCTTGGAAATTGGACCAGCCTACGAAGATCGGATGATTCGCGTGGAATTTTTTGGCGATGAGATCGATGCGATTCGCTATGTCGATCCGGTCACGGGCGAGATTTTGCAAAGTATGGAAGGTTTGAATATCTACCCTGCACGTCACTTTGTCACGCCTCAGGAACGTTTGGAAATAGCCTGTGCTGACATTAAACAGGAATTGGAAGAACGCCTCGATGAATTAATAAAGGAAGGGAAGTTGCTGGAAGCCCAACGCCTAGAACAACGCGGTCGATACGATTTGGAACTGCTCAGAGAGGTGGGCTTTTGTAATGGCGTTGAGAACTACTCGCGGCATTTAGCGGGTAGGCAGGCAGGCGACCCACCCGCTTGCTTAGTCGATTATTTTCCTGCGGATGATTGGCTGTTGGTTGTGGATGAGTCCCATGTCTCCATCCCCCAAATTCGAGGCATGTACAACGGCGATCGCGCCCGTAAGATGGTGTTGATCGATCACGGCTTCCGTTTACCCAGTGCTGCCGATAATCGCCCCCTCAAGGCAGAAGAGTTTTGGGGCAAAGTCAAGCAATGTGTATTTGTCTCAGCCACACCAGGCGACTGGGAATTAGAAATATCCGAACAAATTGTCGAACAGATCATTCGTCCCACAGGCGTGCTTGACCCTGAAGTCTTTGTCAGACCTACGGAAGGACAGGTAGACGATCTACTAGGAGAAATCAAGAAACGAATTGTCAACAAAGAGCGGGTTTTAATTACGACCCTAACCAAGCGTATGGCAGAGGATCTGACCAATTATTTTATCGAGCGCAAACTCAGCGTGCGTTACCTGCATTCCGACATTAAATCGATCGAGCGCATTGAGATTCTCCAAGCACTGCGGGAGGGGGAGTTTGATGTTTTAATTGGGGTGAATTTATTGAGAGAAGGGCTGGATCTACCCGAAGTCTCCCTAGTCGCCATATTAGATGCCGACAAGGAAGGTTTTTTAAGAGCAGAGCGATCGCTGATTCAAACCATTGGGCGAGCGGCTCGGAATGTGAATGGCATGGTGATCATGTATGCCGATCGCTTAACCAACAGCATGGAAAAAGCGATTAATGAAACAGCGCGGCGGCGTAAAATTCAAATCGCCTACAACCTCGAACACAATATCGAGCCAACCTCAATTGTGAAAAAATCAAGCAATGCCATCCTCGACTTTTTATCGGTTTCGCGGCGCTTACACGAACGAGACACAGAATATTTCGCGCAACCCTCTAACAACATCTCCCTAGATGCCATCCCCGAACTGATCGAGCAGCTCGAAGCTCAAATGCGCGAATCTGCCAAAAAACAAGAATTTGAGCAGGCTGCCCAATATCGCGATCGGATCAAACAACTCCGCAGTCAACTCCTCGGCAAATTTCCCAAAGGCTAAATGCAAGCTAGCGATCGCCCAAAAATAGATAAAAGCAAAAAATCTATAGACCAAATCAACAAACTATACTACTATTGATGATCGTGACTTTTTGGGACTCCTATGCACGCAACGGAGATAATTCGCTCAATCGAAGCGAAGTACATGAAGCAAGAAGTGCCACTCATTTATGTGGGTGACACGGTTAAAGTTGGCGTAAGGATCAGAGAAGGCGGCAAAGAACGCACTCAGCCTTACGAAGGTATCGTGATCGCTATGCGCGGAAGCGGCATTAATGCCGTGATCACAGTACGTAAAATCTTTCAAGGTGTGGGCGTAGAACGGGTCTTCCTGTTGCACTCTCCCAAGGTTGAAAGCGTTAAAGTACTGCGGCGTGGTAAAGTACGGCGAGCCAAGCTTTACTATTTACGCGATCGCGTTGGCAAAGCCACCAGAGTCAAGCAGCGATTCGATCGCGCCCTCTAGTTTCATAAAAGCTAGATGTTTGACGATTTTGGCTATAATTGTTTTGATTAGATCTGTCTTTCGCAAATCAAATTGCCAAGACAAATTTATTTCAAGACAGATTCAAAAAAGTGTGCGTCCTTAGTTCAGTTGGTAGAACGCAGGTCTCCAAAACCTGATGTCGGGGGTTCAAGTCCTCCAGGGCGCGCTTCTCAAAATTTGAGCACTAGAGTTGCGATATGACCAAAAACGAAGTTAAAGACCTCAAAGAATCCACAAAAGAGTCTGACTCTAGTGGCGGATTTAATTTAGGTAACTTTTTCAAAGAGACACAGGTTGAGTTTAGCAAAGTGGTTTGGCCAACTCGTCAACAACTATTTAGCGAATCTGCTGCTGTGCTTTTGATGGTTGTAGCTGCTGCAACTTTGATCTACTTGGTCGATGCTCTCTTTAGATGGACTGCTTTGCAGGTGTTTCACTGATGGTTGCTGGAGACAAAGCCCCCCAAGATTTAGCCGATCGTGACGATCGACTTGAAGAAGGTGCAAACCTTCAATGGTTTGCCGTTCAGGTGGCTTCGGGGTGCGAAAAAAAAGTAAAGTCCAGTCTAGAACAGCGCATCATTATGTTGGATGTGCAGGATAAGATTAGGCAAATTGAAATTCCTCAAACACCTACAATCAAGCTCAGAAAAGATGGTAGTCGTCAGACTGCTCAAGAAAAAGTCTTTCCTGGCTACATACTCATTCAAATGCAAATGGTAGCAAACGAAGCTACTGGTGAGTTGGAGATTGATGATGACGCATGGCAAGCCGTTAAAAGCACACCCCATGTGATCAATTTTGTAGGAACAGAGCAAAAGCATCATTATAGTCGCGGTCGCGGTCATGTCACACCTCGTCCCTTGAGCCGAAGTGAGGTAGAGCGCATATTTCGAGTCACTACTGAACAAGAGCCTGTGGTCAAGTTTGACATGGCGCAAGGTGACAAAATCAAGGTGTTATCTGGGCCCTTCAAAGACTTTGAAGGTGAGGTGGTTGAGGTTAGCCCTGAGCGCAGTAAGTTGAAAGCCTTGCTCTCGATCTTTGGTAGAGATACACCTGTAGAACTAGAGTTTAATCAGGTGCAAAAGCAAAATTAATCAGCAAAGCTAGCAAGTTCAAATTGCAAGGCTAACCGTCTTGACTCGTCTTTACGGCGTCATCGCTCTGCCACATAAAGTTCACAATACATCGTTCGATAACTTAGACAATGGCGAAAAAAGTAGTAGCAATCATCAAGCTGGCATTAAATGCTGGCAAGGCAAGTCCTACACCTCCTGTTGGTCCTGCACTGGGTCAACATGGTGTCAACATCATGATGTTCTGTAAGGAATATAATGCTCGTACTGCCGACCAAGCAGGTATGGTCATTCCTGTAGAGATCTCAGTCTTTGAAGATCGTAGTTTCACGTTTATTCTCAAGACACCTCCTGCCTCTGTATTGATTCAGAAAGCAGCAGGTATTCCTGGAGGATCGCCTGAACCAAATCGCAAAAAAGTAGGTTCGATCACGCGTACGCAACTACGAGAGATCGCCCAAACAAAGTTGCCCGATCTGAATGCCAATGACATTGATGCGGCAATGAAAATCATTGCAGGCACTGCCAAAAATATGGGTGTATCGATTACAGATTAATTCTGATATCGGCAAATTTAGCGAATTCTTGGCAATCCGTTCAAATTTAATCCCTAAAAGTTTAATCAAAATTATCGGGGGAGAAGCTACTGGCTTCGTTAACTACCCCAAAGGAGCAAAATGGCTAAAAAAGTATCAAAGCGTTTACGCGAAGCTCTAAGCAAGATTGAGGATCGTCCTTATCAACCCCTAGAAGCTTTAGAGTTGTTAAAACAAACGGCAACCGCTAAATTTCCTGAGTCAGCAGAAGCCCATGTCAGATTGGGGATCGATCCTAAGTATGCTGACCAACAGTTGCGGACTACGGTGGCTCTACCCAAAGGAACTGGACAAAAAGTACGGGTAGCTGTAATCGCTAGAGGCGAAAAGGTGGCTGAAGCCACAGCAAATGGTGCAGATCTTGCTGGTTCTGAGGAACTGATTGATGAGATCGGCAAGGGTATGATGGACTTCGATTTGCTGATTGCTACGCCTGACATGATGCCTCAAGTTGCAAAGCTCGGTCGATTGCTAGGTCCAAGAGGCTTAATGCCCTCGCCCAAAGGTGGTACGGTCACCTTCGATTTGGCGACAGCGATCGCTGAATTTAAAGGTGGTAAAATCGAGTTCCGTGCCGATCGCACAGGGATCGTTCACGTCCTGTTTGGTAAAGCTAGCTTCGATTCTCAAGATTTACTTGTGAACTTAAAAGCTTTGCAAGAGGTGATCGATCGCAATCGTCCATCAGGTGCGAAGGGCAGATATTGGAGATCGCTCTACATTTCCTCTACGATGGGACCTTCAATTGAAGTAGACATCAGTAGCTTGCGCGATCTGAAATTCGGTGAATAAATAATTCGTTGAATAAAATCGGTGCGACAAATTTGTCAAATCCTAGTTTGTCGCACCAAATTATCTAAACCAAGAAATTAACATGCAGATTTAAAAAACGAAATATACCGTAGAAAGTAGGTGCATTTTGCTTAATTTCCTACCGAGGTAACCGAATGGAATGACTCAGGAATTTTGAATTGCTACTTTACAGTTCAAAATCCTGCTTCAAACCTGAAGTTGTAAAGCTGCGAAAGCAAGCGCCTCGTCTTTTTCAAGTCGGGGTGTTTTGTTTTTTGACTGTCTGTTTTTTAGGGATTTATCCATTGGATAAATCCAAATCCCAAATTGATAAGGAGGTGATAAGTATGGGCAGAAGCCTAGCAGGAAAACAAGAACTTCTCAAAGAGTTTTTAGCCGATCTCTCTGAAGCGCAGATGGTGATGGTAATTGATTACACAGGTCTAACTGTGGCTGAAATTACAAAACTTCGCCGTCAACTCAGACCAACCGGGGCTGTATGTAAGGTGTCTAAAAACACCCTGATCAAAAAAGCGATCGCTCAAGAGACCCAATGGCAATCCATGGAATCTTTACTCAAAGGTTCTACTGCTTGTCTGTTGGTGAAAGATGATATTGCTGGTGCGATCAAAGCATACCAAGGCTTTGTGAAGGAAACTAAAAAGACAGAACTGCGTGGTGGTGTACTAGACGGAAAAGCTTTGACTCCTAACGATCTCAAAGCGATCGCCGATCTACCCTCTCGCGAAGTTCTGCTGGCTCAAATTGCTGGTGCAATCAATGGTGTGACTACCAAGTTGGCAGTCGGTATCAAAGAAGTACCACAGTCTCTGGGTAGAGCAATTAAGGCAATTCACGAGAAAGAAGCAGCCTAAATTTTTACTGACCGTCGATAACTGATAACTGATAACTGGAGAATAATTACCATGTCTGCAACAACCGACAATATTATCGAACAACTCAAGACCCTAACCCTTTTAGAAGCTTCTGAATTGGTTAAGGCGATCGAAGAAACCTTTGGTGTTTCTGCTGCTGCCCCTGTGGGTGGTGTGATGATGGCAGCTCCTGGCGCTGCTGCTCCTGCGGAAGAAGTAGAAGTACAGACTGCTTTTGATGTCGTCTTGACTGAAGTCCCTGCTGATAAGAAGATCGCTATTCTTAAGATCGTACGCGAACTCACTGGCTTGGGTCTAAAGGATGCCAAGGATCTAGTCGAATCTGCGCCTAAAACCGTCAAGGAAGGTTTGTCAAAGGATGATGCCGAAGCTGCTAAGAAGCAAATCGAAGAAGCTGGTGGCAAGGTTTCCATCAAGTAATCGAGGTCATTTAATTGACAATCTTATCCAGTGCTAGAGAAATTTTCCCTAGCACCTAGGATATTCATTCTGTAGGGGCAGCGCCCCTGTGCCTGCCCAGAAAATCTAGGGCAACCACAGGGGGATTGCCCCTATGATGTATGGATATAGATTCTCTGGGGTTTTACCTTAATTTTTTGATTATGAACGATCCTCTCTCTGAACTATTTACGGTAATTACCGATCGCCGCGATCGCCCTAAGGCTGGCTCCTATACCTGTCAGCTCTTTGACGGTGGCGACAATAAGATTTTAAAGAAAATCGGCGAAGAGTCGGCAGAAGTGGTGATGGCATGTAAAGACGATGATGCCGATGCGATCGCCTCAGAAGTGGCAGATTTGTTTTATCACACCCTTGTAGCTATGGCACATCATCATGTCGATCTACAAATGGTCTACGACAAATTGGTACAACGTCGCTGATTGAATATCCATCGAGAATTTATAAGAAACCGACCGATTGAATATATTAGAGTAGAAGCGAGCGTCGAGATTCATGGCAACAATTTGGGAGTTAGATTTTTATTCTCGTCCAGTTCTGGATGAGAATAACAAAAAAATTTGGGAATTGTTGATTTGCGATACAGATCGGCAGTTTGAGTGGGTCAAGGAATGTCCTAGCAACGAGGTCAACTCTACTTGGCTAGCAAGTCAACTACGAGAAGCCGTTGCCGCTTCTCAGCAACCCCCTCTCAAGATTCGCTTTTATCGTCCTAGCATGAGCAACATTATCACGCGTGGTTGCAAGCAAGCAGAAATTCCCTCCCTCGCTTCCCGTCGTCTCTTTACACTCTCAGCTTGGCTGCAAGAACGAATGGAGCAGGTTTATCCGCAACGCCCAGGTTTTCAGGCAGCCGATCCAAAACCTCTACCTTTACAAGTACAAGCCATTACATCCCTACCCGTACCCAATGCCTTAATGGGCGATCGCTGGATTTTAGTGTCGCTCACAGCAGCCGATCTAGCCTCAGCTTCAGAATGGTCGATGGACTTTGGTGAAACCTTTCAGACCGCGTCCCTTGTGCCAGACTTGGTAATCCCTGGAATTATCATGATTTCTGCCCGTGCCTTACCTTTAGCCGCATGGATGTCAGGGGTCGATCCAGTATTTCTCAAATTTGAACGGGCGGCGATCGCTGGTAAAACCCAATTACTCCTAGAAGCTAGTGCCGATGCCAGTTGGATTCTCACTAGTTTGCAAGCACCGAAAGATAGCAAAGCGATCGCCGAGGGAGATAGCTTTGAAGCGGCAAAACAAAAAGCAAATGGCATTCACTTTATGGCAGTTCAAACCAACCCAGATGTAGAACATTTCGCGGGTTTCTGGTTGCTCAAAGAGGTTTAATCGGGAATCGCGATATATTGCTTGGAAAGCAAACATAGAAAAGCGATCGCTTTTCTATGTTTGCTCCAATCATCAAGGTGCATGAGCGACAAATGATTTAACCATGCCATAAAACTTCTCTTGAAAGATTGTGGCTTCTGGGAAAAGTTGTTTGAATTCTGCCCTATTCAACAAGCGGATACCTTTGACTTCACATAATGCCTTTTGATAATCGGGAACTTTGGCATACCAGCCTAAATTGAAGTTTTGTAGCAGCCAAGCTCTGAATGCGATCGGAAGGAATTGAAATAAGGGAAATACAAAGTGTGGTTCTATGGGAAAGAACAGATTAGGCGTCTGTATGTAATATCGTTTACCCACACGTCTAACTTCATCCGCCATACGTTTTTGATCTTCAAAGCTTCCAACATGCTCAATCGTGGAATTTGAGAACACGATGTCAAACTGCTTGTCTGAAAACTCTGGCATGGCTCTGCCATCGCCGATCGCTGCCGTAAAACTAGCGATTGATACAGGCTGATTCTCAATATTTAGCAGGGTGATCTGAAATTCCCGATCTAGCAAGGTTCTGTCTGCCATCATTTCCCAATACCCTTGACTCCCGCCAATATCAAGAATTTTGACGGGGCGAGGCAGATCCTTGAGCATCTCCATGAAAATATCAAACCGCTGACGCCGTAACTGAGTTGCTACGGAGTTTTTGTTCCGATTATCAGCAAAAAATTGATGGATAATGGTCATGCTTGTAGCGTGTAAGTGACAATCCAAATTGAACGACTGCAATTCCTCATACTCAAGATCCAAGGATGTAAACCGTTGCTGATTCTAAAACAAAATTCGTAGCGATTGGCTATGGAATTTCATTAGGATTAATCCCAAGCGATATGAGATATGCAGCAAGTCTCTCTTTTTCTTGGCGTTCTTGGGCAGCAATTAAACGTTCTTGCTCAGCGATCGCTTCAGCCTGCTGTTGTGCCCGTTCAGCTTGAGCTGCGATCGCCTCCGCTTCGCGTCTAGCCTGTTGCTCAAACGATCGCTCCAGTTCCGCCTGAAACCTAGCATGTTCCGCCTCAGCATAAGACCTTAATATCTGATCGGAGATTGGGTCATAAAAACGGAAACTTAGATCTGTATACATATGTAGATCCAGCCCTAGAACTTCACTATGTAAAGACAAAGTGCCATCAGGCAAAGTTGAAGCCGCGATCGCAACATACTTCCCATGCTCTAAACGTACTCCTTGTAAAGAAGTCGGTTTCAAATATTCACCCGTCGGATCGTACTGAAAATATTCCTTTACACCCAAATCTCGATAAATTAATGGATTTTGGTCGCGGTCTTTTGTTACGGTTCCCTTAGAAGTCACTTCCAAAACAAAATCAGGAGCTTTGCCTCCCTCTTCATAAATTTTGTAACTAACTCGGTCTTCATTGCTCATGCCAAACACAACAAAGAGATCTGGTGCGACTCTTTTTTCAATTCGATCGTCTGCATAACGGATAAACAGATTCCCCGAAACATAGACATTCTGTTGCTTCTCAAACCACAGCCTTAGAGCCTCAGTCGTATAGCTAAGATTGCGCCGTTGTTTATCGCCTTCGGGCATTGGCTCAAAGTCCTCATCAGGAAGTTCAATAGTCGAGAGTAGCTTGAGATCATCAGAAATTGCCATGATGTTCCTCCAAGTCAGATCTATATACAAATTTAGCATATCCAATGCTTGTAACTGCGCCCCAGTCAGCGATCGGTTGGTCGCTCTTACTGATGCACCGTAAGATTCGTGGCTAAAGCGACTTCGGCTTGTTGCCAGAGCACGCGATAGAGTTTCAAAGGTTGGTCTTTCCCCTTGACCATGACAGGTTCGATCTTCTCTGTGGGAATATCGAGATGGGATATTTGGGCTAAAGTAGATTCTGAAATTAGAACTTCTCCCGCTTTCGCCGCACTGCATATCCGACTTGCCACATTCATCGTGTCGCCAATATTTGTATATTGAATCAACTTGTCAGAGCCAATATTTCCCGCCGCGACTTTACCCGTATTCAACCCAATATGAATTTGAATGTGTAAATTGCGACCCTGTTGCAACCATTGTTCGTTTAAGTGGGTCATTGCCCATTGCATGGCGATCGCAGCATGAACTGCCTGAACCGCATCATCATCGCGACGATAGGGAGAACCCCAAACCGCCAAAAGCGCATCAGCAATATACTTCTCTAAAGTTCCCTCATAGCGGAAGACAATGTCTTCCACCATGACCTTAAAGTATTCATTCAGAATCTCTAGAACTTGCCGAGGTTCCAACTGCGAAGACATTTCTGTAAATCCGCTAATATCAGAAAACAGAGCCGTTACTTCAGTTTCGACTATCTTTAAATCACCGCCCTCTTCGATTTTTTGACTGACAGCCTGTGGAAAAAAGCGCTCTAGCCTCGCTCTGCGAATCACCTCCGTTTGCATCCGCTTATAGAGACTGGCATTTTCAATTGCGATCGCGGCTTGGTTGGCAAGACTGGTAAGAAATTCTAAATCTTCCTTATGATAGACATTCGTCATCGAAAGATTGTCTACATACAAGACGCCAATGCATTTATCTCTAGGCTTTAAGGGCACGCACATGGCAGCTTGGATCGCCTGTTGAATAATCGACATCGAGTTGTCAAATCGCTTATCAATACAGGCATCATCGGTGAGAATGGCATCGCCATATTTATGTACAAAATTAGTAATGCGCTTACTGTAAAACTCATAGTCAGCCGAAATACCCACTTTGGCTTTCAAGGCTTTGGGTTCGAGTTCTTGGGTGGCTTCATTCAAAATTAACAGAACGGCGCGATCGACGTTCATAATCTCAAACAGTAAGTCGAGAATCTTTTCGGGCAGAACATCATAGGCTTTAGGCGAAGCCAACTCTTGACTGACTTCCAACAGGATTTTTAGCTTGTTCGCCGTGCGTTGACTATCATCTTGGTCGGGAATTCTTAAAACAGAACCCGTATCGCGTTGAAGCGCACTGTCATGCTTGATTAAATCGCGGAGAGGCGTGCGGGGCTTTTCAGGGGAAACCCGCATCAAAATCGATAAACCTGAATTTGCACTAGCACTGGTTTGCGGATTTGAGGGGGACTTAGCCCGACTCATGACAAATTTAAATACGACACTGCCAAACTGAATGGCATCCCCTTCTTGAAGCTTGTGCTGCGTAATCTTGACACTATTCACAAATGTGCCGTTACTGCTGTTGAGATCGGTGAGATAGACTCCAGAATCAGTCAAATTGATCTCGGCATGGTGGCGCGAGAGGCTTCTGGCATCATCTTCAACCACGATGTTGTTTTCTAACCCCCGTCCAATACTATTTGTCCCGAATCTCAACTCACAGACTCTTTCGGTGGGAGTTTCTGGATTCTGAATGATGTATGGCATATCTCAAAAGCCTCTGGCAGTCCAAATTTATTGTAAGTGCATCGTTTTACCAAATTGCTGGCAAATTGCTGGCAAATTACATACCCAATTTTGCGATGCCTATGTAAAGATCGTATAGATTCAATAGACGCGTCAATAGGTGATGAGTTTCTTGAATGCGATCGCAATGCTAATTGCAATACAAATGCAAGTGTTGGCTTTGCATATCATACTTAATGTTTAAAATTACCACTAACTATACGCAGATCCATGTCTCCAATCGCCCTTGAACCACCCATCGCAGACATACAAAATAGCACATCAGAGTTTGACCAATATGTCATGAATACCTATGCGCGGTTTCCGATCGCGTTGGTGCGAGGCGCAGGTTGCCGCGTTTGGGACAGTACGGGTAAAGAATATTTAGATTTTGTCGCAGGCATTGCCACCTGTACCTTAGGACACGCTCATCCCGCAATGGTCAAAGCGGTGACCGAGCAAATCCAGACCCTGCACCATGTCTCTAATCTGTTTTATTTGCCCGCTCAAGGCGAACTTGCCAAATGGTTAGTGCAAAATTCCTGTGCTGACAAAGCGTTTTTCTGCAACTCTGGGGCAGAGGCAAACGAGGGAGCAATCAAACTGGCGCGTAAATATGCCCATGTCAAACTGGGAATCGAAGATCCGCTGATCTTGACCGCCAATGCCAGTTTTCACGGTCGCACCCTTGCCACAATTACAGCCACGGGGCAGCCCAAATATCAAAAAAACTTTACCCCCCTCGTTTCGGGATTTGACTATGTTCCCTATAACGACATTGCCGCGTTAGAAGCAGCCGTCGCCAAGTATGAGGGGCGTTTATGTGCGGTGATGCTAGAAGCACTGCAAGGCGAAGGTGGCGTGCGTCCGGGCGATCGCGCTTATTTCCAAAGAGTGCGAGAGATTTGCGACCAAAAGAATATCCTGCTGATCCTCGATGAAGTTCAAGTGGGCATGGGACGCAGTGGCAAACTCTGGGGCTATGAGAACCTCGGAATCGAACCCGATATCTTTACCTCGGCAAAGGGGTTGGGCGGTGGCATTCCGATTGGGGCAATGATGTGTAAGAGTTCCTGCAATCTATTTGAACCCGGCGATCATGCCAGTACCTTTGGTGGCAATCCCTTTGCCTGCACGGTAGCTCTGGCAGTTTGCAAGACCCTCACCGATGAAAATCTTGTTGCCAATGCTAAAGAACGGGGCGAACAACTCCAAAAGGGCTTACGCGCGATCGCGCAAGACTATCCCGATCTGATCGAGCAAGTACGCGGTTGGGGATTAATTGAGGGCCTGGTACTGGCTGAGTCGGCAGCTTTGACCTCGCGCGATGTCGTGCAAGCCTGTATCGATCGGGGCTTAATGCTGGTTCCTGCTGGGCCTAAAGTCGTGCGATTTGTGCCGCCTTTAATCGTTTCTGCTGAGGAAATCGACCAAGCGATCGCCACGATCGCCGCATCGCTGGCATCATTAAACTCGTAATGTACTTCGTGATTAAAGATCGCCTGTGACTGAATTCTCATCTCCCCTGTTTGTTTTGGCTTCTGGTTCGCCAACCCGCAAACAGTTACTTGAAAATGCTGGCATTCATCCTGTCGTGTGTGTCAGCAATTTTGACGAATCTCTGGTTACGCTTACCGATCCTGCGGAATTGGTACAGGTTTTGGCTCGTAGTAAAGCCGAGTCCGTCGTATCGCAATTTGCAGGCAAGCACGCCCTGATTATGGGCTGTGACTCTGTGCTGAGCGTGGATGGTGAGATCTATGGCAAGCCCGAAAATCGAGCCAAGGCGATCGCCATGTGGCAAAAAATGCGCGGCTATAAGGGCGAACTCTATACAGGGCATAGTCTGATTGACGTACAGCGCCAACGCACATTCGTGCGCTATGCTCTCACAACCGTATACTTCGCTGATGCTACGGATTTGGAAATCAGTAGCTACGTCGATACGGGTGAACCCCTTGCCTGCGCGGGTTGCTTTGCCCTAGAGCGATTGGGTGGTTTGCTTGTCGAAAGACTAGAAGGCTGTCACACCAATGTCTTGGGCTTGAGCCTGCCACTTTTGCGACAAATGCTGCGATCGCTGGGCTATAGCCTTCAATTTGAAGCTCAGGAAACGGTAATTCGCTGACACCCTCTATAGACCATCGATCGCTCGTTGCAGTGTTGATAGGGATAAATTGAAACTCGTAATGGCTTGGAGTCGATTGACATCGGCTTGAGTAAGCGCCACTTCGGCATTAATTACTTCTAGTTGCGTTCCCACACCAGCCGTGAGCCTGAGCCTTGCTAGCCGTAAGGCTTCGTTTGCCTGAGTCAGTGCCTTTGTAGCTGTTGTAATCTGTTCTCGGCTTTTTAGTAAAGTGATGTAAGCCTGTTCCACATCAAAGCGAATCTGTCTTGCGGTCTGCTCAAATTGGCTTTCGGCAAGCGCTTGATCGGCTTTAAACTGATCGACTTGGGCTTGCGCTTTACCACCATCGTAGAGACTCCATTGCAAAGTTGCCCCCAGTTGGTAGCCCAGAGCAACCCCTCCTACTTGATTAAAGTTATCGGCAGCATTCACATTTGCGGACAGCGTGACTTGAGGTCCGAGGGTAGCAAGAGCTGCCACAGCGCGGTCGCGAGCAATTTCTCGCTCCAGCTTACGAATATCTAGGTCAGAACGATTGCGCACGGCTAAAATAATCGTATCCTCTAACGTGAGTTTCCAGTCTTGAGCGGGCTCAATTTTATCGGCAGCACTAAGATCGAGTGTGGCAGGATATTCGAGTTGTCTAGACATATCTCGCCGCGCAATCAGTTGACTGGCTCTAGCATTTAATAAATTTTGCTGCGCATTCGCAAGCTGCACCTCTGATTGCAATACATCAAATTTCGTACCCGCGCCAGCCCTTTCGAGTGCTTGCGTATCTTTAAGACTGCGCTGGGCATTCTCAACAGCCTTGAGTTGAATGCGAACATTTTCATCGGTGTTTTGCAACTGGTAGTAGGCAGTAGCAATATTTAAACGAACCGCTTGGGTAGTCCTATTTAATGTAGCTTCACTAACTCTGAGTGAATTTTCGGCAGATCGGATATTGGCATCGACCAGTCCAGAGTTAAAGACGTTGTATTGCACGCCCACCGTACCAGTTATGGGTTGGCTGATCGTGTTAGAAGGTTGAGAAAAAAATGGAGCTGCAATATTGCCTAACCGAGTTTGAGCAGAGTCATTAAAGTTATACTGCAACGAAGCTGAGGCAGTAGGCATTCTTGCCGCCTCTTGTTCTCGCAGTGAGGCTCTGGCACGCTCAACTGCAATACGGGCTTGAATAATATCTCGATTGGTTTTATTTGCCAGTTCGATCGCTTCGGTGAGGGTAATCGGTTTGGTTCGATCCAATTTCACCTGACTGGGAGTGGTTGGCACAACTAGGGTTTGAGCTGGTTCTAAGCCAAGAAATGAGGTATTGGGTGTAGCAGGAAGTTGAGCGGGTTTCGTTTCAGAGCCGCTCGTTGGCGATGACTTGGCAGGTGGGTCGGTGGGTTTTGTCTCTGGTTTTGTCTCAGTGCTACCCGTCGAAGAGGGAGTTTGTGTGACTGGCTCTGTCTTTGCCTGCGTTGAAGTCGCTGGAGCAGGAGTTGTAGGAGTCGCCGTAGGTTTTGCCACTGGCTGAGATTCAGGCGCTTTTAGATCGGACAGCTTTTGCTCTGGCTGTGTTGGCAATTTCCGATCTGAAGTTGCAGGCGTTACCAAAGGTTTGGCTTCAGGCTTAACTTCAGGAGTGACGATCGCTGATGAACTTACTGGTGGTTTGACATTAGTATTGGCATTCGTGTTTTCACGAGTATTTGGGCTGATGGGTTTAGGCGCGATCGCTGTTGGCTGCTTCGCATCAGGCTTAACATCGACTTCTTTAACTTCAGGTTTTACCCCTTCGGTTGGCTTGGTTGTGGTCTTAGCAGGTAAATCAACGGCTGGCTCTTGGGCAACCTTGGTGACAGGCTGGGTCGAAGTCTTAATTTCTCTTAGACTATTCGCTGGTAACGGGCTCACACTAACAGGGGTAGGCTTTGCCACTGGTTCCGATTGCTTTTCAGGCTGTTTCTCGGGAACCTTGGCTGAAATCTTGTCTGTGAGTTTCTCTGGAAGCTTCTCTGGTGTCTTGGTTTGAAGGCTTTGAATGTTGGGGAGAGAGAGAACAGGAGGCTTGGCGATTGTAACTTCTGTTCCAGGCGGTGTGGCACTGCTAGAGGAACTACTAGGACGCGTTTCTAACGTATCTGGCTCTTGGGCTATAAAGTAGCTGGGCTTGCTAGAGAGTTGAATCTCTCTAAGCGGCAACGAAGCCAAGATTGATTCAGTGGGATTTGCGCGCAGTTTATCGGTAGGTAAGGAATTGCGATTGGCAACGGGAACGATCGCACCCGTCGATTTGGCATTACTTCTGTTTTCCTGTTGTAGTTGATTGCCAGAAGTTAGGTTTGTGGAATTGGTTTGAGTCGAGTTATCGGTAATTTGGCTGATGAGTAACCTAAATGTGCTGTCAAGAGACACTTCGGAACGCGAACGATCCTTTGTAGCAAGCCATAGCAACTCCAACACACTTCCAGAAGTGGGTATAGTTTGAGGAACTGAACCTGCAATAGCCGTGCTAACTTGGCCGCTAACTGAAACTTTAGCTGGGGTTCGATTTGGGGTATTTACTTGAGCGTTAGCTGAGAGAGTTGGTGTCAGAATCGCTAAACTGGCACTGAGAGTCATCCAACCGAGAGAAATTTGCATAGCTTAATAGTCTGTCACTCCTCAAACAAATCTGCTACTTGCAGAATCTGCACAAAATATAGCAGTTACTAGTAATTTGTAAATCTCTAATTTTTTAATCTAAAGCTACGAACGATCCAACACCGATAGAGTGATAATACAGCACCTGAGAGCTTTTGATACTCTGCTGAATGGCGTAAAAATATTTCGCACAAGGTTTATAAGTGTGCTTACTAATTCCTGTGATTGTAATATAGCTAGGAAAAATCATAAAATTACAGCATGAAAATCACCACATCAGCGCATCTCCCTCAGTCATGGGTAGGCGATGGACTCGCGATCGCTTTCTTTCAAGCCCCAACACCCGATCCCGAGCGAGATCCTCAGGATAAGAAATCGCTCGAGCTCGCGCCCGAACTCAGTAGTTTAGATGCCGAGGTACTCGCAGGCACGTTACAAGAGTTGATCGCTGAGTCAGCCTTTAAGGGGGCAGCAGGTGAATCTGCTAGTACCAGAGTGGGGGGAAGCAGTCCGATTCGGAAGGTGCTGTTGTTGGGGCTCGGCGACCCCGCTAAAGCAACGACGGATGCTTGGCGCAAAGCCGCAGCTCAGGCGTCAAAATGGGCGAACCAAGCGAAATGTAAGACCCTAGCGCTTTCTTTCCCGCAGTACAATCAAGACCTCGACGTTACCACTCAAGCCCTAAGTGAAGGGATTTTGCTTGCCACCCATCAAGATAAGCGGTTTAAATCCAATTCCAGCAATGGCTCCACAAAACCAAAGCCAGAGCCAACCTTAGAACAGGTGGAGTTGTTAGGAATCCCAGACTCAGCAGCTAGCATAGAAACCGCACAGAAAATTTGCAGTGGCGTCATCTTGGCGCGGGAACTCGTGTCTGCACCTGCCAACTTGGTTACGCCGATTACACTTGCCGATACAGCCCTTGCGATCGCCAACGAATATAGCAGCATCACTGCCGAGATTTTAGAAAAAGAGGAGTGCGAAACCCTAGGCATGGGGTCGTTTCTGGCTGTGGCTCGGGCTTCTGACTTACCGCCCAAGTTTATTCACTTGACCTACAGCAGTGGAACCAATGATGTACCGAAGCGTAAGGTCGCGATCGTGGGCAAAGGGCTGACCTTTGACTCGGGTGGCTTAAATCTGAAAACAGGCGTGGGCAGCAGCATCGAATTAATGAAAACCGATATGGGAGGAGCTGCTGCAACGCTGGGTGCTGCCAAAGCGATCGCCCAACTCCACCCCCCCAACCTAGAAGTGCATTTTATTATTGCTGCCTGTGAAAACATGATCAATGGCAAAGCCATGCGCCCCGGAGACATTCTCACTGCCTCTAATGGCAAGACAATCGAGGTGAATAATACAGATGCCGAAGGTCGCCTCACCCTAGCCGATGCCTTGGTGTTTGCCGATAAATTGGGTGTCGAAGCGATCGTCGATCTTGCTACCCTAACTGGGGCTTGTGTGGTAGCGCTCGGTGATAGCATTGCGGGCATGTGGTCTACCAGTGACGAACTTGCTGCCCAACTTGAGAAAGCCTCTAAAAGTGCAGGGGAGAAGTTCTGGCGGATGCCCCTAGAAGAACCCTATTTTGACCAACTCAAGTCTGTGGTCGCTGACTTTTTGAATACGGGTTCTCGTGCTGGTGGTGCGATTACGGGTGCTTTGTTTTTAAAGCAGTTTGTGGCAAAGACGAGTGCATGGGCGCACTTAGATATTGCGGGACCGGTTTGGACTGGAAAAGATGCTGGGTATAACAATGCTGGCGGGACGGGCTATCCCGTGCGGACTCTAGTGAATTGGCTCCTTAGCCTTTCTTAGAAGATACTTTCTTAGAAGATACAAAGGGCAAAGCCTTCCTGTAGGGATATTTGCATGAAGGGATAACGCTCCTGCGCAAATGCTTTGCCCATAGCTCTAATGTAGGTGATATCTGTGCTCCAGACTTGGTTGGGAACTGTTATTTCTTCCTCCTTTAAAAGATACGGATATTTCCTTACGCTATCCTTGGCTTTGCTGAGATTTGGTTTGGGATAGATTGCTTCTAAACCTATCTTTCTCATCAATCGCCTGACTCGTTTAGGTGCGACAGATTTGGAATTTGGAACCTACCGTAACGTGAATTTGGGATAAGAAAACCTGAAATGCTATACATCCCAAGGCTCCCCCCAGAATACGCTTCCCTTTTGCAAAGGGGATTTCCTATCGGGCAGGGGGAGCGAACCGATGGAAGATCGTTCAAGATTTGGCATCTTCCTGTACTTGATTGAAGCCAACAACGCGATGGATTTCGGTTTCCTTCTGTCGTCCTTTGAGCGCGTAGTTACAGACAAATTCGGTTTTAAATTTGTTGTCAAGGCGTTTGTGCGTGTCTTCACTAATCAGAATGTGATACTCGCCACCATCAACTTCTTTGTTAAAGCTTTCCAAGCGCGAGGCAACATTCACCGTATCTCCCAGAACCGAATACTCTAACCGCTCTTCACTACCCAAGCTCCCTGCAATCACAATGCCAGAGTTGATACCAATCCCCGTCACCACTGGAGGGATACCTTGTTCTACCCAGTCATTACTCATTTTGATCACCTTTTGGGCGATCGCGATCGCCGCCGCCACCGCATTTTGAGCATCGCGATCGCGTTCCACTTCGCTGCCATGGGGAATAGGCACGCCAAACACAGCCATCACAGCATCGCCAATATATTTATCCACCATACCGCCATGGGCTAGGACTTCGTTGGCGATCGCACCGAGATACTCATTTAGCCAGTCGAGGGTTTCTCCCGGTTTTTGCGCCTCTGCAGCACTGCTAAAGTTCCGCATATCGGTAAAGAGAACGGTCACATAGACTTCCTGACCTGTAATCCGTCCTTCTAGCAGAAACTTTTCGCGATTTTCCCAAATAATATTTACGAGTTCCTTAGAGACATGGCGGGAGAAAATCCCCATTAAGACTTTGCGTTCTGATTGCTGAATAGCAAGCTGATAGGCAATTACCAAGACATTCGCCATAATTAGCCCCAAGAATGCAGGAAAGAAGGGTAACCACAATGCTTGTAAAAAGGCAAAGTAGACTGCGCCCGATAGCCCTGCTACCATTACTGTCAAAACACTTAAATTTTTTGCTACATGCAGAACGTAAGTAGCGAGCGTACCTCCTATAAGCGTCCAGAAGACAATCCACAGCGATTCGGCATCATTCGGCAGGGCGCGTAGAAATGGTCTGCCATCTAAACCTGCGCTGAGGAGTTGGCTGACGATATTGGCATGGACTTCTACCCCGTACATCACCTCTTTGCCCGTACTAAAGGGGGTTGGGAAGTTATCTTTTAGACTGACTGCTGTAACTCCCACCAAGACGACGCGATCGCGTAACTGTTCGGGATTGACCTTGCCCTCTAAAACATCTACCGCTGAGATATGCGTAAACGATCTTTCTTTACCTCTGTAGTTGATTAGGGTTTGATACCCTCCGCCATCATCAGAACGGTAAGCACCATAGTTAGTTGTTATGCGGGGAATTATCTGATTCCCAACCGAAAACTCTTTTTTGTCGCGATTGAAATCGATCTTTTTGATCGGCGTGTTTTCTAGATAAATACTCGCGAGTTCGTAGGCAAAAGAACCATAGTCCCCAGCAATACTGGCCCGCCTCACAACAGAGCCCTCATCTGTGGGAATATTTGCAAACCCCGAACTGCTTACCTTGACTAAATCTTCGGGCATATCGACGCCTCTAGAGCCTGCCTTGAGAGAAACAAAGGTAACATTGACAACATTTCCAGCAGCTTTCATCGCGGCAATCAAATTCTGCCGACCTTGCTGCCTCGTACTGGCATCGCCTATGGGGATATCAAAGAATTTGTCAACACCGATCGCTGCGGGTTTTGCTGCCGAAATTTTGGAAATTAGATCGGCAAACATCTGATCAGACCAAGGCCATGCAGCTTTGCGTTGGATATCGTCTTCGCTGATTTCAACGATGACTACTCGTTTATCTGTAGGTTCAGGGGCTCGCGATCGCAGCAGATAGTCATAGGTTTTTAGCTCGATCTGCTCAAAACTACCGATGCCGCGCAGACCCACTACACCCAAAGCCACTGAAAATGTAATCAGAGTACCGACAAGTTGTTGATGGTGACGCTTGCAGAAATTACCTAAACCGCGCAAATGTTTATGTATTTTCATAGTATTTGAACTCGATTGTAGGGGATTCCTCTGAAAGTTACGCTGACATATAAGCGATCGCTAGGACAACGGCTAAATAGCGCAAACCTCGGTAGAAACCGCCAAAATAAAGCGCAAAACAAAAGAGAGTCCTCAGCATCTTTGCCTCTGACTCTCTTGATGAAATGGGGAATTCAAAACAACGAGCTGTTTTAAGAATTCAAGGAAACCTTACTGCCATTTTTTAGAAACGAGTTCTGCCAAATCGACAACCCGTTGGCTGTAACCCCACTCGTTGTCATACCAAGCGATAACTTTAACCATGTTGCCACCCATGACCATGGTTAGCGGAGCGTCCACAATGGAGGAAGCATCAGTACCGCGATAATCAACCGATACCAAGGGCAAGTCGTTATAGTCAAGAATGCCTTTTAAACCACCCTCGGATGCTGCTTTGAGGGCTTCGTTGACCTCTTGAGCGATCGTTGGTTTTGCCGATTCGAACACAAAGTCCACAACCGAAACGTTGGGTGTAGGTACGCGTAGTGCAATCCCGTTTAACTTACCAGCAAGATCGGGCAAAACCAGAGCTACCGCTTTTGCAGCACCTGTGGAGGTTGGCACAATATTGAGGGCAGCAGCTCTAGCACGGCGCAGATCGCGGTGACTCGCATCAAGGAGACGTTGGTCGCCTGTATAACTGTGCGTCGTAGTCATTACACCTTTGACGATGCCAAAGTTTTCGTGCAGTACTTTTGCCACAGGAGCAAGGCAGTTGGTCGTACAGCTAGCATTACTGATGATGTGGTGCTTGCTATGCTCGTATTGTTCGTGGTTGACACCCATGACGAACGTACCATCTTCATTTTTGCCAGGAGCCGTAATTAAAACTTTCTTAGCGCCTGCTTTCACATGCTTAGAAGCACCGACGTGATCGATAAACACACCCGTTGCTTCGATAATTAGATCGATGCCCCAGTCCTTCCAAGGAAGATTTTCTGGATTGCGATCTGAAACAGTCTTAATTTTATGGCCATTGACTGTGATTGAGTCGTCATCAGCACTGATGTCAGCATCAAACCGGCCCAGCATGGAGTCATATCTTAGCAAGTGGGCGTTGGTGCGAGGATCTGAAGTGTCATTGATACCAACGACTTCTAGACCAGTTTCCTTGCGTCCTGCCCAACATCTCAAGAAGTTGCGCCCAATCCGTCCAAATCCATTAATCGCTACCCTAATAGTCACAGCCTATTTGCCCTTTATTAAAATTTTCTAAATTGCTTACTGAAGCTTATGATACCGAAAAATATGCACTAATTTATCGGCTGTTTGTGATGGATTTTCTGAAAGTTAACTATCAAGATGCTCAAGCTCCTGCCCTGTTTACTGAGACGTTACATCAGTCAGGGTTTGCTGTGTTAACCAACCATGCGATCGCTGCCGATACGATCTTTGAAACCTATCAAGAATGGGCGCATTTTTTTAATACACCTGATAAATACCTCTATACATTCGAGCCTAGTGTCCAGTCTGGCTATTTCCCCTTTCGCTCAGAGCAAGCAAAAGGACACGATCGCCCCGATCTCAAAGAGTTTTACCATCTTTATGGCTGGAGCCAGTTGCCCCAAGGCATAAGCGATCGCACTTGGCAGTTATTTCATCGGTTGGTTGAGTTAGCCACAGAATTATTAGGCTGGATCGAAGCGGCTTCACCCCCGATTTTGCAAGGTTCTGAGCAGATTGTTCCCCTACATCAAATGATTGCCGACAGCCAAGCAACCGTCTTGCGGATTTTGCACTATCCCCCTTTAACGGAGGCTCCAGAAGGCTCTGTACGGGCGGCTGCCCATGAGGATATCAATCTAATTACCCTATTGCCTGCGGCGACAGCGACGGGTCTAGAAATCTGCGATCGGCAGGGAAACTGGCAAGCAGTCCCTTGCCATGCAGGCGATCTGGTTGTAAATATTGGCGATATGTTGCAACTAGCCAGTCAGGGCTACTATCCCTCAACCACCCACCGTGTAGTCAATCCTATGGGAGAAGCAGCCTTAAAATCTCGATACTCAATGCCTTTATTTTTGCACCCTCGCTCTGATGTGTTGCTGGCTAAAGGGATTACAGCTAGAGATTACCTACAGCAAAGACTTCGGGAAATAGGGCTGCTTTAACTTAGCGATCTACTGGACGACCAAACGTCAACGTTGCTGAACCAGAAACCGGTGCATTCAAATTATTCGCATTCGGATCGGAGGTCACAGGGATTTGAATCAAGAGCGATTGACCTGGACTGCTAGGTCTGGTCAGTTGTACTACCCCAGTGTATAAATTGCCATTCGCACTATAGCCAGCATTGTAGTTCCAAACCCCGCTTACATTCGTACCGCCAATGCTACCGCTAAGCGTTATGGTTCCAACCTGTGGATTTGAGCTAGGTACTGCATTGCTGATGTTAAACGTAGCACCACCGCCTGAAAATTGTGTTGTCAAAAACTGAGAACTGTTAGGATCGCGATTCAACACAGTGACCGTTCCAGGAGTCTGGAATATGGGTGAGGAGAAAGGATCGTAAAAATTTCTAAAGACCGAATTCTGGATCTTTGTAGTGTCGGCAAAAGCATTTTGGGCTCCGTCTAAAGCAGATTCCAAAAAATCGCCCTCCCCAAAAGTTAGTTTGGATTGTGTTTCAAAAAAAGTTGGTTTGGGGCGAGGTGCAACAGGTTGTGTTGGTGCTGGGTTTGTAGCTGGACTTGTTACGGTTTGGGCTTTTGCCATCTCTACACATGAGAATGTAAAGCCAGTAAAGACCAGAGAAATAAGTATAGAAACTTGCAAGTTAAATTTGGATGATGTCACAGTTTTAGCCTCCTTATAAAACCAACCGTTAAAACCTGAATGTGGTTCGGATTGTGCCTACATAAATTGTATTGTTATTGGCTATATTGCCGGGGTTTGTCACCAGAAAGAAACCTGGGGTAATGGAAATATTGCGATTCACCACATAGCGATAAAACACCTCAAAATGGCTAGAGGTAGCTGTATCAATTAGACCCGTGGTTACACCATATTTATCATAGTTGACCAACTTAGGGGGTTGACCAAACAAGATGGCAAGCAGATCGCCTTCGCGACCAAACAGATCGGCGAATCCCAAGGCAAACATATAGTTAGTACTTGCAGCAAAACCCTGAGTAGAAGGAGCATAGGTTGCGACAAGTCCTCCCCATGTCGAAAAAGTGATTTTAGGCGTTATTTGCCATTGCAAAGTGCCGTTGAGGGCGTAAATATTTGCAGGCTCGTCGATCAACCCAGAGGTGTCGGCGATAAAACTACCCGTAAATGTGTTAAGACGAGCATTCGAAGAATAGCCAGAAACTAGGGTAATGCCCGTTAGCAGATTATCGGTGGGGAGGAGCAAAAACTGTAAGCCCATCGCTTGATCTCTTGAGCCAAACAAGCCCCCATTCGCACGCGGATCGCTAGGATTGCTTACTCCATAGGCAAACTGAAGGCGGAAACGCTCGCTGATTAACCAGTCAAACCCTACACCCGCATCAAGATTGCCAATTCTAAAAACAGGGCTGACCTGCCCCAAGCGCGAAATAGCACCTCGACCCGTATCAAAGTAGGGAGAGTTTGCCGATAAAACGCTGCTGAGGCTAAACCCTACAGGCTGAATTGTAAATACGACGCGATCGCCAAAGGCAGGAAATCGATAATTTAACTGAGAGAGCTGAAACTGATTCGCTGTATCTGATTGAGCGGCTAGTAAGGAGGTGTAGGTGTTTAGTGCATTTTGTTCGGCAAACCCCCGACCTGCAAAGTTACCTGCTTGCAAGACAATTCTCAGACGATCTTTGCCTGAGAAAGATGTAACGGTTTGTAACTGAGCCAGTTGCGTAAAAACTAAATTGCTTTGACCCAAACCTGGTGGTCCACCGCCCCAGCCTGAGGACAGCCCAAAGATGACTTCTCCTCCTAAAACCGTTGTTGTCGAAAACTGCTGTGCCTCTAATTTGGCAGTTTTGGCTTCTAGGGCATCGACGCGACCGCGCAGGGTTGCTAGCTCTGCGGCAAATTCTTCTTGCAATCTTTTGAGGGTTGCCAAATCATCTTTACTGACCTTATCTGCTAACCCTGCCGAGATGATTTCATTGATTTTGTCCAAACAAGCATTTAACCCTGCTGCAAACTCATAGCGAGTCATGGCTCGTTGTCCGCGATAGCTGCGATCGGGATAGCCTGCAATACATCCGTACCGTTCCACCAAGGACTGTAATGCCGTAAATGCCCAGTCTGTCGGTTTGACATCTTCGAGCTGAGATACTGATGTAACCTGAGCTTGAGCAGTGCTCTTAGGAGCTGGCTTGTTGGCGTTGAAAGTATCGGATTTTAGATCGCGTGGCTGACTTCTAAGGCGATTTTGCTCGATCGCTTGAAGTATGATGGGAACTTTAGAATCGAGAACTACTGGTGTATTGACTTGTGGTGTATTGATTTGCGGTGTATTAACTTGCGCGACATTTGTGACAATGCCGTCTTTATTGGGGGCAGTTGCTTTTGGGAAATTGGTTGTTGTGATATCCCTTGGAATGTTCGTTAAAGTCTGTGTTTGGGGATCGAGGGTATGACTAACCAAAGCGCGATCGCTTTTGTCTGTGGGAAGAGTCTGTTTCGCTAAGGTTTGGGCATCTGCTACAGATATCAAGGCTACGGGTAGCGATAAAAACAACGACAAAGCAGGAACTTTGAGCCCCAGCCAAATATCTATACTTTTCACACTCACTTCCTCACACTTTGAAAAAACAAAAGTAGCACAGCGAATGTATCGCTTTTGGTTAAGATAATGCAATCACACTACTGAAATAATCCTGATAAGTAAATAGGCAAAATTAATTAATTCTTTGCAAAGAATTAATAACCGCGCACTTTAGTAATCCTAAATGCATTGAGCGTAGGGTAATTCATGAATTGCCCTACGCTCAATGCAGAGGAAAGAATCTCTCATGGATCGAATAGGATCGCTATATATATTTTTTTTGGAACTTTGCCTATTAAACGTCGGTCAATCAATTCTAGATTCTCATACAAGAGTGGTTTATTCGACTCATGAAAACTCTGTGGACTACTGTTTATCGTTACGGGGTATCTCTCTTACCGAGTATTTGCCTCGTTTCGATCTTAGGGTGGGGTTTGCAAGCAAAAGCCGCAGAAACAGTGGTATTCAAATATGGCATGTTTGAGGAAACCTTAACCCTCGACCAAATCCAAGCCTTTGCCAATGCAGGCGAATTAAATTCACCTTTGGGGGAATACTTAAAAGAGCGATCGCTAGTTGACTTAGCCCTACGAAAATCCTTAATGCAAGAAATATCGGTCGATCTCATTCAACTGGATCGGGCATTAAACAGCCCTATGGGAGAATTCTTGCTGGATCGAGTCGGACAGGCGATCGGACCTCACTCAGGAAAAGCCAACCGCCAGGCTTTACGTTCTGCGATTGTCCTATCTGCAAGTCAAGATCGTAAATTATCCATTTTAAAAGTAATTCGGAACTATCCCCTAGATCGCATTGATATAGATGGAGAAAGCCTCGAAAAACTTTATGGCATTCTAAAACAATTTGGAGGAAGTTTATTAAATTATATTTTTTAACTGTTATTTTCCTTTAATCGAAAAGCAAGAATCCAGAAACTTAGAATACATTCAAAAAGATTAATTATTAACTATTCAAGATAGAGAAGGTTTGTCAACTATGCCTAAGCTTACAAAAACTATCCTTTTCGCTACACTCGTCACATCTGGTGCTTTGGCAGTTGTAGCTTCACCTGTTTTCGCTCAAGTTCAACTAAGTTGTAAACCCATAGAGGGTTCCACCTCATTAATCTGCACGCCTGTAAATCAAAGCTCCACTACAGGACAAACCCAAAAAAATCCCACGACTCCGCCTCCACTGACGACTACACCGATCAAACTACCCACCCCTACTCCTGAAGTAACGACCTTTGAGTGTATCTCAATGGAAAGTGGCTATGCTACGATCGCACGTCGTGGAGAACGTCAAACCCCTCCATTAATTACTTGGAATAGCTTTGAATTGGGTTCTCAATACACGCCCAAAGTCCGTTGTGGCATTGTGTCCGATCGCTTGACGAAAGTGGTTGCGACCAATGGTGGTAAGTTAAAGAACCTCAACTTAACCTATGGTCGGTTAAATGGAGAATCTGTCATTTGTCATGTGAGCGATCGCAATCAGCTATGTAATAGTTCTAATCTTCTATTTACCCTACGTCCCTCAGATCGGGGTAGAGAGAGAGAAATTTTGCAAAAGCTGATTAATTTTAGCGTTCTAGGATCGGGTAGTGCCGTACAACAGAGCGCAGCTTTAGGATATGCTCCGATAGGAGAAGAGATTGAGAAGTTTTTAGATGCGAAGCCTACGGAGTCTTCCACCGTAAAACCCTCCGTAATGCCCTCTGTAAAACCTGAGCCCATCAAGCCAAGTCAAGACACAAGTATTTAGCATTGAAAGCGTTAATCACTACTCTGATCTTGGTTATGACCGTTGGGACTCTCGCATCAGTCATTGAGACCTTTGCAAGTCAAGGGGCTAGCGTTTTCGCGATCGCAGAGCAACGATCGCCAGTATCGCCAAAACTCAGCCCCACTGAAGTTGCCCGACAAACCACGGTGAGAATCGTAACGGACTCAGGCATGGGTTCTGGCGTAATTATTCGCCGCCAAGGGCAGGTCTATACAGCAATTACCTGTAGGCATGTGTTAGCAGATTTTTGGGATCGGCAGATTACGGTTCTGAGCATGGATGGAGTTATTCATTTAGCTCAGTTCCAACCATTTTCAACTCCCGCCAATCAAACGCTCGATCTCGATCTTGCCCTTGTTACGTTTCACAGTGAGAGGGGCTATCAAGTTGCTAGTTTAGGTGATTCAGATCGAATGGCAGCGAACGATCTGGTTTATGCTTCTGGGTTTCCCAACTATTCTTTCCCTAATAAAAACGCGATCGAAAGTACGCGCAATTGGGGTATCAGAGCCTATCGTCTGACCGAGGGCAAAGTTGCGATGCAGCTTGACAAGTCACTCCCAGGAGGTTATCGCTTAGGCTATAGCAATGAGATCGAGCAGGGCATGAGTGGGGGACCAGTTTTTAACGATCGCGGGCAAGTTATCGGAATCAACGGACGCTTAAAATATCCCTTACAGGGGATTGAAGTATTTACCTTTAGCGATGGGACAAAGCCCTCTATAGCGTTATTTCGCCAAATGGAAACGCTGAGTTGGGCAATTCCTGTTTCCTCTTTTCAGTCCGCCATCGCGATCCATTAATTCCAACGCATGACCGTGCAAGTGACCTTATTCTTTTGAGGAATTCCATGAGGTTTCATCAAGTTCAATTTAGTTAATAGAAAGGTTGGGTTTATGTTTTTGCTACGAAAGGGTTGGTTAGGCATAATGGTTGGGTTACTGTTTGTAACAGCAAGCGCTGCGAATTCGACGAACTCCATCGGTAGAACGCATCAAACGTTAAGTCCAGATCGACAAACTGTGGCAACGGCTCCATCACCCTTACTTACAGATAAGCAAATCGAAGATATTGCAAGGCAGACGACGGTGGTGATCGGAGCAGGTCTAAAGGAAGGAGACACCGAGTCAGGAGAAGCCTTTAGAACTGGCTCTGGAGTGGTTGTAGCCAAACTCAGGAACAGATATTTTGTGGCGACCAATCTCCATGTTGTACGCAGTGTTGGTAATGGTTATGGGATTCGCACGTTTGATGGCAAGGTGCACTTCATTGAAGAAAACCAGAAGTCAGAAATGATTAACTTCTTGGGAGTCGATGTGGGCGAAAGAGCCCTAACAATTAAAGGACTAGACCTTGCCATCCTCCAATTTGAGAGTGACAAAGACTATCCGATCGCAACAGTCAATCTCTCTGGCATTAAAGTGGGCGATCGCTCTTTTGTGTCAGGATGGCCGAACCCTGAGACCAACGTTACAAGACTGGATCGTCGATTTTCGCCTGGGGTAGTCATGGAAATTCGTCCCCCTGACCCTGATGGTGGGTATGGTTTGCTGTACAGTTGCCAAACAGAAGTTGGCATGAGTGGTGGACCAGTATTTAACGATCGCGGTGAAGTGGTGGGGATTCACGGACGCAGCGGCAAAGCCAAGAGTCTCTCTCAAGTTCCCAATCTTGGGATTCAAATTATCTTTTTAGACCAAGAAATACGTACAAATCTCCAAATTGCCGCGCGATTGGCAAATTTGCGCTTTAATCTTCCGCCTGTATCGTTGGCTATGTTACAAGGTCAAATACCGCCCGAAGCTGATGTAATTACTAACTTGCGTGAGAGCTTCACGCGTAAATTTGTAGAAACGGGTGTTAAAGACTGTCCGCTTGGCGTTAGCCTTGGCGATCGCGATGATGAATGTCGAAAATAACCCAATCATATTTCTTGCCAAGTTGAGATGTTTCGCAAAACAGGGGGGATTTCGGCATCTGTGGGAAATTCTAGAATCGTTTCGCTGGTGGATAGATAGCCAGATTCGGCGAAGGAGATCAGCATTCTCTCTAGCGCGAACCAGACCTCAGATTCGTATTCCCAATCGCGATCGCGCCGAGCTTGACAGGCAATAGAACGCAAAGCCCAGAAATAACTATTCCGCACGACCGAACCACCTTTTTTATATTGCGGCACATCGTCTTTGCTAATGTAGATGATTCGATCGACTATCTTGGCTCTCATGTTCTGAATGCGATCGTCCTGTAAAAACTATAGCGATTTTCAAGTAAGAAAAGTATAGCTGAAGCCCTGCTTACTTTATTCTGCAATCTAAGGTTGTAGGTATAGCGATCGCATCCTTTATTTGGGTTGCGAGGATCGGCTTTACGAGCGTTTGGAATTGAAGTATTTCGCTTGCTTTGCTAAAAAACAAAAAAACTATGACAAAATAGGGCTAACGTGAAAATGCTAAAAGCCATGTTTACTGTATCTTCAGAATACCGCCATTTACCAACTGCTGAGGAACTGCCAGATTCTGATGAAACCCCTGTGGATAACGAACTCCAAAACGACATTCCAAATATTCTGCTGAACTTGCTGAGAGACATTTGGGTAGAGCGAACTGATTGGTTTTGGGGTGTAGATATGTGCGTGTATTTCGAACCCAACCTTGAAAAACCAGAACAATCGAAAGCGATCGTTCCTGATGGATTTCTGGCTTTAGGCGTTCCTCGGTACAATGGCGAAAGTGGACGCTTGAGCTATGTGGTATGGCAAGAAAAAGTGCTGCCGATTCTCGTACTTGAGGTCATCTCTAAGGAATATAACGGAGAGTACGATCGCAAGTTAGAAGAGTATCAAGATTTAGGAATTCTTTATTACGTTATTTACAATCCCTTAAGTGGAAGAAGAGGGCTTTACAAAAACCACCAATCTTTGGAAGTATATAAATTGGTCGATCGAAAGTATGAACTCGTACCTTCGATCTCGCTTTTGCCTGAAGGTGGAGAAATGGTATGGATGCCAGAAGTGGAACTTGGCCTTGGCTACGCTCTTAGCGATCTTAGTGGATGGAAACGTGAGTGGCTCTATTGGTACGATCGCCATGGGGTGAGATACCCTACGGCTGGCGAACGCGCTGCATTGGCTGAGGCGATCGCTGTTCAAGAACGTCTTGCGAAACAACAAGCAGAAGCATTACTGAAAAAATACCGCGATCGCTTCGGGGATATTTCTGAATAAATGCTATAAAAATTTCTAAATGAGAACAGTAGGAACTTCACACTCAGCAAACCAACTAGAGATATCAGAATGAGAGGCAGCATCAACAAAGCATATCCCCGATAGCTAATCTCAACAATCCAGAGTGGTTTCTGTCTCCCAAGGGCTAATGCGGGAGCAATAATCATTCCATTCTCGATGCTTGAGTTTTAAATAGGCATGGGTCAGATCGGTTCCCAAGCTTTCAGGCAAGATCGTATTAGCCTCTAGACAACGTAAGGCATCTAAAAGATTTACAGGTAGTTGCCTCACAGTTCCCAAAGGGAGTGGATCGGTATAGGTATTGTTGTCATAACGTTTTCCGGGATCGCGCTTATGCTTGATGCCATCTAGTCCACTGGCAATCAGTGCGGCAGGTAAAAGATAGGGATTTGCCGCGCCATCAGGGAGGCGAAATTCAAAGCGTCCTGGTTCGGGAATGCGAATGGTGTGGGTGCGATTGTTGCCCGTGTAACTAATCGTATTGGGCGACCATGTGGCTCCAGATAGGGTCACAGTCCCATTAATCCGCTTATAGGAGTTGACCGTAGGATTGGTAAAAGCGCAGAGAGCTTCCGCCGAATGCAAAACACCCCCAATAAATTGATAGGCAAGGGGGGATAGTCCTAGTTCGCCTTGAGAATTGTCAAGAGGATCGTCAAGAGGAGCGTCAAATAGATTGGTATTTCCAGCTAAATCCCAAACCGAAAGATGGGTGTGACAACCGTTCCCCGTGAGATGAGGGAAGGGCTTGGGCATAAATGTGGCGCGGAATCCGTGTTTTTCGGCGATCGCTTTCACCATATATTTAAAGAAGGCATGGCGATCGGCAGTGATCAGCGTATCGGCGTAAGTCCAATTCATTTCAAACTGACCGTTCGCATCTTCGTGGTCGTTTTGATATGCGCCCCAACCCATTGCCAGCATGGCATCGCAGATTTCGGCAATAATATCAAAGCGACGCATTAACGCCTGTTGGTCGTAGCAGGGTTTGCTAGCGCGATCGCGAGGATCGGAAAGTTGCTCGCCATCAGCAGACAAGAGAAAGTATTCGCACTCCACACCCGTTTTTACCCGATAGCCCAGTGCCTCGGCTTGACTGAGAACGCGCTTTAGCACTAAACGTGGAGTTTGGGCGACGGGTTCGCCATTCATGTAAAGATCGGCAGGCATCCAAGCAACGTCGGGTTGCCAAGGCAAGGGAAACAGACTATTCGGATCGGGAATGGCAAAAATATCGGCATCGGCAGGGGTCATATCGAGCCATGTGGCAAAGCCAGCAAAGCCAGCACCACTGGTTGCCATACTATCGATCGCGGCTGTGGGTACTAACTTAGAGCGTTGGACGCCAAATAAATCGGTAAAGGAAATCAGAAAATAGCGAATTCCTCTTTCTTGGGCAATTGCAGAAAGGCTTGTCATAGTTTATTGCTTATTACCAATTCGTTCAATGAGCGAGAAGTTCGGCGATCGCTTGACGGATAAACGCTTCATCCTCAGGATTTTGATAGGGATTGCCTGCACGATGTCCCCAAATCGAGGGGATTTCCAGATACTTGGCATTCGGAATCATAGAGGCTTCTCTCTTACAATCTGCGGGGGTAAAGTACAGGTCGCTTGCACTTGGTATCACCAGAGTCTTTGCCCGAACTGATGCCAACGCCAGTGCATAATCGCGCTTGTAAGTAGGATTATCGCTGAGGTCAGATTTTAACCATGTATCAATCATGGCAATTAGGTTATGCGGATCTCGTTTACGATAGTTAGCTTCCCATCCGCGTTGCAAATAATCTTCGAGCGAGTCAAAGCCAAATTGGTAGTAGAGTCCTGCCTGATAAAAGGCGGGTGAAGCCGCCCAACTCGCATAGATCAAGGAAAAAGTATGAAAACCGCGATCGGGAATGCCATCAAACCCATTCCCCGTCCAAGTGGGGTCAGAGGTTAGCGCCGATCGCAAACTGGCTAAAAAAATTCGATTGTGGTCAGTGGTGCGGGCAGTACCGCAAAGGGCAGCAATGCGCGCTACCCGTTCGGGGTATAAAGCCGCCCAGTGATAGGCTTGCTGCGCTCCCATCGACCAACCATAGACGAGCGCAAGGCGATCGATGCCAAAGACATCCCGTAAAAGTCGTTCCTGAGCGCGGACATTATCGAAATGGCTGAACCAAAATCCTTGCTCGGCTAATCCGCAGGAGGGGCAATTACTGGGGGAACTAGACAGCCCATTCCCAAACATATTGGGAATCACGATAAACCATCGCGTCGGATCGAGAATGCCATCGGCACGCACGAGCCACTCAATGTCTGGATGCTGCGCTCCGTAGGAGGTGGGATAGAGAATTACATTCGAGCGATCGCGATTCAATTCGCCATAGGTTTGGTAAACTACCTTTGCCTCTGGCAGGACAGTCCCACATTGCAGTTCAAAGTCTGGAATGACGAACAGACTCATACTGCAACGGGCTCTTGCGCGTTGAGATGCTTGACGATCTCTAAGTTGACATTCACATAGCCCGAATCGACATGGACAAAGTGACTGCGCAACTTCTCATGGGCAACGGGCAACATATAGAATGGAATTGATGGATAGAGATGATGCTCGGCGTGGAAAGGAATATTCCAAATGAAGTAGCGCAGGGGTAGAAAGGTTAGGGTGGTGCGGGTGTTGGTGAGGCTATTGTCATCTTTGGTGCACCCCATATGTTCTGCCATTAACAGAAATCGTAAGAATGGCTGACCTACGGCTAAGGGCAACAGCCAATAAAGCAGAAACCAAGGCTGTTTAAAGGCAATGGAAATTGCGATCGCTGCTATATAAACCAGTAATTGCAGTCTTGTCGAACGAATTACCTCTTCTCTTTGCGCTTCGGGAATGAATGGATAATCTTCTAATTTCCCAAGAGCTACTCGCCCATGCGTTTGCACTTTCCCAATCCACCAAGGAATCCCACTAATTTGCAGCAGATATTCCCCAAGGTTCGCAGGCGGGGGATCGCTGAGTTCGGGGTCTTTGTCGGGAATCTGGGCGTAGCGGTGATGCCATTTGTGATACTGACGGTAAAACCCGCTGTTGTAAAAAGATAGTAACCCTGCTAACCACGCGATCGCATCGCTCAAATGATTATTCGCAAAAGCCGTGCGATGGGAACTCTCATGTAAAGGCGCAAACATAATCGCCAAACTGAAGCCATAGATCGCCAAGGATGGGATCGCAATATACCAGCGATCGCCGGTCAAATTAGTTGCCCAAAGATAACCCGCGATCGTCATTACGCCTAGGTGCAAAGTCAAGCGCAGCAACCCTTGGCGATTGGAACGCACATTCAGGGATTTTAGTTCTTCTACAGAAAGAATTTGGTTCGTCATGGCGCAAAGGTATAGTCCAGCGAGAAAACGAAATTTATTCCTGTATTTTGGCAGTTTGATTCATAGGTGTCAACAAAGTTTCTTGTGACTACACTTCGCAACCTACTTTGCTAAACATTACCCATAAGTGTTAACCAAAAAAATTGCGAAATCATCTTAATAATGGTGGTGTTAACCAGAATTTTTTGTATAATGTATTTTAAGTTAGGCTTCAAGTTCTAGAAAAGCAATGGAGAATACGGATTGCAAACCCGATACCTCAACACGGATCTCGATCTCTCTGCCAGCGTGGATTTAACCCCACTCGCAGCAGCCTTTGAGTCTCAGGGTGTTGTCCCACTTCATGTAACACTATGTGAAGATGGTCACTGGTTCTCAATTCTCGAAACAGATGAACAATATGAAGATCCTGAATCAAACATTGCAGCCATGCTATCAGTCATTGAGCAGTTTGATGAGCCAGAACGAAGTATTTGGCGGGTTTTAACACTTTGTGAGTTCAACATTGGCTACGATTGTGGGAGTGAGCCATGGGCATTCAATCAAGGACTATCTAATACACTCCTCCAACGTATGGCAAAGGTTGGAACTTCCCTACGAGTTACCTTGTATCCCCCTGAGTCACTACGTGAGAAAAGCCAGCAGACTCAATTACCAGAGTCATAAACTGAAGAGTCATAAATCGAAAATATTAAAAAGTTGCGAATTGGGTTTAGGCTAAATTTTAAAGGCAGGCGATTGCTGAAATATGGCTTGATACATGCTTCCCTCGCTTTAGGATAAGTCTACAAACCTCTAACCTAAAGGATTAGCTCCTTTGAGCTTTTTTCTTATTCCCCAGCCTGCGATCGCGATCACAAGCAGCATCGGCAACAATCACAGAAAACACGTACTGCGATCGCATAGCCAACCCGTTGAAAAAGCAACAATAAGTCTACTAGCGACGTATCTACAAACGTCTAGCCCGAAGAGTAACTCCTTCGGGCTTTTTATTCTTTAGTTTGGACTAATCGGCAGCAAGGCAAGAGCAACAGAAAGGCACGAGAAAATAGAGCAAGAAATTGCAAAGGCTAAGTCAAGCTCAAACATGAAAAGAGAATTAGAAGCTAAATGGC